>CP070648.1:3634325-3654959 GCA_020354555.1 Armatimonadota bacterium | reverse complement strand
TATGCCGCCGCCGATGTCGTAGATAAGCTCCAGGAGCGACATCCCCATCGGCGCTTCCACCAACCCCGTGTTCTTGGCCTTGCCAACCAGCGAGAAGACCATTGTTCCCTTGCTTCTCTCGGTCCCCAGACCTGAGAACCAACTCGCGCCGCGCGCGATCACGGCGGGAACGTTGACCCACGTCTTGACGTTGTTTATGCAAGTGGGCTTGCCCCACAGTCCTTTCTGAGCCGGATATGGGGGCCGCTGCCTTGGCTCGCCAATCCGGCCCTCAATGGACGCGAGCAGAGCCGTTTCCTCACCACACACAAATGCTCCCGCCCCGCGGACAATTTCTATCGTGAAATCGAAGCCGGAGCTCATTATGTCCCTGCCGAGCAGTCCCCGCTCCCCGGCGGTCTGCATCGCCTTCTCCAACGTCTCTACTGCCAGCGGATACTCGGCGCGCACGTAGACGTAGCCCTGTTTCGCGCCGATGGCGTAGCCGCCGATCACCATTCCCTCGAGCACGCTGTAGGGATCGCCTTCGAGGACGCTTCTATCCATGTAGGCGCCGGGGTCGCCTTCGTCCGCATTGCAGACCACATACTTGACGTCGCCCTCGGCCGCGCGGCACGCGCTCCACTTCCTGCCCGTGGGGAACCCGGCCCCGCCTCTGCCTCGAAGCCCCGATTCGCTGACCTCCCGAATGATTTGCTCCGGCGAACGAGCGAGCGCCAAGCCCAACGCGTGGTAACCGCCTCGGGCAATGTACTCGTCTATGTTTGTCGGGTCTATGAAGCCGCAGTTTCTGAGAACGATCTTCCGCTGCTTACCGAAGAATGGAACTTCCTGGTACCGGGGAATCTCGTTGACCTCTGCAGGAACGCCGTTGAGAGGGTAGGCCCTGGTTTCTCCCAGGGTCAGATACTCATCCTCTTCCATCCTGCACAGCGCCCAATCCTTGCGGATTCGCCCGCGGTCGAGGTCGCGTATGAGCGCGCCTGCTCTGTCGGCGGTCATCCGAGCGTACACGATTCTCGGCCAGCCAGGCCGCAGCACGTCCACCAGCGGTTCCTCTTCGCAGTAGCCTACACACCCAGCGCGGGCGATCTCAAGATCGACTGCGCGAGCCTCCGCCTCCTGCGCCAACGCCTCGTATGCGGCTTGCGCGCCGGCTGCAAGGCCGCAGCTCCCCATGCCGACCCTTAGTTTGAGCTTCTCCGGATATAGGGATTTCAGGCCCGCTTCTCTCGCCTCGGCGAGGTCGGCTTGCGTGGTTATCCTCACTCTTTGCCCTCCTCCCGATAGCGGCGAAGCATGCCGGAGACCTTATCCAGCCTCACTCTGCCGTAAGTGTCGTTCGCAATCCGCAGAACCGGGGCCATGCTGCAACAGCCGACGCATCGAACCGGCTCCAACGAGAAGAGGTCCCCGGCGCCCATCGCGAGCTCGCTTTCCACCTTTGCATGCAGGCGAGCAGACCCCCGAACGTGGCATGCGGTGCCCAAACACACGTTGACGCAATACTTCTTGCGGGGCTCCAAACTGAACGCCTTGTAGAAAGTCGCGACCCTAAGGGTCTCGCTCAACGGCACGCCCAGCCATTCCGCGACTCGCGCCAGGGCCTCCTTCGGAAGGTAGTTGTACTCCGCTTGGACGGCCTGCAACGCCTTGAGCAAAGCGCTCTTGTCACCGCGATAAGGCTGCAGAACCTCATCGGCGCGGCTCAGGTCTATCGCTTCCATCATTCACCCCCGGGGTGGTTGATCAACAGAGCGCCCTTCCTGATCACCCTTTTGGAAGGAACTCTCATTCCGAGGCACCTCGACCAGCACACTCCGCAGCCCGTGCATTTGTCCAGATCCACATACCTGGCCTTGTTCCTCAATTTCACCTTGAAGCTGCCGACGTAGCCGGAGACGGATTCGACCTCGGCGTAGGTGCGCAGGTGGATGTTGGCTTCCCTCGCCACGGAGACCATCTTCGGCGTCAGTATGCAGGCGGCGCAGTCCAGCGTGGGAAATGTCTTGTCGAATTTGGCCATCTGTCCGCCGATGGTCGGCTCCCGTTCCACCAGGTAGACTGCGTTGCCGGCTGCCGCTATCTTCAGCGCGGCCTCGATACCCGCGATTCCCGCCCCGACCACAAGCGTGGCGGAGTTGACCGGAGATTCCTTCGTCTCCAAGGGCTCCTGGAGCAGCACCCTCCTGACAGCTGCGTTCACCAGCTTCTTGGCTTTTTGCGTCGCCTCTTTTCGGTCCGCCGTCACCCAAGAACACTGTTCGCGAATGTTGGCCATTTGGAACAGGAATTGGTTCAGGCCGACTTCTTCGCAGGTGCGGCGGAAGGTCGGCTCGTGCATGAGTGGCGAGCAGGACGCGACGACCACTCGGTTCAGCCCGAGCTCCCTTATGTCGCTCTTAATCATCTCCTGCCCGGGGTCCGAGCACACATACTTGTTGTCCCGCGCGATTGCCACCCGTTCTAGACCGCCAGCGAACTTAACGACCTCCGCAACGTCCACCGTCTGAGAGATGTTCGTCCCGCAGTGACACACGTAGACTCCGACTCTCTCCTGCACCTGCATCCTCCTCAGCACCGAGCTGCCACCGCCTCGCTCGGCGTCAAGTTCTCGCTCAAATGCAGTTCCTTCTCGCCCATGCCCATCGCGAGTCCCATGAGCTGGGTGAAGTAGAGGACCGGCACGTCCAGCCGGGTTCCAAATGCTTTGTTGATCCGCTTCTGGTAGCACTCCAGGTTGATCTGACACAACGGGCAGATTGTGGCTACGCACTCCGCGCCCGCTTCCACGGCCAGTGATAGCAATCTCTCCACAAGCCGTTCGCACACCTCGGACTGGGACGTCATAAGCATCCCGCCGCAGCACTTGGCTTTGACTGGATACCACACCGGCTCCGCCCCCAGCCACGACAGAACGCGATCCAGCGAGGTCGGGAACTCGGGATCGTCGAACATCCCCTTCGGCCGGCCCAACAGGCAGCCGCAGTAGGCCGCGACCCTCAGCCCCTTCAGGTGCTTCTCGACCTTGTCGCGGATCGCGTCTTCTCCGACGTCGTTGACGAAGACATCCAGCAAGTGGCGCACTCGCGTCGTGCCGTCGTATTCCAGGCCCGCGGCGTCGAGCGCCCGATCGATCTTGCCCTTGAGCTCTCCGCTATCTGCCATTCGGTGGTTCGCCTTGTTCATCGCCGAGAAGCAGCCGCTGCAGATCGCCACCAGGTCCCTGCGCTCCTTCTCCGCCAGGGCAAGGTTTCGCGCCGACAAAGCCATAGCCCGTTCCCCATCCACCGACAGATAGGTCGTCGCCCCGCAGCAGTTCCAATCCGACAGCTCGATCAGACCGATCCCCAGCCCCTGCGCCACATTGCGCGCCGAGACATTTGAAGGCCGGCCACTCGCTTCCGCGCTGCAGCCGGGATAATACGTATACTCTTTCATCCGCGATCCTCCCGTTCCAGTTCGGCCATCATCTTCCCGATATCCTCGCGACCCCGAATGCCCTTCGGCAACAGAGCCAAACGCCCGCGGCGGAGCATTTGGAATCCCAACGAAAGCTGCTTCCCCAAGCCAAGCGGGTTGGATCCCAGGTAGAATCGCGTCAGCATTTCCGACTCCGCGTTCCTGCCGTACTTGTCCACTACCTTGGCGAACGCTTGCGCCAAGGCCGGATACTTCTCTCCCTTAGGAAACAGGCCGCGCTTTATCCCAACCGACCTCAAGGCATACATCAGGTCCGACACCTTTACCCCGCTGGGGCATCGCACCACGCACGAATAGCACGAAGCGCATATCCAGATGGTGTTCGATCGCAGGACCTTGTCCAGCCTGCGGGCGCGAAACAACCCAATGATCTCCCGCGGCTTGATGTCCATGGCCCAACTCGTGGGACAGGAAGCCGTGCAGGTTCCGCACTGTATGCACGCCTTGATCTTCTCCCACTCCGGAACCAAGCGAAGCTCCCGGAGGAAGAGGCCGCTCAGTTCCTCGGCAGTCGTCGCCGAAACGTCGGTGCTTGCCATTGCCGCCTCCTCTATTATGCGGCCCGCGCGCCTGCTCTCGCCATGGTGATGACGAACGTCGTTCCCTGCCCAAGGACGCTCTCAACGTGAACCTTCGCGCCGTGGGTATCTGCGATGCTCTTCACGATAGACAGTCCGAGGCCGGTCCCTTGCTCGTCGAACTCGCGGGCGTTCTTGCCTCGGTAGAATTCGTCAAATACGCATGGCAGGTCTTCTTCCGAAATGCCGATGCCGGTGTCCGACACGCTGAGCGTAATGCTCCCTCCCTGCGCCGCCGCGCTGACGCTCACGCGTCCGCCCTTGGGGGTGTATTTGATCGCGTTGGACGTCAGGTTCGTAATGAGCTGTTCCAAGCTCTCTCGGTCGCCCGACACGAGCGGAAGGTCCAGCGGACAATCTACCGCCAATGCGACCTCGGCCTTATCCGCGCGCGGCTGCAGCGATGCGGACACCTCCCTGATCGCGCGCGACAGCGAAACCGCTCTCATCCCTACGGCAAATCTCGCTTCCTGACTTCGAGCCAGTATCAGCAAGTCGCTCACGAGTTTCAGAGCCTGGTCGGTCCTCTTCACCGCCCGGCCCACCAACTCGCGCTCGCCGCTGCTCCCTTCGCCGGTCAGACTCTCTTCCACCATCGTCAGCAGGTTCTGACTGGCGGCAAGCGGCGCGCGGAGTTCGTGCGAAACCCGACGCATATATCGCGACTTGGATCGTTCAAGCTCGCCCAGCTTGCTGTAGGCCTGCTGCAACTGCTGGATGAGGTCCGCGCTCTCCCGCTGCTGCACCCTAACCAACCGGGTAGCCGAAATAGCCGTGAATGCCGCCAGGCACATGGTGCTCGCAAATGCCGCAACGGTTGCCGTCACATAGAGGGAATTGCGATACAGGCCCAAGGGAGCCAACCCCGGCACGTGGTAGTGGCTGATCACGCCGGATCGTTCGAGTTCGACCATCCCACAGAAGAGTGCGGTCGCTACGCCAGCTTGGAGCCACGCGTCTCTCGGCGGCAGCAAAGTCCCAGACACGATGATGTGGAAGATGAAGTAGAACGCGAACGGGTTCTCGATCCCGCCGGTGTAGCGGATCAAAGCGGCCAGCACGACCAGGTCAGCGGTAATCTGCGCATTGGCGAGAAGCCTCGCCTTGCCACCGACTCTGTCCTCCGTGACGCGGAGAACTCTGCACACCACAAAGAAGACGATGTTGAGAACGGCCATCAAGCCGACTATGGCAAACAACTCCCTCAACCGCAAGCGCACGTCAAAGACCCGCGCAGCGACTGTCACGATCGCCAACACGCTGATGATCGCGAGCCAGCGCAGGCTTATCAGCCACGACACCCTCTTCCCGAGAGAGGAGGCCTGGCGGATCGCTTGGGAGGTATCAGGCTTGCCCACTGCTTTCGCCCTTCCCCGAGTCCGTGCTTACGCCGCGCCCTGCGCGCTTCAGCAGGCGCTCCACGTGTTGAAGCAGATCCTCCTCCTGCACAGGTTTGTCGATAAAAGCCTCCACAGGCAGGAACTCCCCTGGCCCGTGGTAGCCATCGGTTTGCTCGGGGTAGAACCGTAGATTGGTCGTGTCGTGGATGGCGGAAATCACAACAATGGGGATCGTGCGCAACTCCGGCTCCGGTCGGCTTCTCAGGGTCCAAACAAAATGGAATCCCTCAGTGCCCTTGGGCATCATGATGTCCAGTACAATCAAGTCCGGCCTATGCGCCTCTACCTGTCGCATCGCCTCTTCCGCGCTTGAGGCCGAGACGACGCTGTAATCGCGCCGCCCCAATACGTGCGTGAGATAGCGCACTACATCGGGGTCGTCGTCCACCACGAGGATTCTTCTGCCGGCCTGCGCAGGCGTCGCCCGAGCAGACTGAGGCTCAGGGATGCGCCAGAATTTCAGCGCGTGCGCCACTGATTGCTCGAACGCATCTCTCGTTTTTTTCGACCCGCGTTTTCCGGCCATGCGGACCTTGATGAACTCGTACAGCATCATGTTGATCGCCTCGTCGAGTTCGCAGACCATACAACCCAGTTCGGGCAACGCGCGAAGGTAATTGTCTCCCTCAAGGGCAAAGCTGATATTCCGCAGGCGGTCCTGGACCGCGACAACACAACGCCGAACCGCCGTCGAACCTGCCTCGTCGGGAGTGCTCGCAGGCAGCCTGCTCGGCGCTTCGCAGGGCGAGTGCCATTGCGTCATGGCCCGTTCGAGACCGCGCTTGAACGCGTCCTCTGGGGATTCCTTAGGCATCATGGCGAACCTGCCCGCAATGGAGGCTTGAAGGACAACTTTGAGCATGCTCTCCACGGCGTTTCGCGCCGCAGCAGACTGCGTGATAGCCTGCGAAATATCCCGTGTTTGCACCAGACGCTCGATTCCTTTGAGCTGTCCTTCGATGATTGCGACACGGCGCGCGAGATTTCCGGCGAAGCGTGTGCGTTCGTCCACGGCGACTGGCCCTGCTCCTGCTGGTCTATACCCCGGCCGGTGTATACCCCCACCGGTGTTGGTATGATACCTCCTCGTCCAGCCGTTGTCAAGAGTCCTTTTTGGGGGAAGGTTCTGGCAACGGCCTCGGTGTGGGTGTCAAGCGTGATTGAGGCCACGTCTATCTGCCTACGCGCATTGCCGCGGGCGCCGTATGCAAACGGGCGTGTGTCACCAAATGTAGTGGTCAGCCGCCGATGAAACCGGCACACGAGAGACGTCCGAGAATAGACTGCCACCGGAGTCCATGAAACGCAGGATGGCAGGGCCACGCAGCGGAAGGAAAGGCCATCAGACCGCCGTCAAGATTCGCCCCGACGGCGTTATTCGGGGGGCACAGGAGGCAAGGAGTGAACCAGCTTGTCGTCGGCGTCTGTGCGGCCGTGCTGCTGACCGGGAGTTGCCTTGCAGCCACGTCCGATCAGAGCTGGGGTTCAAGGGCGCCAAGAATGAAGTCGCGGCTCTTTCTCGGCCAGCAGGAGTTTTTCATCAGGACTACTCCTGGCGGGGGAAAAGGCAGTTTCGATCTCGAGCCCCAGCACGGAAGCGCGGAAAGCATCCCCTGGGATGCGGCGACCAGGGCGGCCTGGGACATGGAGCATCCGCTGGTGGATGTCATGGGGGAAGGCGATCGCCAGCAAGTGGAGTGGCAATTCTACGAGCGCTGGCTCCCTTCTCTGACGGGAGGCAAGGGCGCACAGAAGCTGACGTGGCGCTGGAACGGAACCTGGGATCAAGGCGCCATCCTGGGGCTCTACTCCTACGAAAACGGCCCGGACAAGCCTCGACTCGTCTGGGAGTCCGAACCGGAAGACGGGATGCACCCCTTCTATCGTCCCTACGTGTTGGCGGGCGACTTCGCCGGCGACGGGCAGAGGGAGATCGCCGTGTCCCGCGCCGGCGGCATCTCCATCATCGATTCCGCGACCGGCAGACGCAAGGCCGAGCTTACGTATCGCAGATGGCCGGGGCATCACCGCTATTACGGGTTCTTCGCGGCCCACCTCAATCCGACAGGCAAGGGCACGCTTTTCGTGCTCGTCGGCATCTTCTCGGGCCACGTCGATGTTGTTTCCTATGACGGGGAGGCGCTGCAACTGGTTTGGATTCATCTTTTCGATCCGCAATCGGATCAGGGCATCGATCGACGCTACAGCATCGATCGCGTCATCCCCGAGCCGGTCGCTGACGTCGACGGCGATGGGCGTCAAGAGATTCTGCTGAGTGTCTTCAATGACATTGGCGACCAACGTTGGCACGTGACGGGCTACGACCTGCTTACCGGCACCGTGACGGTTGATCTGCCCGACCGTTACCTTTGCGAGCTAATCGACTCGGAGGGCAGCAGTGGTAAGGCGCTGTTATGCAAAGTCCTCCCCTCTCGCGCAGAGCCGACCTATTCGCCGCTGGAGATCGTCAAGCTGCGCGCCGGACAGCCGGCGCAGGTGCTTTGGCGAACGGAACGGGCGAGATTCAGCTTCCATCCTCCGCAGCAGCAACCGCTTGATCGCTGGTGGAGCGCAGGAGTGGGCGGCGGCCCCGACAGCGTGGATTATCCTCTGGCCATGCGCCGGACGGCCGCAGGGGTCGAGTTCTACATCAGTCGCCCCGATGGCGCGGGCGAGCAGTTGGAGGCATGGGAGGTCGGCGCAGGGCTTCAGCCGCGCAGGAACTGGGAGGCCGAATTGCGCGGGCGCGGCGCTCTGGAGGTCCTGGCGGTGGGGCCGGAGCAGCGACAGGTGCTGCTCAAGGTTCGGTCGCAAGGTAGAACGCACCTGGAGCTTGCGGGAGCAGGGGGGGAGATCGCTTGGTCCTGCCTGCGGTGGTGGGATTCCTATCCTTCCCTCACATTGGTCGAGAACGGACCCGGCGAGCCGGCGTTAGTCGCCGGAGACGTTCTTCACCGGCTCCATCTGCTGACGGAGAAGGACGGTGAACTGAGGATTTCCAAAACGATTGATGGGCGCCTGTCCCACCTAAGAGGAGAGAAGCGGTCGGTTAGCCCGGAGGCGGCTGATCTGGACGGCGACGGAGTCGGGGAAGTGCTGCTGGTGCGGGATGCGCCAGACGGCGCGGCCAACCTGGTCGCGTTGGGCCTCGACGGCAAGGAACGCTGGAGCAAGATATTCCCGAATTTCAGCGGCGGCGGGATGACGTACTGGGTGACCGGTCGTTTCCGCTCCCGCGATCGCCTTGACGTCGCTGTTACCCTCGCTCGCTCTCTCATGCACTCGGACGAGACCTTCCTGCTCGACGGGAGGACCGGACAGACGATCTGGCACCGGGACGTGCTCGAAGTGACGGACCCGCCTCACACGCGAGCGTTCGGCGGCGGTGCCTTCGCCGCCACCGATGTCGATGGAGACGGGCGCGATGAGCTGATTCTCTGTTACCCCGCCGAATTGTCCGTTACCGACGGCGCGACCGGGGGGATAAAGGCGGTCTACAACCTGGGACCCGTTCCGGAGGCGGATATCCCCGGCGGCTTCTGGGTGATCGGCGGCGTTCCCTTGACCGCAGATTTGGATGCCGACGGCCGACACGAGATCATCTGGGCGGCCAACAGCGACCTGCTGTCGGCCTTCAAGTACGACCATGGCGAGCTGAGGATGCTTTGGCACAGCGACAAGAACCGCGGGAGCAGTGCCATGCCGGCAGTCGCCCACCTGGCGGGAGGCGAAGCGGTCATCGGCGGGGCAGGCTATCCTGACGGTTTTCGCGCCGTCAATGGCAAAGATGGCAGCCTCCGCTGGAGCGCGCCACTCGTCGGCCAATCGGTCAGCAATGCCCTGGCTGTCGACTTAGGGGGCAAGGACGGCGCGACCTTCCTCTTCGCCGTCGGCAATCACCTCTACGCCAGGCGGGCCGACGACGGAAAGGAGATCTGGACGGCGGAGCTGCCTGACCCGGCCGTGCAGGTGCTGTTTGCCGAAGCTACGGGTGGTCACGCAAGTCGGATAGTTGTATCTACCGCGCGGGGAGAAGTGGTGTCCCTGGAGACCACCGTCGAACGCGAATGATGCGGCAAGGCCCTGACTTCCCTGCGGGTGTCGGCGCCAATGAGACCCGCTCGGGGCAGGCGGGCCGGGCTCTGGTTCGCCTGAACAGCGACCGGCGCTAGTTTCCGGCAGCACACTTCCGTCTACACACGGCGCTGCTGAGCGAGAAGCAGCGAAGGCGTCCGGGGATGTCTCATTGCCATTTGACACGGGCAACATGTCTTACCGACCCGCGCAGACGGATGAGTAGTCATCGTCCCGGAACGGATGAGAGCTATCAGAACCGCAAAGGCGCACGAGACAGGCGCCACTGCCAGGCCTGTGTCCTCACACACGGAACCGGGTTGCGTGAATGCCGGGGCAATCAGGCCTCAGTCCGCGATCTTCGCGATAGCCTCTAGCCGTTGCTGCTCAGAGCCCAGCCCACGGATCCTGTCGAACTCCTCCCTCAACCAGGAGGCACGAGTAAAGGGCGTGTCGATCGCGTCCAGATTCGCCCCTCGGCTGACATGGATCGCCTTGTAACGCTCGACGCTGAGCTGCATACGGATGCTTTGGAACAAGGCCTCGGCCATCTCAAAGACTCGGGCGCGCCAGTAGGTCGCGACGGGGTCCGCCGATGCTTGGTCCAGAGTCGCCTCCGCCTTGTCCAGCGCCGCGTCGGCACCTACCTGGGGGGCGCTCTTCAGGTCTTCCAGCGCGCGCCGTTCGACGTTGGTCTCGCGGACCAGGCGACGCTGAATGTAGGCGTCGTAATACGCGCGGTAAAGCCCCTGCTGAAAGCGCCAGTTGAGCCGTTCCTGAGGTGTCGCCTCCCGTTCCATGGCCTGGAAAACGCCCAGCGTCTTGCCCACCGCCTGGTTCTCGAGCAGCGGGCCTTCCCAGTCTTCCTCAAGCCCGAGCAAGCCCTGAGCGAACCTATCCTCAAAGCGTGGACTGATGAAGTAGCGGCTGTATTCTCTCAGGATATCGGCGACGCTCATGGCAGGATCCCAGCCGAGGCAACTCCAGACAACCTTGTTGACGTCGTCGTTGCAGCCTTCGCTGTAGGTAATGTATCCGTAGGAGTACGGCTGGAGATCCCGGAAAATCTTCGCGTAGCCCATGGGGCGCGGATTGATGGGCTCGCGACCTTCAGTGCGCCTGAAGGCTGGGTCCCAACCCGGCACGGGGTACTGGCAGCTCATGCTGTGCGTGATATCCGGATAGCGGCGGATGGGGTAGCGGGCCGGCACCGCCTTTCTGAGCTCGGGCAGGCTCATCTCGACCTGCGGCCCGAAGACCACGCCGTCAAGCCACTCGGGCTGCTGTGTCTGAAGAATATCGATGAACATCTTCAGCCAGCCGACACGGTCTCTTCCCGGGCGATCGAATCCCTGGGGCGAAACCCAGATTTGAGCCTCGGGATGATATCGATTGAGAACCTGCTTGGTCTTCTCCATCAAGACCAGAAGGATATCCGGGCGGGTGTCGCCGGGATCGCCGCCGGGGACAAACACGGCGTCCACGCGCGGCAGTTTCTCAAAGACTTCCTCGCGATCGTTGAGGGCCGCCTGCACCGTTGCCGCATCTGTGTAGTCCCCGTCGATCGCCGGGTACCAGATCCACACATCCAGGCCGTACTCATCGGCGAGCCGCGACATTGAGATCATCATCTCCATCTGCGGCTTGGGGAAATGCGGGCTGTCGCTGGCGTCGTCGCTGCGGGGCGGGATCAACTCGATCGCGTTCATGCCGAACACAACCATGTCCCGATAGTATTGCTCCCACATCGCAAGCGTCCAGCCGTCGTACGAATTCGTCTTGGGACGATAACCGAACTGGTGGCCGCGCAGCGGGGTGTGCGGCGCCGTCGCCAGCTTGACGCCCTCGTCGAGCGCGAGCTTGTCACGGCCCATCTCGAGCAGCCGCAGCAGACGTCCCGCGCCGAACAAAGCGCCCCGGTTATCGTAACCCGCCACGCAGATCGTCGCGCTGCGGCGCCGGCCGCCCTCGACCCACAAGGCATAGCCGTCGGGTCTCTGCGGAACCTCCAGTCCCGACGGTGGGTTGAGGCCTTTGCTGGCGAGGTCGCGCGCAGTACCGATCGCGATCAGGGGCCGCTCGCCGCCGGGAATCGCCGAGACGATTTCCAGCGTCAACCGGGTCCGCTTCTCGATTTCATCGCTGACCATCGCTGCCGCCTTGGCGGGAACCGTGCCCGGCGAGACGGCGACGACAGCCGCCCGCGAAAGATCGATCTCCGCGGCGCTCGACGTGGACACTGCAAGCATCAGGATCAGAATCAGGGCCAGGCCGCAATCGGCGGTGTGATACATGGCATAGGCTCCTTGTCATCCGTCACGGATTTCGATACTGCGTGATTCCCGCAGGAAACCATTCTCGTCGTGCCTGCATAATCCTGCGCCAGGCGCTGTTGCACGTCCTCGGCCCGACATTGGGCGCCGGGCGGGGCTGGCACAAGCCGGCGAGGGCGGGCGGAGTGCTCCAAGATGCAGTCGTCAGGTCGCTTCTAGATCCATCAGATTGGACATCAAGACGGGAAGAGGGCTACGGAAGCGCATCCGGATGAACGGTTATCGGCCCGGAACGGATAAGTGCATGCCGTCCCGCGACCGGGAGAGCTGCCGTGCCTGGTCAGCGGATTGCCGGGGATCCGGTTCTCCCCAAGACTCGAACCAGAGCATACAGGCCGGCTTCACAGGTCCCTGACAAGCACAACGTGTCTCATTGCGATTTGACATGCACAGGGGGTCTCAGTAGGAATCTCACGCGGCACCGTACGGCAGCACAGGGACGCCGGCCCAAGGCACCGATCGCCGCGCGCTGTTCCATTGACGATTGGCAGGAACGGGCTTCCTCAAGCTCGCGCGCCATTCGTGGGACGTCACGGGGCCCTGTGATCCCACCCCGTTTTCGTTCTCGCTTCCGGTCGCTCGGTTACTGGGTTGTGACCAGCACCACGCGCTCGACGCAGATGGCGTCCGTGTCCCCTGGCCTGGCATGTGGGAAGCGAGGCCCCTCGAACTTCACCCGCGCCCAGAACTCGAACTTCTGGTCCGGCTTGGCCGGGTCGAACGCATTGTCGATGTCCAACTGGATGATCCAGCTCCAGAAGAAGTACATGTAGTAGGCCGGTGCCACCGGGAAGGTGCCCATCTTGTACCAGTGGTAGCCCGGTCCCGGGATGTCCTCGGGCTTGATCGGTTGGCCGTCCATGGACTTCTTGTCGGCGGTGCCGTACAGCCCCCAAGGCATCGGCAGCACGTAGCGCTCGGCCTTGTCCACCTCCGGCGCGGTGAGGTCCAGGCGATTCGTGATGCCGCTTTCGGCCTCCGGGTCCTTGACCACCTTCACGATGTTGGCCCAGTTTCGGGTCATGATCGCCGTGTAGTCATACACCGACCCCCGGGGATAGTTCCGGAACTTCTTCGGCAAGCCAAGCTTCCCCGGCACCATCGAGAAGCGCTTGATCTCGCCTTCCGCCGCGAGCCGTTCGGCATCGCGCTGCTGCGCCGGAATGCGCATGTCAATCTGGGCGTTCCAGGTCTCGAGCGCCCGCTGGGCCACGGCCTCCCGGTCAAGGGGGAACCGCTCCGCGTCGCCGCCCTGGCTCTGCCACTCGGACACCAGCTTCGGGTACGCCGCGATCGTCGCCCGGTCCAGTGACAGCCGGGCGTGACGCACGCGCCGCGTGAGCACCGCATCGCCCTCGATCGCCCGCTCCGCGTCGTCGAACAGCCGCTGGGCGCGGGTGACGAAGCTCAGGTTGAGGTACGTGAGCTGCATCGGCGAGCCGTGCCAGCAGGTGGAGGAACTCTTGCGAAGTGTGGCTTCGGCTTCGAGGGCGCGCAGGTACTGCTTGATCGCCGCGCCCGCGGGGCCGTAGTACCCATCCGTGAACGTGTCGGTGAGCTTCTCGTAGTCGGCCGCGGGGTCCTCCAGCGTCTTCATCATGCACCAGATCTTGAAGTCGCGCATGTCGGCCAGGATCTCATACTCGAGCTCGGTGAACACGCCCTCCACGTTGTGCGCGGCATAGAACCGGTAGTCGGGGCCGAAGGTGTGGGTCGTTGGCAGCGGCATCCCCTGGGGGCTGCCGTAGGTCACAGCGTAGTCCCAGATGCGCAGGTTCTTCGCGATGCGCGCCCACGACAGTATGTGCTCCGAGAAGGCGCTGTTCTCCGGCGCGGTGATCGGCTTGATCATGTCGGCTTCGGTGTCGCAGAGGCGAATGATGACGTTGTCGCGGGGCTTGATCGTCCTGGGCGCCTGCTGGGTGTACTGGTAGGCCAGCGTGTCAATGAACACCCCGGGGTACGTGTCCTTCACTGCGTCGGCCATGCAGTTCACGCAGTCCAGCAGTGGCCCCGCCTCCGATCCCTCCGCCTTGGCGATGGCCTGGCACTGATCGCACTGGCAGGGATTGGCGCAGTCGTTCTGGGAGATGCTGAAGACCAGCGGCGGCGGCAGGCCGGCGGCCTTGGCCGCGGCCCAGGAGGTCTCGATGTAGCCAAGCAGCTTCGCCAGGAGCGCCTGGCGCAGTTCCGGGTTCGTCCAGCAGAGCTGCGCGCCGTCTCCGGTGCGCTGGCCGTTGACCAGCGAGTACCACTCGGGATGCTGGGCAAAGTACTCTTTGGGCGGGAAGTACAGGGACGCGGTGTGCACATGGTACGGCGGACCATAATTCAGGGCGCCGCCATACCGGCTGTCAATGGCGGCGTCGCCCTGGCGGTTGAGGCGATTGCGCGCCGCGAACCGTCCACCATCGCGACCGTACAGCATGTAGATATCACGGTAGCGGAAGGCCGGGGTGCCGCGCAGGTTCAGCGGACCCACCTGCAGGACAGACCTGGAGGGCACGGTCTCCTCCCACGGCGTCCACCACCGCACCCCGACGACGTCCTCCAGGAAATGGTAGGCTGCGTAGAGCGTGCCCCGAGGCCGGCCGCCAACCAGGTAGAGGTCATCGCCCGCGGTGCGGACGATCCATTCCTCAGGGCCCAAGCTCGCGGGGTCGAGTCCGAGCTTCGCCGCCGCGGCGGTCGGCCCGACGAAGATCCGGTTGCCGGGCGGGAGCGCGGTGTTCTCGGTGATGAGGGCGACCTTCGCGCCGGTGACCTTGCCCAGGTAGTCGGCGACTTCCCGGGCCGCGGTCTGTTCCGCGACCGTGGCGTCCTTTGCCGCGATGACAGTGGCCGGTGCAGCCTGCGAGACCTCCAGCGCGTGCGCCGCGCCGACGCCGATGATCAGGATCATGGCAATCGCGATCCAGAGTCCGGACATGGTGGTTCTCCTCGGTGCGGTGACCGTCGCGCTCGAGCACTCATCCCCCATAGAACCACTCGATCCCGATCCGGGCCACATAGAGCCCGTCTCGCTTGTGATAGGCCAGCAGCGCCAAGTCATCACCGAGGAACTCAATGCACTGATAGCCGAAGTCGTCATCGGGATCGCGCGCGATGAACCGTTTATGGCTGAAGGTCTGGCCCTCATCCTGGGAGATCATCGTGGTCAGGGCGCAACGGCGACCCTCGGAGGCTTCGCTGTTCCAGATAAACAGCAGATCGCCGGTCCGGGGGATCCTGCGTACGGTGGGCATACCAGCGGAGGGCATCTCCAGTTCTTCGATCAGCTCGCCTTCCGACCACGTCTCACCTCGGTCGCTCGAATAAGCCCGGACCGGATGCCCACTGTAGGTGCGGGCGAACATCAGGAGCCGGCCATCCTGCAACTCTGCCGCGTCCGCCTCTTGTACTTCGATCCCTTGTCCCCCGTACAGGTCCACTTTGTTCTGGCTGGGATACCAACTGTGCCCATTGTCATCGGAGTAAAAGGACATGCCCACGTAGCCCGAGTGGTCCGCGGTGCCGGGCAGGTACTCCTTGTGCTCCGCCATGGCGATGATTCGGCCATCCTTCAGCGACAGCAGCTTGTCGTTATGCACCAGCGTGTAGCCGGGGTAGGGAGTCACCAGAAACTGTTCCGTCCAGGTCTGCCCTTCGTCCGCGCTGCGGCGGTAGAAGACCTTCGCGTAATAGGGCGTAGCGGGATACGTGGCGTAGATGTAGGCCAAAAGGATCTCGTCGTTCTGCACCCGCAGCAAACTGGGGTGGCAGTAGTATCCTCGGGCGGGCGGATGCGGCTGAGGCACAACCACCCACGGCGGAGACCAAGTCTTGCCCTCATCGGAGGACCTCACGGCCATGATGCCGCCTTCGTCGCCAGACTCCGTGTAACAGAATAAGATGGACCCGTCCTTCATCCGCAGGAGATCGCCGTTCGAGCCGCGATACCCGTACTGCTGCTTGGGCTTCTTCACGACATGGATTTCCTCAAAGAGCGCCTTGGCGCTGGCCTGCGAAGTGCGCGCAGTGGGAGACGGCTGTGGCTCGCTATCTTGCTGCGCCGTCTGACCCGCGGCAAGAACAACAGACAGTCCCAAGAGCAAGCCTGTCGTCAGCAAGGTGATCGTTGATCCCACCAACCCCTCCTTTCTCCCAGCCGAGCGGCGGCATGTTGTCGGTCCTCAGCGTCCCCGGGGCAGATCAGGGGGTGAGTCAAGTTGCACTTCCGGTGTCTCCACTCGTGCATCTTGCCCCGTCCGCGCGAGCCTGCGATAGTTCTCGTGCCTGGACACAAAGGTCCGTACCTGAAGCGCTGTTCGGCGCGTCAGGATGGGTTCCCTGCGCGCCAGCATCACGCCAGTCCATGCTCAAGCGGGGCGCGAGTTAGGGCCTAACTCGCGGTCGGCGTGGGTCACGCCTGAGGACAGGCTCATAAGCCCGTCAGAGCGGTTTCACGGGCGCTTAGCGCGCACAGAGCAACGGAGGGGCACTGTTGAGCAACGGGGAGAAGGCGCGGAGCCAGGACACGGCAGAATGCGACTGTTACTCCGCACACAAAAACGCGACATCGCAGGGCGGACGGATGGGCGGTTATCGCCCCGAAACAGATGAGGGCGCATCGCACTGTGTACAAAGGAGTGCGCTCGTGCTTCGGGCGGCTGGCTTCGTCCTCAGCGCTGCCGGAGATGTCCCATTGCTACGTGACAAGGGCCGCGTAGTCCAGATCGGTCCCTGACTGCTCCTCACCCGCCGCCCGCCGCAGTCGCACCGGCGCGCGCAGGCGCGTTCTCCGGACCCTCAACCGCCACCGCTCCCACCGCCCAAGCGCGATCTGCGATCCAGTTCTTCGTAACAAAAGGAAAGACTCGATGCTGCGCAGAACGTGACACGAGTTTCCGGATAACACGGGTTTGCGTGAACACCTTGCGATTTCTTGGCTTTCGCACCCAGGTATGCGCGGTTATCGGCAACCCGATTGGGCACAGCCTGTCGCCGGCGATCCACAATGCCGCCTTTGATGCCCTGGGCCTGGACTTCATCTACGTGGCGTGCAAAGTCGAGGACGTGCAAGGCGCGCTAGCCGGCGTCCGGGCCCTGGACAATTTTCGTGGCCTGAGCGTGACCATCCCCCACAAGGTTGAGGCCATGAAGTACGTGGATGAGGTGGCGGAGGTGGACCGCTCCATCGGCGCCATCAACACGGTCATCCATGAGGGCGACAGGCTGATCGGACTAGGCACGGACGGGCCCGGCGCGTTGAAGGCCCTGGCGGACGCCGGCGTTGAGGTAGATGGCCGGAACGTCCTGATCCTGGGCGCGGGCGGCGCGGCGCGCGCGCTAGCCTTCACGCTGGCGCGCGGGACCCAGCTGCGCCAACTCGCGATTCTCGACGTCAACGAGACGATGCTTGGGCGGTTGACGGCCGACCTAACGAGCGGCACGAAGGCTGCCATCCGGACTGAGCCGCTGACCGGGGAATCGCTTAGGGCGGCGATGGGAAACGCAAATGTGATCGTCCATTGCACGCCGGTCGGCATGCATCCCAACGAAGACGCCTCTCTGATTCCCGCCGAGCTGCTCCGGCCCGAACAGACCATCTTCGATATCGTCTATACCCCGCTGGAGACGAAGCTGCTGGCGGACGCCCGGTCGCGCGGCTGCACGGTCATCCCTGGGGTCGAGATGTTCATCAACCAGGCGGTGCTGCAATTTGAGCGTTTCACCGGCGTTGATGCGCCGGTCGAAGTGATGCGCCAAGTTGTCATGGAGCATTTGCAGGCGTGAACATTGTACTGATCGGCTATCGCGGCACCGGGAAAAGCGCGGTAGGGGTGCTCGTCGCGGAGCGCCTCCAGATGCGATACGTGGGGATGGATCAGAGCATCGTTGACCAGGCCGGCATGTCCATTCCCGAGATCGTGGAGAAGCATGGCTGGCCGGCCTTTCGCGACCTGGAGTCGGCGGCGGCGCGGGAATTGGCCGGCCTCGACCACACCGTCATAGACACCGGCGGGGGCATCATCGAACGACCGGAGAATATCGAGGTCTTGCGAGCGAACGCCTGCATCATTTGGCTGAAGGCGTCCGTGGAGACTATCGTCTCGCGCATCGAGGGAGGGACGCAACGCCCCTCATTGACCGGGGGCAAGACGTTCACCGAGGAAGTGCGGGAAGTGCTCGGACGGCGGACCCCCATGTACCAGCGCGCGGCTCAACATGAGATAGATACAGACCAACTCACTGCCGAGCATGTCGCGGACCGGGTCGTTGAAATCTGGACAAAAGACATCCGCGCAATCACCGGCGGCGGCGATCCGGGATAGCGCTGCGTCATGTCCGTGTTAAGTCGGTTTGGGACACC
The DNA here is from genome assembly GCA_020354555.1 of Armatimonadota bacterium. Taxonomy (NCBI): domain Bacteria; kingdom Bacillati; phylum Armatimonadota; species Armatimonadota bacterium. The sequence continues at coordinate 3,636,739 of CP070648.1, read as the reverse complement.
GATTTCCAGGCGGATGTGGGCACTACTGACCTGAGTGCGCGTGTCAAGCGCAGATGACACCGGTTGTGGTGGTCTCTATGAGACGGCGTGTCAATGCCTCCCCTGGGAACTGCCCCGACGATGAGTTCTTGGCCTCGTCTTGAGACAGATTGTTCTCGTCAACCGCCCATAAGATCACTGGTAGCCTGGCAAGCGCTCGTGAGGCCGTCTTCGCGGCTCAAGGGCCGACGTAAGCCCACCTCTGAGGGCACATAAGCGTGGTATCATGCCGCGAACGGAAGAGTGCTGTTATGTATCCGAACGTTTCCTGTACGTGATCCGTCGCGACGCGGCAGCACGGCTACTCGCGCTGGGCGCAACAAGTGGAGAAGAATATCTCTCTGCCCCCCGGCCTAACCACCTATGTCAACTTCTTCCTGACGGCGTAGGAGCGCGGAAGGGCCACAGCCTTAGGATCGGTTTCCCCCCAACTGTTCTCGCGGTCAGTGCGTATGACCCCTGGCACACCAACCGGGTCAGAGTAGCGTGCCGCCATCAAGGCCGCACGACTCGGCGAACAGACAGGAGCATTGGCGCAGAATTGCGTGAACCGTATGCCATTGACAGCGATGCTATGGATACTTTTGTCTTCATATCGGGTCCACCGTACACGGATGAGTCGCCATATCCGTCATCATCGGAAAGGATGATTACAGTATCGGGTCGGACGTCTTCCTTGGCCGTCGTTCCTCGATTCGCCTTACTTCCGAACGCGGGGATAACCCGCAAGTAGCGGGCCGCCTGAAAGGCGCAGACCCTAATTGTAAGCGCTCATCGCATTCCTATGCCTGTCTTACGATGCCGATCACTCTGCGAGGTCGAAATCGAGAATTCGCAGGGCCGTTGCCTCATGGGCCTCTCTCGGTACTTCCTGCACCATAATAGACAGGATGTTCTCATCCTTCCATCGATAGGGATCGCCAAGCATTTCGTTGACAAACGGGCCGTCTTCGACATGAAGGACTCTCCAATCCGACCATTGGGACGCCGCCGTCGCCCCGGCGATCGTCAGACTTCCCTTGGCGTCGTAGATGAGGTATGCATTGTCCTTCCTGTCAATGAATATCTTCGGGCGGCCTCCTGATACCCAAGGAAGTTCCCGATGATGCCAGACCGTGTTGTTGTCGCGCCAGTAGTGGTGGTAGCGACGGGCCTCAGCGGGGCCCCACCGACTTTGCCCGGGGCTGGCTCCCGCTGTCTGGAGAGACTCATCCGAGCAATGCCACATGACAACGTGTATGCGCCCCTGCGAGTCCACGGCCTGTCCGTGCGTATTCATCAAACCGTATTCAGGAGCGATCTTGACAACCGTAATTCCTGGCGAGTCGACGCGGGGCGGCCCTTCTAGCTTCTCCCCCCGGTTGTTAAACCAGGACCTGCCCTCGTCTTCGCTGTAGGCGTACATGAGATCGTGGTTTGCTGTGTCCGCTCCCTCTCGCCAGACCCATGTTGCATGCAGTCTCTCTCGAGGGCCGTAGCTGTATCCATTCGGATACGAACACCTGGAACTGCTGTTACCGAAGTCTCCTTTCCCGGAGTCTATCTGGCGCGTATTGGCCCACCCACCCCCTTCAGGGTCGTAGTCGACAAGCATGCGGTCGCCGTTTCCTGAGCCTCCCCGACGATAGCAGAATTGCAGGCCTCCGTCCGGTGTTTGCCAGAAACGGGGATATGTGATGACAATGCTCTTGCCCTTCTCCAACTCTGATGTAACAGGCCCGAAGAGTTCTTCGTTCCAGAGCATCTTGTCAGACTGTGAAGCGGCCAACTGTCGAGAAACGCGATAGTGAAGAGGATTGCCGTGATGATCGAACGCGAGATGGATCGTACCGTCCCTTGGACAGATTCCTATAGAAATCGTGTTGTGGGCATCATTACTCGTGAAGTCGTAGTCCGTGAACCTGATGATATCCCACGTTCCCCCGAGAAGCTTACGTCTCGCGACGCACACATGCCTCTCGGAATCATAGTACGCCACATATTGATAGCCGTTGTGAGATACAACTGCGTCCTGCTGAAATGCCTTGCCGTTGATCGCCTGCCCGAACGCGCCTTTGATCGTGAGTCCGCGGCGATCGACAAGACTATCACTGATCTTGATCGGACCACGATCTGCGCAGGCCCCAACCGACGAGAACATCCACGCCACGAGACAGCCAAGAGAAACATTTCTCGTCATGGTATTGCTCCAAGGGTGTCCGTCATCAGCGTTCGTGATACCAATCACGGGTGTATAGAAGAGAGGTACTTCGGGCGTCTCCACCCCTGCGTTCTTGCCGCACTCCGCCATCTGCGCGTAATGCGTCCATCTGGCCGCAAAGGTTCGTGCCTGGAGTTTTCTTCGTCGGGTAACGGTGGCTTCCCTGCGACCACTC
>CP070648.1:3630741-3634225 GCA_020354555.1 Armatimonadota bacterium | reverse complement strand
GTTGGGGCCGCAACGCCGGGATGAACTGCTACTTCCCGATGCCGTTCGCCACGGGCGCGCTCATCACCGTCGAGAACCAGTCAGACAAGCCCGTCCGCTCGTTCTACTACTACATTGACCACGAGCTGTACGACGCGCCGGACGACAACCAGGGCCGCTTCCACGCGTGCTACAGTCAGGAGCACCCCTGCGAGAAAGTCGAGTTCCCATCGGGGAAACCGGAGGTCAACCTTACCGGCAAGGACAACTACGTCATTCTCGACGCGAAGGGACGGGGGCATTACGTCGGCTGCGTGCTGAGCGTGGACAACTTCAACGCGTACCATCAGAACCACACCTGGTACGGCGAAGGCGACGACATGATCTTCGTTGACGGCGAGAAGTGGCCGCCGTCGCTCCACGGCACCGGCACGGAGGATTACTTCTGCGAGGCGTGGGGCTTCCCGAGCGGCGAGTACTCCGGCCCGTACACCGGCGTGTCGCTGGGCAAGGATGTCGTCGGCTGGTCGGGCAAGTGGAGCTTATACCGGTTCCACATCGAGGATCCGGTGCACTTCCGGAAATCAATCCGCGTGACCATCGAGCACGGGCACGCGAACGACCAGGGTAACGATTACTCCAGTGTCGCCTACTGGTACCAGGTCGAGCCGCACAAGGCGTTCCAGCCGCTGCCGGCGGCCGAGGATCGCGCTCCGCGAAGATAGTGGAGCAGGGCCGCCTGCGCCCCAGACGGATGGGCCCAAAGCGTCCAGACATGATGCAGGGGCGGTGCGCTCGCCGCCCCTGCTCGCGTGCCACTACACTACGAGAGCTCTACGGCGCTCCCTGCCTGCCTGCGGCTGGTGGCGTCCGACAACACGGCTCTATTGCGTTGGCCCGCCCACCAGCCCATGATGCCGCGCCATCCAATAAGGAAGGAGATAGTCCACGCCCGCCCATTCGATGCCTATGATCGAGCGATGCGGACTCGCCGTCCACTGGAACCAGGTCACCGGCCGCAGGTTCAGATCCTTGGGCGGGTTCGATCGCTGGGACCGCTGCGCCTCGATCTTCTCCGCCGGCATGAGGAAGAGCTGATGCGCTGCCTCGTCGCCCAGCGCCTTGTCACCTCTCGTGACCGAACGGACGACATCGAACAGCACGCGCTTCTGTCCCTCGACCAGGCCCCAGGCGGCATCGGCTACGCCGTCAATCTTCGCTTTCTGCTCCGGCCGCTGCTCCAGCAGGAGTAGGTGATACAGCATCTCCCACGCCATGACGTCGTCGGAGTAGTTCCACTCCGACTGCCAGCGATTGACCGGAATCGCCCGCGCGGCGTAGTCATGCTCGTCTAACAGCCGGTCGTACTCACGGGCGAAGCGCTCCTCGCCCGTCACCTCCGCGGCGATGCGCAGGAAGCCCAGGCCGATCAGCGCGTACATCGGCTCCTGGAGGCCTTGCGGCGACATGTTGCTCCACGTCGTCGGCTGGCCGTCGAGGTCGGTGATGACCATGCCCGCGTCGAGGATCCTGCCCGCCATGTCGCTGACTAACGAAACGACCTCCGGCTTCACGCTGTCCGGCGCCGCCAGACGATGATAGGTCGCCAGCCCGAACAGCGCACCGCAGTACTGGTCGGTGCTGACGTTGCCGAGCCAGCGGTACTCGCCGGATTGATGCCAGTGGTCCTTGAGCCACCCGTGGCCCTCGTCGGGGGACGGCGCGGATGCTTTCTCGTACCACCGGGCGAGCAGGCCCTTCTGCCCCGTCACCGCGACCAGTCTCTGGACTGAACGAAAGCAGCGCAGCGCCTGCTCGCGTGCCGCCTCGTCGCCGGTCGCGGCGAAGCGGAATGACAGCGCCGCGAGGTAGGCACCCGTCAGGTATGCGCTGTTCTCATCGTTCTCGTCGGCGCCGGGCTCATACGGTATCCGCGCGCCGCCGGCGACGAGCCCGCCGTCGCGCACATGCCGCTCCTGCATCGCGCTGTCGAATCGCCGCGCCTTCCACAACAGCTCTCCCTCGACCTCAGCGGATGCACACAGTGCGGCGTGGCGGACTGCGGTGAGAGCGACGGCGATTACCACCGCGACTCTCAGGCTGCGCCGCCAAGCGCCGCCTGCGTCAGTTGATCGTTCGATCGTCCGAGTCGTGACTGTCCTCAATCTCGCGTGCCCTTTCTATCTCCTCGGGGGTGAGACTCCCTTCGTCGGCGTGTTCCAGATGCCATTGTCGGCGGCGGCGCCAGACGCGCGCGGCGACTGCGGCGCAGAGGATCGCGACGGCGGCAAAGAAGAGCGCGTCAGCCCCGATGTTGGCCCACCGCGGCCAGCGCCGACGACCGCCGAGTTCCCGGAACCACCGATCATACAGCTCGTCCTGCGTTAGCCCTGCGATCTGCCGAAGCGCCGCATCGAAATCGGGCTCGCGCCGCAGGGCTTCGATCACCCGGGGAATCGCTCGCGCACCGCCGACGCGCGTGAGGTACTCGACCATCGCCGCGCTTTGCAGATATGCCTCGCCGATCTCCTGCCTGCTTGATGCGGAGAACTTGGTGTCGAGGGCATCGGGGGCAACGGCGTGGCCGACCGCCGCCAAGTCCTGCGCGCGCGCGTCATCGTCCAGCGACCAGATCTGCGACACCCACGTCGCCACCCCTTCATTGAACCACCGCGGGCACTTGTCCAGGTCGCTGCGCAGCGCCCGCGCCAGCACGACGTGCGCTACCTCATGGGCGACCACCGTGTACAACTCATCCTGTGACCGCCACAGGTCTATGCGGATCAGGTTGTGTGGGGTCTGCACCAGGCCGACCGCATGCACCGGTGCGCCCTGCTCGATGAAACCGGTGGGCTGACCGTACACGAGCACGCCGATGCGCTCCGTCGGGATATGGCCGAGGTCACCGGTCACCCTCCCGAACGCGCGCTCGGCGAGCTTGCCCACCCGCTCGGCCTGGCGCTCTGTGGCATTTGCCTCGGTGTAGATGGCGAAGTGCTCGGTTTCGACCGACCGCTCCTGAGTTGCCCCGGGACGCGCGGCCACCGCGGCGAGCACCGCAGCGACGCCCCACACGCCCGACATGACGCACGCCCGCGGGCGCGGCTGTCCCCGGCACGGCATGGCCTACTTCACCTTCTGTAGATTCGTGTACTCGAGGTCGAGCTTCTTCACGCCCTGGTTCGGAAACGCGACCGTCACGCGAGCCTTGCCGTCCTTCAACTCAGAGTTGACCACCATACCCTCGCCGAACGACTCGTGGCGCACCTTGTCGCCGGGCTTGAAGGCCGTGTCCGAGCCGCCCCGGTCGGCAACTATCCGGCGCGCCTCCTCCACCCCCGCGCTGTCGGCTGACGCCCAGGTGACCGCTCGCGGGCGCGGCGCAAGCGCCCCTTCTATCAGCTCGTCGGGGACATCCCCGAGAAACCGCGACGGCGCCGTCGGCCGCCCCACGCCGTACATGAAGCGGTGACCGGCGAGCGTCAGGTACAGCCGCTCCTTCGCG
>CP070648.1:3627750-3630641 GCA_020354555.1 Armatimonadota bacterium | reverse complement strand
GGTGGAACTGCTCCGCCCGCGCCACGTCGTCGCCCTACAGCGAAAAGACGAAGCCGAGCATCTCCTCGCGCCGTATCGCAAGCGCGACGACCCCCGGATCTGGCGCCTGCCCGTGTCCCGCTCCGTCAAGGCGCGCGAGCGCAACGAGCGCAAGGCCAAGCGAGAGCGCCAGTTCGCTGCGTACTTCCGGCAGGCGCGGCAACACGAACTGGCATGGGATGACGTCGGGCTCGAACAGACGACATGGCTGACCGGCGAACTCGCGCCCGGCCACATCGCCGCCTACGTCGAAGAAGTCGTCGAAGGCGAAGTGCTGTATGCCGAGCGCGTCGAAGCCGGCATCTTCGCCATCGTCAAGCGTCTCCCCGGCGCCGCGCACCGCACCATCAAGGGCGACGAAATGGACATCAGGGCCGTGGATGCCGGGCTGCTGGATAACCTGCTGGTCGGGCTGATGGACGGTTCGGGCCGCGCGCTCGGCGTGGGCATCCTGACGCGGGTTGATTTCAAGCAGCGGCGCCTGACGATTGACGCGCCCATTGATGACCTCGGGCAGGTGCGCGCGCTCCGGCTCGGCTCGATGCGCGTCAGCCCCGACGGGACCGAACTCGGCCACGGAGAGATCGCTTGAACGAAACGACGCTCATCCTCGTGCGCCACGGGCAGACCGATTGGAACCTGCAGCACCGCTTCCAAGGCCAGTGTGACGTGCCGCTCAACGACCACGGCCGCGCCCAGGTCGCCGCCGCCGCGCGGCGCCTCGCCGGCGTGCGCCCGGTCGCGCTGTACTGCAGCGATCTCGTCCGCTGCCGCGAGACCGCTGAGATACTCGGCAGCGTGCTCGGTGTCGCACCCACCATCGCCCCCGAGCTGCGCGAGCGCAGCTTCGGCCAGGTCGAGGGTCTGACGCGCGAGGAAGCCGTCGCGCGCTTCCCGGAATCGTGGGCGCAGTGGAGCAGCAACCGCGATACGTGGATTCCTCCCGGCGGCGAATCGGCAGGCGAAGCATGGGGGCGCGTGCTCGGCTTCACCGAGAAGCTGTGGCAGCGCCACGAGGGCGAGACGGTCGTCATCGCCGGCCACGGCGGCCCGATCAAGGCCATCATCAGCCGCGCGCTCGGCGCCCCGATGAGCGCGCGCTTCGCGTTCGCCGTCAGCAACGGCGGCATCACAACCATCACGCGCAATGCGGGCGGCCCCACCGTCGCAATGCTCAACGAGACGTGCCACCTCGGCGAGCCGCCCGGCCGGGTTGAGGCGGACTGACGGTCTCGCATGACATAACGGAGTAGAGCGGAGCACACCATGCCGCAACTCGAGCGAGGTCTGATACAGGTCTATACCGGCGACGGCAAGGGCAAGAGCACTGCCGCCTGGGGCCAGGCGCTGCGCGCCGCGGGCCGCGGCCTGCGCGTGTGCGTCATCATGTTCCTGAAAGGCGACGCGGATCTCGGGGAGCTGCACGCCGCCCAGCAGCTCGCCCCGGGGATTACAGCGCGCCAGTTCGGCGCGAGCCGCGAGGAGTTGGCCTCCCGCAGCACCGGCCCGTGGTGGCAGGCGGGCTACACCGATGACGACCGGCGCATGGCGCGTGAAGGGCTGGATTTCGCGCGGGCCGCGATTGACGGCGGCGAATATGATCTCGTCGTCCTCGACGAAGCGAACGTCGCGCTCAGCGAGGGCCTGCTCGATACCGATGAGGTGTTGGCCCTGCTGCGCGGTCGCCCGCAGCACGTCGAGGTCATCCTGACCGGCCGCAATGCTCCGCCGCCGGTCCTCGACGCCGCCGACCTCGTGACCGAGATGCGCTCGGTGAAGCACCCCTTCGACAGCGGCCGGCCCGCCCGCCCCGGCATCGAATATTGAATCGAGTCACTGCTCACATTGACCATCCTGCGCCTCAAGCCCGCCGCGATATTTGACATTGACGGCACCCTCGTGGACACCCGCGAGACCCACCTGCGCGCGTGGAGCGAGGTGCTCGCCGAAGCCGGCGTCGAGGCAACCCGCGAGCGCCTGGAAGGGCTCTTCGGCAAGCATTCCGACGAGTGGGTGAGGGAACTCCTGCCGCCCGGGCGTGAGTGCGAAGGGGCGCGCATCGTGGAGCGCAAGAACGAGGTGTTCGCCTCGCGCCTCGGGGAACTCCGGCCCTTCCCCGGCGGGCGCGAACTGCTCCGCGCGGTGAAGGATTCCGGTGGGCTCGTGGCTTTCGCCACCGGCGCGACGAGGGACGAGCTGCAACACCACCTGCGCCTGCTCGAAGCCAAGGCGATCGCCGACGCGACCGCCTATGACCGCGAGGTGTCGGCGGGCAAGCCCGCGCCCGACATCTATCTCCTCGACGCACACAAGCTGGGGGTGGAACCCGCCGCCGCGGTCGCCATCGGCGACAGCCTCTATGACGTGCAGTCCGCGCGCGCCGCCGGCATGGACTGCATCGCCCTGCTCACCGGCGGATTCGGCGAGCGGGAACTCCGCGCGGCCGGCGCCGCAGAGATATACCCCGACATCGGCGGCCTCCACGACGCATTCATCGAGCACAGGCCGTCTCGCTGACGCCGCAACGGCATCGCAACGCAAGCGCCCCGCATCGCCCACCAAGCCCATGGAGCCGCAGGCCTTGCCGCGCCCCGGCTGCGCGACGCGCGGCGCGGAAGCTCAAGAAAAAACCCCGGTAGCCAGGAGGACTGACGTAGTGACGGATGGAATCATCTCGCCGCAACTAGTCTTCGGCTTGGAGTGCCCGCTGGGGTCGGGCGCCGGGCTGCTGATTGCGCCTCGGGGCTAAGCAGACCTAGGCGTTGCTTCCCGTTTCCTGGCGGGCGTTTTTGTTTGGCGGTGCGGCGTGCCGTGCGCGCACGACGGGCCGCACGTTCATGGCACAAGGAGGC
>CP070648.1:3623547-3627650 GCA_020354555.1 Armatimonadota bacterium | reverse complement strand
GAATGTTGCAGTCCCTAAGCCGCTGCGGGGCCGGGATGGCGTCCCAGCGGGCCTAGTCAGTTTGGGTCAACGAGGCGGGCATTCCTGCCGGCCTCGCCGCAGGGAAGCGCACCTGACGCGCAGAAGAGCGCCTCGGATTCGGAGCTGGGCCGCAAGGCGCGAGCACCCCCGGAGGCTCGCGCGGACGAAACAAGATGCAAGAGCAGGGACTCCGGAGCCGCGGCTTCATTCACCCCGGATTCGTCCCACAGATGCCGGAGACGGTTGTCCCGCACCATGATGATTGACAGATGAGGACGAGCCGAGATGCGATACGGTCGTAGTGCTCCCCTACTACTCACATTGGCTGCGCTATCTCTGCCAGCAAATGTGAGCCTTGCCGGCGCGCGGCAATCGCCGCCCAGACAAACGGTGGTGGGCGCCATTCGCTGGGACGCCTGGTCAGGCGACAACGAGTGGGAGAAGAACCTGGCGCCGAAGCAGTGGCGTCACCGCCTCCCCTTCTACAGTCGGGTTATCTCTGACAAGGAAGTTGCTGTGCGAGCCGACACCCAGGAAGTGATGGACCAGGAGATAGCCTACGCACATGCCGCTGGCCTCGACTACTGGGCCTACTGCTATTCGCTGCACGACCCGTCTGACCCGACCAAAGGCAACTACGCTCTTGGACTCCACCTGGCGAGCAAGCGCCGGGACGACGTGAAGTTCGCGCTGATCCTGATGGCACAGGGCTACTGGGGCCCGAAAGACGATTTCCCGCAGGCAATTGACGCGTACGTGCGGCTGTTCCGCGAGCCCAACTATCAGACAGTGTTGGAGGGCCGGCCGCTGGTTTACATCTTCTACGTCGAGAAGATGCCGACGTACTTCGGCTCGGAGGCGGCCGTCAGGGAAGCGCTGGACCAGCTGCGTCGTAAGTCAGTGGCGGCAGGCCTCAAACCGCCGTACATCGCGGCGCAGGTGTTCAACGCGCGCGTCGGCGCAGAGTATGTTGACACGATGGGATTCGATGCGATCAGCGCCTATGCTTCAGCGGACTTCAGCCACGGCACCCAGGAGTATCCCTACCGTGCGCTCGCTGATGCCAACCGCGCCTTCTGGGAATCCTGCAAGGCGACAGGCAAGAGGGTCATCCCAATCGTCAGTGCGGGCTGGGACAACCGGCCTCGCCGGCGTGACCCGAAGCGGTACCAGGAAATCTACAAGTCGCCTCCACGCGGCCCCTGGTACACGCAACCGACGCCTGTCGAGCTGGCGGACAACCTTCGCGCCGCCGTCGAATGGAACCGCCAGAACCCCGACTGCGCGGATGCCAACGCGGTAATCATCTATGCCTGGAACGAGTCCGACGAGGGAGGCTGGCTCGTTCCTACGAAGGCCGAGGGCAACGCTCGCCTGGAAGCGATCAAGAAGGTCCTGAAGGCGACCCGAAAGGCCCGGTGAGGCCTGTACGGGGTGGCCGGCACCGGCCTGCTGTTTCCTTGTCGCGCTTTCTGGTTCGACCGCGGGATAGGTGCGCCACGGAGTGGCTCGCATGGAACCCCTCGACCTCGTCCACAGCTCGGGAATGTTTCGCTCTCAGATCGTTTTCCGCCACCACCCTTCGCCAAGGCTTCGGCAGGCGAGCCATTCACCGCGGGCAGGGCTCCGGCAACGGACTGCTGAAGCAACGAAATCATTGGGTAACACCGGGTTCGAGGATCACCTCGGGTCCGATGTATTCGCTGGTCGGCTCCACAAGAACATCAGTGCCGCGCCGATGAACGCGCAGGCGACGACCAGCAGCCCATATTCGAAGGGCGAAAGCCAGCCCCCGACGCCGAAGAACGAGTAGCGGGTCGGCCCAGTCCTAACCGCGTTTCGCCCCAACCAGAGGACCAGGGCCATCAGAAGCCAGAAGTTACCCCCTACGAAATACGGCCAATTGCGCATGAGTCCGTCCCCCTGACTTTGGATTGCGTTCCAAGCGTAGCGTAGGCGTGACGCACCCCGCAGCGCATCTTACTCCGCAATGCGCCTTTCGTCAACGAGCGCCGGTTATTCGTCGACCAGCCGCGTGGCCGATTGTCCCTGTCAACCGCCCGCGACACCGCTTGTAGTGGTCAGTCACCGGTGAGACCGGTACATGGTGGCCAGGCGCGAGGACTATCGCAAGCTCGTCAAAACCGCAAGATGCAAGAGCAGGGACACCCGGACTGTACCTTGATTCGCCCCGTGATTCGTCCCAGCGGTGGTGAGGACCGACAGGATGCAAGGCGAAGACGATCTGGGTTCCGTGTATCGCTTGCGCTTCATGCTCTGAGCCTCCTGAGATAGGTTCAACTTCCTCGTTTCCTCTCATCTCAGGTGGACCAGCTTTCGGGGTTCAGACCCACGGGCTCATTCCTCGCTCCGTTCCACCGGTTGGTACGGATCGGAAGAGCTTGTGCTCGCTACTTCTTCTTCATGAGCCACACTTCGGACACCATGGTGCCCCATCCGCTGCAGTTGCGCCATTGCTCGACAGTCACGCGATCCCCCGCCCCCACCCCGCGCGCTTTCTCCCGCCGGAGAATCAGCTCGCCGCTCCGGGTCGCCTCGCGCGGTATATCGAAGGTGAAGAAATCGCTCACCTGCAACGGCACTTCCAGATCGCGCGCCAGTACGAACTCGTTGGCATGGATTGTCTGCGACTTCTGGTTCATGCGAGAGGCGTAGCGCTCCTGGTACCACGGGCGCACGAATGTGAAGCGGACGCGATATTGGGCCTCGGGATCGAGATCACGATAGTGAAATGTGACGCCCTGGGCCTCGTCCTGGGTGTAGTGCATTGTGCGCTGGCTGGGGCGGTTGGCCTCCCACGCCAAGTCCCCGAAGTTGGGCTGCCCGAAATCGAAGGGATAGCCGTGGGTGAGATGCGGGCAGGTGTTCCCCGCCCCACAGTTGTCGTAGAGCCCGCCTGCGCCCGGGTCGTCGTAAGCAGTAATCATGCGCAGCATCTCGCCCTTATCCTCGGGCGACGCCGCGCGCGCCCGCTCCAGTTGCCGCTTGAGCCAGCCCAGCCCAATGAAATCGTGCTTGAGGTTGAAACACCCCTCGTTGCATGCCCCGAACAGTGCATTGCTTTCCTCGCCCAGGCGCAGCGCTTCCTCTCGCAGCCGTCTCATCTCCGGCGCCTCGCCCAATTGGTCAAACCACGGCAGTATCGAATCCACCGTGTCGTCGAAGCTCCCTTGTTCGAGGGTGTGCGACACGCTGCGCTCGATACGCTGCCGCAGGTCGGTCTGCTGCCTGACGCTGTGCCTGACGTACAAGTCGAGCGCGGCCTTCTGCATGTACAGCCGCCACAGCCAGTGGCCTTTCATCTGGTGCGCCGGGATGCGCTCGCCGGCCCGCTTCACGAGATCGTAGTACCGTTGAATGCCCTCCTTTTCCGTGATTGCCACTTCGGGATTCTCCTGCAGGTTTTCCTCGAGTTGAAAGAGGGCCTTTGCCATGTACGGCGCGGCCGCGCGCCCGAACCAGCTGCGGCAGTATTCCTCTACCGCATCATCCACGCCCGTCTGGGGCGCCCACAGCAGGCGTTGCCACATCCACTGATTGAAGTGGTCGTGAAACCCGCTGGAGTGAGTGACATCTCCCACTCCGTATCGCACCACTTCACCGAATGCCCAATGGTAGTAGCGCGGCCACGCGAACCACGTGGCCCGGTCGTAGACCATCGTCAGCGCTTGGTCGGGGCGGCGCTCGTAGATGAAGTGGTTCCACGGAGGCGGCAGTTCCCCGTTGCGGTCGGCGCGCGGGTAGGCCAGAACATAGCCGAACTCGGAGTAACGCCAGTGCGTTATCTCATTGTAGTGCATGAGCACCTGCTGCGGCGGCAACTGGCGCACGATCTCCTGGTTGTAGCGATCGGGAGGCCCGAACCCGGGATAGCGGAACAGGTCCGTGCGGTGCGTCTGACGGTGGCCCGGCTGCCAGCTCATGGCGTCTGAGCCGGGGCCATAGCCCCAGGCCCACAGCCACTCCCGCGGCTCTTCCTGCAGGTACGTGAAGATGGCGTTATCGTCATCGTTGTTGAACTTCTGGTTCGTAAACCAGATTCTGGTCCGCGGATGGTACTT
>CP070648.1:3620407-3623447 GCA_020354555.1 Armatimonadota bacterium | reverse complement strand
TGGTTCACCAGCGCGTGTCGCCCGCGACGACGAGCCCTGACGCGCCGGATAGCTGACCTATCGAGGTTCGTGCATTGCCGGGATTCGTGTATCACCGGAAGGCCCGCAGACGAGAGGATCATGCTCACGAATCCCGTTCTCATGGAGTCTGGGCTGCCACTCCAATAGCCGAGACTCTATAGGGAAGGACGCAAGGGACGGCGGGGCACCTCCCGAACGGACCTCGTCCGGAAGAGTCCAGGTGTATCACCGGTGCTGCGGTAATACACGAGACTCCAAAGAGCAGCGGCAACCCATCCCTAGAGACGTCTCGCCGGCCTGGTGAGGACGCGCCACGCCTGCGGGGGAAAGCCCCGCAGTGACGCGGGCCGTTGACGGGCCGCCGCTCGCGATGCTACATTACCCCTGGTCCTGCGAGCACAATGGGCCTCGATTGTCTGGCTCGCGTGCAAGTGGCTCGTACGGCGACGCCGCGCGCGGCCGCGAGAGGCAGTAATGCACGACACATGCGCATCATCCATTCTCGACCTCGTGGTTTGCCCGCGCTGTCTCGGCCAACTCCGGGCGACAGCACCTGCCAACTCCCACGCTGGGCGAGGCGGAACCGATCAGCAGGTCCTCCTGGACTGCACGCGGTGCGGCCTGGAGTTTCCGGTCTTCAGTGGGGTGCCGTGCATGATCGCGCCGACCACATCAAGCCGCGGCCTCCTGAAGGAGGTCGCGGCCCGACTCAAGGACACCGCCCGACGATCGCGTGGCCCGCTCCCGTCCGATCCGCTTGAAGCGCAGCGCATAGCTGAAGACACGCGCACCGCCGAGTTGCACCGACGCCTCGAACAGTGGGCGACAGAGTCTCTCGCCGTGGAGGCGGGACAGGTCGTGCTTGAGTTGGGAGTTGGAGCCGGAGGAACGACACGCCGCTTAGCCGAACGCGGAGCGCGCGTGGTTGCCACAGATGTCTATCCCTGGGATCTGGCCCGCATCGGTGAGGAAGGCATCGCGTGCGGGGCGATGTGCGAGGCGGCCCGCCTGCCTTTCCCGGACCACACCTTCGACGTCACCGTCGGGCGATCGTTTCTGCACCACGTGGACGAGTTCGACCGCGCAGCAACCGAAATGGCGCGAGTCACGCGGCGCGGCGGAAAGGTCGCGGTCATCTGCGAGCCGACGCGCGCGATAACCGACGTCGAAGCCAGCTACGCGCGCGGTTCCGCCGCCGATATCCTGGGTTACAACGAGCGCGTCCGGTCGTTTCTGGACTACTACCGCGCGCTGACAAGGGCAGGCAGGGTTGACGTGCATTGCACCGAGCTCAACGTCGCCCTGCGCCCTGCCTGCGAGCTCTCCGATGAGGAGTTTCACCTCATCGGGGAGCAACTCTCTCGCGTGGACGGGCCGGTTGACGAGCGCTATCTCTACCTGCTCAACTTCGCCTCCGGCTGGTGCAACATGGTGGCCACGATCGAGCATGATGTGCACCGCAGCCCGACCCGCGACGACGACTCCGAGGCGCTCGTCTGCACCCCGTCGGAGTACCTGGCGCTCGTCATGCACAGTGATGCGCAGCACGCCGCCGCCGCCGCCGAACACATCGAGCGAATCGCCGGCCTGTCGGCGCAGCCTCCGCCCGCGGCAGCAGCGCGAGCGGCCCCTTCGCCTGATCCCGCCGTCGCCTCGATCGAGGCCGCCGTCGAACGACTTGCGCTCGCCTACCCCGATGCGAGCGCCGCCTGCCGCGCAATGGCGGAACCGGTTCGGAGACTCGGCCAAAGGGCGGTCGAGGCGGAGCAAGACATGGCGCGCCTACAGCGCGCGCGGGAACAGGACGTGGCACACCTCGGCCGCTACGTTCGCGCCCTCGAGACCGAACTGAATGCGATTCGGAATCGGCGGCTTTACCGCTGGGGCGAATGGCTGGTGCTGCGCCTCGCGCGTCTGCTCGGGACGAGCCGCGCGCATTAGCCCGCGGCCTCTGTGCCGACGACGCGGCACGTCGTTCGCGACGATGACGCCGCATCTGCACCAGGCGCAGAACGGGGAGACGCGGCTTAGCGGGACTGAAAGGGCGGCGTGTGGCGCCGCAGAGCTTTGGGCCACCGCGCCCTCACTCTGGCTGGGGGGAAGACTTCGGCTCCGCTGTGGGCAGCAGCAGGCTGCTGCGTTCCCGCGCCAGTGTGCGGTAGCGCCGCGCCAGCCGCGGATAGTGCCCGATCTCCGTCCGTCCCTGCGGGCGCAGGCCGTATAGTCCCCGCCCGATGCGGTCGAACCACCCGTACACGTCGCTGTAGAGGATTGATCCCGTCTTCGGCCCGGTGCCGAGACTGCGAAGCTGTCGCGGCGACAGAGGGCCGAAGACATCCAGGCAGCACGCGATGTGAATCGCGTTCTCCCGGTACGCGGTCGCAATCTTCCGCCGGTAGCTCCCGCCCTCGTTGAAGTCTCCGGACCGGCTCTCGATCTCCTGCAACACGGCTCGGCGGGCGCTCTTCCGCTGTCGCCGGTCGAATGGCACCGGGTGAAACACGACCTCGACAATCGGCTCTCCGGAATCGAACGACACCAGGATCAGGCCCAGCTCGAGGCGCTTCAGCAAGTGCAGCTTCCGACCCCACGCCTGATTCCACTCATCCGGCCTCGGCAGCGCGACATATACCGAGTCCGCGACCTTCTGGCGCTGCGTCGCCTGCACCAAGAGGTTGGTGCCGAAGCTGCGCTTCAGCTCGACGACGACTAACTCATCGCCCCTCGTCGCCGTGATGTCGCAGTGCTCCACCTCGCTGCGCACCGTGTATCCCTGTGCCACGAGATGCTCGTAGATGGGACGATAGAGATCCGTCTCAGCAATGCGCTTGGAGGCTGGCGTTCGTCGCTTGCGTGGCATCTCTGGCTTTCCCGGCGCGAACTGTCGTGGGTCTGCTCTTGAATGCGGCGGTCGCTGACTGCGCGCCCTCGCATACCGCGCACAGGCCCAGGTTCTCGTCGCCGGGCTCGACAGCGGCGGGGCGATTCATGCGGTGCGGTCCGAGACGCGCAGCCATCA
>CP070648.1:3616339-3620307 GCA_020354555.1 Armatimonadota bacterium | reverse complement strand
TGCGCGGGGAGGAGTTCGCGGGCTGGCCGTATCAGGTCTGGGAGCACGGCATCTACACCTTCACTCGCTCCGTCCGCACCCCCGACTGGCTGATGATCCGCGTCCTGCACCCCGGCCTGTATCCCTACGACGAGCCGATCATGCTGCACGACATGCGCGCCGACCCGCACCAGGCGACCAACCTCGCCGCCGAACGCCCGGAGATAGTGGGGGAGCTGTCCGCGTTGATGGAGGAGTGGCGGCAGGAGCAGATTCAGAAGGGCGGCGCGCCGGATCCGCTGGAGCAGATGGTCGCCGAGGGGCCGTTCCCGTACTATTCCCCTGAGCGGATGTTCGAGCGGCTGGAGCAAACCGGCCGCGCCCACGTCATCCCCGAACTGAAGGCCCGCCTGAAGCGCTATCAGCCATAGAGTCCGGTGGCTTGCCGCGGGACAACTGATACGCGCGGATTGTTCCGCTGCAATCAACCGAGTCGCAGCGGGCGCCTCGGCTGTGCTCGCGGAGTGCAGGGCCGCGAGCGCGCCGCGCCTGCGACCTCCGCGCCCCTGTGCGGCCGGGCGCGGCGTTCCGACCGTGTCCGGCTCGGCGGTTAGGAAGGTAGCCCAGGCCGATGTCGGTTTCAGACGCAGGGAAGACATTCCGGCGAGAGGAAGACCGCTGCAGACCCGCCCTGTCGTGGCGAGGCGTGAGGACTACCGCCATCCCGTCGGGGCCGCAGGATGCAGGAGCAGGGGCAGCGGAGATGAACGATCTGGCGCGTGACCCATGCGCGCGCGTCGAAGGCAGCATGAATAACCCAGGGAAGCTCACTCCCTGATTCATCCCAGGAACGCTGAGAACCGACACCATGGCATTCCGCGCAGCAGGCCGATCGGCAAGGCCGCCTCGAAACGGCTATTGTTCGCGGACTGCCCCCAAACGAGGAGGTGCTCAACATCATGGGAAGAGCCTACCGACGTCCCTTCAGTGCGTTCGCGCGCCGCAGTACGGTTCTCCTGTCGTTCGTCGCGGTGATCGTCCTAGCGGGATGCGCCGGCAAGGACGACGCGGGTCAGACCGATCGCTCAGCGACACCCACGCCGGAGCTCAGGCTCATCGTCGATGATCAGGAAGTGGCGGTTCCGCTTGAGATGATGGACATATTCCTGGTCGAGGATGATGCCTACCCGGAAACCTTTGAGATCCGCGGGCCCGGCGTGCTGCTCGTGGGCGAGTTTCCACTCGACGTGCACGTGGATTACGAGGCGGACCTAGGCGTGCTGCGAGGCCGCGAGATAGCTATCCAGGCCAGCGGGGGCGAACGCGGGGGCCAAGACGGCCAACCGCAGCAATCGATTCTCACGCTGCCGGGCGGGGTGCCGCTGGCCGTTGTGGGCGGGTGGTTCGTGGTGGATGAGAGCACCGGCCCGCGGGAGGGAGTGCGCGGCGACGGGAGCATTTCCGGTCGCATCAGCATTCAGGTGCAGGATGAGTTTGGCGTCAACACGTTGGACGGAGAGTTCTCCGTGCAGGCGACAACGTGGGGGTAGCCGGCACGTGATGTCGTGACGTGGCTGGCATCCCTCCGGGCTTGTGCCGTCTCATCAGAGCGGGTGAGGAAGGCACCGGGGAGCGGAATAGAAGGGCGCGGCTCCCAGCCTCCGATACAACACGGGAGCCGCGCCACTACTCCGAACAGGGGACTGGCCCGAAGCCATCCCGGTTCTGAGATACCCGCCGGATACCAACGCCAAACCGCACCGACGCGCGAGTGCGGCGCACGTGAAGACGATTACCGGCGACATGCGACAGGCATGAAGAAGGCAGCCTATTCCCCCGTCTCGCGCGCTACGAGACCTTCGAGCAGCCGGATGTCCAGCTCCCGGTTCGCGCCTATCAGATAGACCGGCTGGTACACCCCGCCCATGCCCAGGCGGTTGAGCACCTTGACCGCGACTGTGTTAGCGGCGCCCAGCTTCACGCCCGGCCGCGGGTCGAACGCAAACGGCGTGATCCAGATCACCTCCGGGCGCAGCCCGGTGCTGTCGCAGGTATGCTCGAAGGCGAGCCGCCCGTTGAGATACACCCACGCATCCTCATCCACCGACCCGAAGAAGAGGTAGAGGTGCTTGAAGTCCGCGAGATCCGCCGGCACGGTGACCGCCTGCCGGTACCACCCGACGCCGGTGTAGTTAGGGAAGCCCTGCACCTCCCAGCCGCAGTTGCGGTCGGAGCGCACCTCCGCCCACTTGCCGTCGTCAAATCCTTCCCTGAACCACCCCCCCGCCTCGCCGCGCTCCTTCGGGTCCGTGGCGAACTTCCAGGTATTGGGCAGCGGCCACACCGTGGCCTCTCCAGGAGCGATCTTGGGCAGCTCCTGCCACACCCGCAGGTTCTCCCGAAACTCCGCCATCTTGGGTGCCACCGCGCCGCCCTCGCTCACGCGCGCGATGTTCTCCTGCTGCACTACCGCCTCGAAATCCTCGATCAGCGCCTCATAGGCCTCGACGCCGGTCCCCTCCGGTCCCCGGCAGAGCTGCACGTACGTCAGCGGGAGGCGCGCCAGCCGCACCCGCTGCTCCATCTCCGGCTGCCCCGCCACCGCGGCAAGCGCCTTGTCGAACGCCTCTTGCACGGCCTTCGTTGTCTTCATGCTCGGGAAAGGCGAATTGCTGCTCACGAAGCAGCCGAGGTAGAGGTCGTTATCCACGGCATCCCGGTGCACCAGGTCAAGGTACTTGCCCACGTGCGGCCCGGCCGCGCCGTAGTAGCCGTTCAGGAACTCGCGGATGAGCGCGCGGTCATCCCGCTCCGGATTCCACAGCAGCTTCGCCAGCACCCACGCCTTGAGCAGCGCCATGTCGCCGCCGAGCGTCGTGTATGACCCCTGCTCGAAGATGCCGCGCACCCCGTGGTTGACGAACGTCCGCACGTTCGGCCCGAGGACGTACACGTTGGGCTGCGGCCACATGTAGTTCGCGAAGTTCGTGACGTAGTCCCAGACGTAGAGCCGCTGCGACACTTTGCTCCATCCCACCAGGTCGCGGAAGAACGTACGGTTGCTCGGGTGGGTGAGGGGTTGCGCGAAGTTGCACTCGATGCTGCACAATCGCACGATGACATTGGGCTCCGGGCGCACGTACTTCGGCGGCTTGCGCGTGTACTGGTAGGCGAGGGTGTCAATCGCCACCTTGGGGTGCTCCTTGCCGACCTCCCGCGCGACGTAATTCACGAAATGCAGCAGGCTCCCCGCATGGGACCCTTCCTTCTCAGCCAGCGCCTTACAGTTCGGGCACTCGCAGTAGCCCGCGGCGTCGTTCTGAGAAACGGAGATGATGTTGGCCGTCGGGTTCGCCCGCGCCCATTCCTTGACGCGCTCCGCCACGAAGCGCTTCAGCTCCTCGTTGGTCAGGCAGAGCTGCACGTACCCGTCGCTGCGCTTGCCGCCGGTGAACGCGAACCATTCCGGATGCTCGGCGAAGTACTCGCCAGGCGGCACCAGCGACGCGAAAGTATGCACGAACCCCTGGTAGGTGATCTTCCCCCCGCGCGCCGCGTCCAGCCGCGCCGAGGCGCCGTTCGCCTTGTTGCGCACCGCCCAGTCGCCGTCGAACGCATCCGCGAAAAACGGCTCCCGGTTTTCCAGAATCGGTACCTGGCGGTCGTTGATCGCCCCGATTCGAATGGTGCTGTGCCGGGGAATCGTACTCGCCGTGGAGGTCCACCAGCGGCACCCCAGGTAATCCTCGAGGAACGTGTACACGGCGTAGAGCGTGCCGCGCGGCTCGCCACCCGCCAGGAGCAGGTACGGCGGGCTGGTGCGAATCACGAAGCCGTCATGGCCCAGGGGCCGCATGTAGCGCCCGGGGAACGCCCGTCGCGCCGCACGCGCCGGCCCGACGAAGATCGCCGGGCCGCGCGACCACTCCGCCTCCGGAACCACCGCGACCTCCGCCCCGCTGATCTGCTTCAGGAACGACGCCAGTTCA
>CP070648.1:3613311-3616239 GCA_020354555.1 Armatimonadota bacterium | reverse complement strand
GCATGGGTAGCCGGACAATCGTTGGTTTGCATGAGTAGGTGCACGCGCTGTGTGCAGCAGTGAACCGCATTCCAGACTTAGATGGGCTGGGCGCCACCTCTTGCTCGCGCTGGTGATCCTGGTCGTACTTGGGTGGCTGGCCCTTGTTGCGTTGGCGCCACTGTTGCCAGGAGCAAGATGGCTCGGTGAGCGCACTCCCGTCTGGGCGGTATGCGCCGGTGTCCTTCTGGTTGTGCTTGCTCTGGCGGCTCCTCGCCTGGTCAACCTTCTCTGCAGACGTGGAGTGCTGCGAAAAGGGCGCCTCGACACTTGGGCCCTCCGCGCTGCCGTAGCTGCGTTTGCGATCGGGCTGCCGCTCATCGAGGTGTGGCTCCACTACCGCCTCCCGTTGCTCTTACAGGCGGGATGGGCCGCGTTGTTGCTCTACCTGTTCTGGGGGGTAATCCGAGAGTCGCGGCAATGTCAGCGACATGAGACTTGACTCGTGAGCGAGAAGACAAAGGATTCGGCGGGGACGAGTCTGGCGACAACCAGGAACACTCACCTATTTGCGCCAGTGACACGTACTGCGTGCTTTCGCGGACACACGACTTAGCTCCCGTGAGCGGATGGACGCGGGGCGCTCGCCGTTTCTGCTCAACACCGTGCCGAGTGCGCGCCCACAGTCATCGCGGTCGCTGTGTTTCCACCCCGCCCCGCCATCCCATCCGCCACGGCGTGAGGTGACCGGGCGGCCGCAGAGGGCCGCCCCTACGAAACGCGAATCGGCGCCCATCCGCCGAATCCTTGTAACGGCTAGGCCCGATAGGTCGGGCCGCTGTGGCGGTCCGGGATTCGCGGCCCTAGCCATCTGTGGATGAATCCGTCTCCGCGCACTCGGCGTCCTCGGCGGTTGGTATCCGGATGTCGCGGGCGGCAGAGGGCCAGCCCTACAAGTGCCTCGCCGGTACCAGCGCTTGAGATTCACACTCTCCGCCGCCCACCTCCGGGCTTGCCCGCCTCCCTCGCATTGGATATAATGAAACAGCGGTATGCGCTTTGGGTCCGCTCGCTCCGGCGCCGGCCGGCGTGCTTCGAGCACGGCGCTCCGGCGCCGACGGCCGCACGCGAGGGATTTCCCCTTCTGGGCGAGAAGATACAGTTTCTGCCCCTATCGAGGTCCGTGCAATGGGGAAGGACGCCAGGCATGGCGGCGCCGAAGACGGACCTCGTCCGGAAGAGTCTGCGGGCATTGCTGCAGCACCGGCAATACCCGCAGGCTCTGTACACGATAGGTAAGGACGGAGAGTCTATGATTGCGCCACACGGCGGAAGGCTGGTTGACCGGATAGTCGTCGGCAAGGAGAAGGAGGCGCTGGAACGACGCGCCCCCGATCTCCCGCGGCTCGTGCTCAACAGCCGCGAGCAGAGCGACCTCGAGATGATCTCCACCGGCGCCATGAGCCCCCTCGAGGGCTTCATGTGCCTCGACGACTACACGAGCGTCCTCGACAACATGCGCCTCGCCAAAGGCCTGCCCTGGGCGATCCCGATCACCCTCGCAGTCAAGGAAGGCGACGGCGGGGAATATGCCGAGGGCTCGGACATCGCCCTGTACGGCGAAGAGGGTGGCCTGCTCGGCGTGCTCCACCTCGAGGAGAAGTACGAGGTGGACAAGGAGCACGAGGCCAAGATGGTGCTCCAGACCGCCGACGATGCGCATCCCGGCGTCCAGTACCTCGCCACGATCGGCGGCGTCTATCTCGGCGGCCGCGTCTCCGTGGTCAGCCGGCCTCAGCACAGCGACTTCAACAACTTCCGCCTCGACCCCAAGGAGACGCGCGTCCTGTTCAAGGTCCGCGGTTGGAATACGATCGCCGCGTTCCAGACCCGCAACCCCATCCACCGCGCGCACGAGTACCTCCAGAAGTGCGCCCTGGAAATTGTGGACGCGCTGCTCATCCATCCGCTGATGGGAGAGACCAAGAGCGACGACATCTCGGCCGAGGTGCGGATGCGCTGCTACCTCACGCTGATGGAGAACTACTACCCCAAGGATCGTGTCGCAATCTCCGTGTTCCCGGCGGCGATGCGCTACGCCGGCCCGCGCGAGGCGATCTTCCACGCCGCGGTGCGCAAGAACTACGGCTGCACGCACCTCATCGTCGGGCGCGACCACGCCGGCGTCGGCAAGTACTATGGCACGTATGATGCCCAGTACATCTTCCGCGAGTTCGACCCCGCCGAGATCGGCATCACGCCCCTATTCTTCGACCACGCCTTCTTCTGCAAGCGCTGCGGCAACATGGCCTCGACCAAGACGTGCCCGCACGGCCAGGATGACCACGTCTTCCTCAGCGGGACGCAGGTCAGGGAGATGCTGGCGCGCGGCGAGATGCCGCCCCCCGAGTTCACGCGGCCCGAGGTCGCGCGCGTCCTGATGGAAGCCCCCCACGAGGGAGCGGAACCGGCCCGATGACCGCAAGCGGAAGCAAGCTCCTCGTCTTCGGCCTCGACTGCGCCACGCCGCAGTTCGTCTTCGACCAGTGGCGCGACGAACTGCCCGTCCTTTCATCGCTCATGAAGCAGGGCGTGTGGGGCAAGCTGCGCTCGACGGTGCCGCCGATCACCGTGCCCGCCTGGACCTGCATGATGACCTCGCAGGATCCCGGCATGCTCGGGCTCTACGGCTTCCGCAACCGCCGCAGCTACGGCTACGAAGACCTTTACATCGCCAACGCCAAGTACGTCAAGGCGAAGACAGTGTGGAATTACCTCTCGCGGCAGCGCATGCCCTCCCTCATCTTCGGCGTCCCGCAGACCTACCCGCCGAAACCGCTCAACGGCATGCTCGTCGCGAGTTTCATGACGCCGGGCAAGGACGTCCAGTACACCTACCCCGACGAGATCAAGGCCGAACTCGACCGGGTCGCCGACGGCGACTACATC
>CP070648.1:3610693-3613211 GCA_020354555.1 Armatimonadota bacterium | reverse complement strand
GTGTCGATCAGGGTCACCTTGTCAGCGAGGATGAGGTAGGCGTTGTAGGTGCTGCCGCGGCTGGTGAGATAGCCGTGGAAATCGCGAACGCCCCAGTCGATCGCGCCGACCCAGAAGACGCGGTCGGTGAGGGGTGTGGCGTGCAGCGGTTCTGTCATATCTTGCTCCTCCGAGCGTTCCTAACGCAGATGATGGGAAGCGGGAAGCCGCCGAGCGCGCCTATTTGCCTGCCGTCAGGTCGAGGTTGATCTCGGGCGCGTGCAGCAGCGTGTTGTGGATCAGGCACGTTTCGGCGACGCGCTTGAGCACCTCGGTCTGCTCGTCGGTCAGCGGCCCCGGCATGCGGACGTTGATGTCAATGCGGCCGATCCGGTGCGGGTGCTCAACGATGTCCCAATCGAGGTCTATCTCCATGCCCTCGAAGTTGATGGCGTGACGGTCGGCGTAGGTCAGGATCACCGCGCCGATGCAACTGCCGAGTGAGACCATGAGCAGCTCAGGCGCGCTGGGGTACTCCTTGCCCCGCTTGGCGAAGGCGTCGCAGAAGACGCGTCCCGATTCGAGGTCGGCGCAGAAATGCAGGCCGCGGTGATAGCGTACGGTTGTCGCCATCGCTGGTGCCCTCCCGCTCGGCGCAGATGTCCTGTGTTTCAGTCTCTCCGCGCGCGCGCCTGCCGGTTCCGTGTCCGGTTGCCGGGCCAAAGCGCGCGGCATCGCACGCTCGCGGCATGACGCCGCCGGCCGACGCCCCACGCGGGCGTGGGACTCAGCCGGCGGCGCGGAGCGCTTACCAGTTCTCGGCGAGCAACTCGAAGTGAGCCTGGGGATGCGCGCACGCGGGGCAGACCTTGGGCGCGTCCGCGGCTTCGTGGAGATAGCCGCAGTTGCGGCAGCGCCACACAACGGGCTTGTCTTTCTTAAACACGGTGCCGGCTTCAACGTTGGCCAGCAGGTCGCGGTAGCGCTTGCCGTGCTGCTTCTCGGCGACGGAGATGGCATCGAAGATCGCCGCGACGTCCTTGAAGCCTTCCTCCCGCGCGACCGCCGCGAAGCCGGGGTACAATTGCCCCCACTCGTGCTCCTCGCCGGCGGCGGACGCCGCCAGGTTCTCGGCCGTGTTGCCGATGACGCCGGCCGGGAACGCGGCCTGGATCTCGACCTCGCCGCCCTGGAGCAGATTGAAGAAGCGCTTGGCGTGCTCCTTCTCCTGGTTGGCGGTTTCCTCGAAGATGTCCGCGATCTGGACGTAGCCTTCCTTCCGCGCCTCGCTCGCGAAATACGTGTAGCGATTCCGCGCCTGCGATTCCCCGGCAAACGCCTGCAGCAGGTTTCGTTCCGTCTTCGATCCCTTCAGCTCCACTTCGTCGCTCCTTTCGGTTCTCGTATTCTACCTTCGGACTGCCGCTCCATTGGCGAGCCCCCCTCACCAGGCCTCTCCCTGGAGGGGACCGGGGGATCGGGGATTCATCCGCCACAACGGCAGGAATTCATAACCCTACTAGAAATGCAGCACTTTCGCTGGGCACGCCAACTGACATTCAGGACACTTCAGGCAATCCGCGCTATCAAGCCGGCCGTCCTTGGTGTTGCCGACAATCCTGAGGTTCATGGGACAGGCCCGCTCGCAGGTTCGACAGCCCTTGCAGCCTTCCTCCACGTAGAGCGGGGCCTTGCCGCCGCCGACGGCGCTCTGCAATGTGCCCATGGGGCAGAACGCGCACCACGTGCGCGGGTGGAACGCGAGCGCCAGCACGATGCCGATACCGGTGGTGATGATGCAGATGCTAACGAACACCCGGCCCCAGTGGTACGCGTCAGCGGGATTGAGGCTGATGCGGTACACCATGAAGCCCATGAGGGCGCCGAACACCGGCCACCTGAACCAAGGGCTGCGCAGCCACCGCGGGATGGCGCTCCTGCGGCTGACATGCTTGATGACGCGGTCGAACAGCGCGCCGCGCGGGCACAGCCAGCCGCAGACGTACCTGCCCTTGACGAGCGCGCCGACGAACCCCATCAGCATCACCCCGGCGACGACGAATCCCAGCAGGGGATAGCGCAGGCCGCCGAAGATGGTGATGACGACGACGACCCAGATCAGCGATTGGACGATCAAGCGGCGCCGCGACCGCGCCTCGTAGTCAGCGTGCTCCATGGATTGCGTTGCTCCT
Source organism: Armatimonadota bacterium (assembly GCA_020354555.1). Taxonomy (NCBI): domain Bacteria; kingdom Bacillati; phylum Armatimonadota; species Armatimonadota bacterium. Next base: position 3,611,040 of record CP070648.1, on the reverse strand, counting down.
CGGGCGATCAGCCAGCGTCGTCCACGCGCCCTTTCCGGCGCCGCGGCTCGGTCTTCGAGCATCGCCCGCACGATCCGGTGAACTCCAGCCGGTAGCCGAGCGCGTGGTAGCCGGTGATCTTGTGCAGGGCGCTGTCAATCGCCCGTAATGGTTTGATCGGTACGTCGTCCACGCGGCCGCACTTCACGCAGCGAACGTGATAATGCGAGGTCACGTCGCCGTCGAAGCGGCTTTGCGCGCAGCCCAGGCGCAACTTCCGTATCGCCCCGGAGGCGGACAGGACCTGGAGGTTGCGGTAAACCGTGCCGAGGCTGACGTGAGGCAGCCGCCGCCGCACCAACTGGTAC
>CP070648.1:3596973-3610593 GCA_020354555.1 Armatimonadota bacterium | reverse complement strand
CACCGAGACGGCGATCTGCACCGATTCGGCGTGGCAGCAGTATCCCGCGATCTGGGGCGACCGCATCGTGTGGGAGGACAGCCGCAACGGCGACTCCGACATCTACATGTACGACCTGGCGACCGCCACCGAGACCGCGATCTCCACCGACCCAGCGAACCAGCGGCGACCCGACATCTTCTGCGACCGCATCGTCTGCCATGACTACCGCAACGGCAACTACGACATCTGGATGTACGACCTCGCGACCTCGACCGAGACCGCGATCTGCACCGATGCGGCGGATCAGTGGGATCCCGTGATCTGGGGCGACCGCATCGTGTGGGAGGACAGCCGCAACGCCAGCTGGGACATCTACATGTACGACCTGGCGACCGCGACCGAGACCGCCATCTGCACCGGCGCAGGGACGCAGGGCGTTCCGGCGACCTGGGGCGACCGCATCGTGTGGCATGACGACCGCACCGGCGATGCCGAGATCTACATGTACAAGCTGGCGATGTGCTCGTTCGACGACGTGCCGCGGAGCCACGCGATGTGGCAGGGGGTCGAGGCGATCTACGCCCAGGGCGTGACCAGCGGCACTTCCGCGGCCCCGCCGCTGTACTCGCCGGCCAACAACACCACGCGCGGGCAGATGGCGGTGTTCCTGTGCAACGCGTTCGGCAAGTGGTGGTATGACCCCGGGTCGGCCAGCTTCACCGATGTCCCGCGCGGCACGAACGGGGTATGGGACGGCGGCGGAGGGGGCGGCCTGGATGTGGATGGCACCCACATCTTCTACGGTTACATCGAGCGACTGGCCGACCCGGCGTCCTGGGGCGGCACCGCGCCGGGCGGCGGATACGGCGACGGCACCTACCGCCCGGCCAACACCTGCACCCGCGGGCAGATGGCGACGTTCCTGTGCAAGGCGGCGGGGAAGGTGTGGTACGACCCCGGTTCTGCGAGCTTCACCGATGTCCCGCGCGGCACCAACGGGGTATGGGACGGCGGCGGCGGCGGCGGCCTGGACGTGGACGGCACGCACATCTTCTACGGGTGGATCGAGCGGCTGGCGGACGTGGCGTCCTGGGCGTCCGGCGAGGCGCCGACCGGCGGGTATGGCGACGGCACCTTCCGGCCGACGGTGATCTGCACCCGCGGGCAGATGGCGACGTTCATCCAGCGCGGCTGCAATTTCGCGAAACCGATCAAGTAGGCGCCGCGGGCGGGCAAGCTGACCGCTTGCCCCGATAGCCCGGTGTGCGACGGCGTTGATCGCACGCCGCGACTGCGGTGTTGTTGCGAGACGCAACCTGACGAGGGAGGGCCCGAGCGCCCTCCCTCTGGCTTTCGTCCGGCGGCGCGGAAGGACCCGCGTCGCCGCGATGGAATAATGTGGCTCCGAGGATACCGACAACGCCCGGGAGGCCCATCTTGAGTCCGAGCAAGCTCGCCATCGAAGGCGGCGCGCCGGTGCGCACCGACCCGTTCCCGACCGTCGGCGATATCTCCGGCCGCCTCATGGGGGACGAGGAGATCAGCAACCTCACCGAGGTCATCCGCTCAGGCAAGCTGTTTCGCTACGGCGGCCAGTTCGTCGTCCGCTTCGAGGAGGAGTTCGCCGGGCGCTACGGAGCCAAACACGCGGTTGCTGCGACTTCCGGCACCGCTGCCCTGCACGTCGCGGTTGGCGCGCTCCAGCCCAATCCCGGCGACGAAATCATCACGTCGCCCATCACCGACATGGGCACCATCATCCCCATCCTGTTCCAGAACGCCATCCCCGTGTTCGCGGATCTCGAGCCGGATATGTACTGCATGCAGCCCCAGAGCATCGCCGGCCGCATCACCGACCGCACCGCGGCGATCATCGTCGTGCACCTCTTCGGCCAACCCGCTGATATGGACTCGATCCTCGCGCTCGCCCGCGACCGCGGCATCCCCGTCATCGAGGACTGCGCCCAGGCCTATCTCACGGAGTATCACGGCACGCTCGCCGGCACCATGGGCGACATCGGGTGCTTCAGCCTCCAGCAGTCCAAGCACATGACCGCCGGCGACGGCGGCATCATCATCACCGATGACGACGACATCGCCATGCGCGCGCGCCTGTTCGCCGACAAGGGCTGGCCCCGCCAGGGCGAGGCGCGCGACTATATGTTCCTCGGCGCCAACTATCGCATGAACGAACTCACCGGCGCCGTCGCCTGCGCGCAACTAGGCAAGGTCGAGTCCGTCGTCGCCAACCGGCGGGCTGCTGCGGAGAAGCTCACTGCGCGTATCAACGAGATCGAAGGCGTCAACCCGCCGGCCGTGCGCGACAACTGCAAGCACTCCTACTGGCAGTATCCGATCACGGTTGATGAGGACGTGCTCGGCACGTCGCCCCGGGACTTTGTCCAGGCGCTCAGCGCCGAGGGCATCCCCGCCGGGGTCGGCTACATCGGACGCCCGATCTACATGACGCAGATGCTCCACGACAAGAAGGCCTACGGCTCCTCTCACTGCCCGTGGGAGTGCAAGTTCGCGGGCCGCAGCATCGAGTACCGCAAAGATGACTGCCCCGACACGCTGGAGATACTGCGTCGCATCATCATCATCCCCTGGAACGAGAACTACGGCGATCGTGAAGTCAACGACATCGCGGACGGGCTGGACAAAGTCGCCGCCCACTTCCGCGGCAAGCAGTGAGCCTGCTCCGGCGCGCTGGCGGCGGGGTCTCGCTCAGGGGCTCACACTCCGCCTTGGCATATGCCGCGGGAGGTAATCCGTGCGGCCGCGCCGAATCCCCAGGATTGACCGGATAGATCGAGAGCCCGGAGCACGGGCAGGCGACATGCCTGCCCACGAGCTAGGCCCGCTTCCATGCCCGAACCCCGGAAGCGTCCTACTTGAGTCACGGCTGAGAACGGAGAGAGCAGCATGACCACCCTCAAGAGTCCCGAACTGGCAATCAACGGCGGCACGCCCGTCCGCACCAAGCCCTTCCCCACCTGGCCGGTGTGGGATGACGGTGACGCCCAGGCCGTTGCAGACGCCCTGCGCAGCGGCAAGTGGGGCATCGGCGGCGGCGCCGTCGAGGAGTTCGAGAAGGAGTTCGCCGAGTTCCAGCAGGCCAAGTACTGCTCGTGCCTCGTCAACGGCACCGCGGCGATTGAAGTCGCGCTGCGCGCCGTCGGCGTCGAGGCCGGGGATGAAATCATCGTCCCTCCGTACACCTTCATCGCCACCGCCAGCGCCTGCCTCATGGTCAACACCGTCCCCGTGTTCGTTGATATCGAGCCGGACACGTACAACCTCGACCCGACCAAGATCGAGGCGGCGATCACCGATCGCACCCGCGCCGTCATCGCCGTCCACATCGCTGGCTGCCCCGCCGACATGGACGGCATCATGGCCATCGCCAAGAAGCACAACCTCAAGGTCATCGAGGACTGCGCCCAGGCTCACGCCGCGGAATGGCGCGGGCGGCGCGTCGGCGCCATCGGCGATCTCGGCACCTTCAGCTTCCAGTCCTCGAAGAACCTCAACTCCGGCGAGGGCGGCGCCTGTGTCACGGACAACGAGGAGATCTTCCACCGCTGCTGGTCGCTGCAAAACGTCGGCCGCGCCCGCTCCGGCCAGTGGTACGAGCATCCGGTGCTGGGGTGGAACTACCGGATGACCCAATTCCAGGGCGCGCTGCTGCGCAGCCAGTTGCAGCGCGTCCCGGCGCAGACGGAACGGCGCACAGCGAACGCGGCGCACCTCACCGAGCGCCTCAACCAGATCGACGGCATCAGCCCCATGCGCGTTGACGAGCGCGTGACGCGGCATGCATACCACCTCTACATGTTCCGCTACGATGCGTCCGCGTTCAACGGCCTGCCGCGCGAGGATTTCATCAAGGCGTTGAACGCCGAGGGCATCACCTGCTCCTCAGGCTATGTGCCGCTCTACAAGGAACTCGCCTTCCGCAACTGTGACGTCTACAGCGCCGCCTTCAAGCTCGCCAGCCGCGAGGTGGACTACGACAAGGTGAGCTGCCCGGTGTGCGAGAAGGCCTGCGCCGATGAGGCGGTGTGGCTCTACCAGGCCTGGCTCATCGGCGAAGACCACGGCGACGTGGACGACATCGCAAACGCGATCGAGAAGATTCACGCGGCCGCCGCAGCGAAGTAGCAATTCACGGCGGGGCGCGCGCCACGCGCGCCCTCGCGCTAGAACAAGCGAAGGCTATGGCAGTCAAAGCGAAGCGCGTCAAGAGCAAGCAGGACCTGGCGCGCGCGGTGGACCTCGCCGCGCGCGTCTTCTCCAATTACTTCGTCGGCGTCCAGCAGTGGACCGACGTACTGCGCATTGACCCCGGCTATGCGCCGGGGCAGACCTTCGTCGTCGAGCGCGACGGGCAATTCGTGAGCCACTGTCGGGTCACGATGCGCCACATCCGCCTCGGCAGTCAGGTCGGCCTGCTCGGCGGCATCGGTGATGTTGCCACCCATGCCGGCTATCAGAACCGCGGCTACGGCAGCGCCTGCCTCGAGGAAGCAATCCGCTTCATGGAGGAGGCCGGCTGCTGCCTGTCGTCCCTCGGCACCGGGCGCTTCTCGTTCTACGGGCGGCTCGGATGGGAGGTCGCGGTCCCGGGCTATCGCGTGCAGCTCAGGACCGACCGCCCGCCGCCGGAGGCGCTCGACGGCTACGCGAGGCGCCGCTTTGAGCCGGACCGAGACTTGCCCGCTGTGATGGGTCTGTTCGAAGCGTACACTGCCGGGCGCCTGTTCAGCGCCGTCCGCAGCGAGGACTACTGGCGCCGCCAGATGGAGTTCACCGCGAAGCCGCCGTTCGACGGCCCATGGGGATTCGGCAAGGAGGATGTTGAGCGGTTCACCGTCATCACCGATTCCAGCCGCGCCGTCGCCGCCTATGCACGCAGTCGCCGCGGCGACGAACGCCTCGAATTGGTTGAGGCCGTGGCTCGCGACCGCGCCGCCGCGCGGGCACTGCTGGCGCACCTCGCCGAGCAGTACCGCCATCGCCGCGAGATCGTCCTCGATGAGCCGCCGGACAGCCTGATCGCCGTCGTCGCCCTCACCGACTGCGGCGGGCAGTGCACCGTCGCCCACAGCGGCACCATGGTCAGAATCATTGACCTGCGCCGCCTGTTCGATCTTCTGGCGCCGGAGTTCGGCGTGCGCATCCGCGCGTCGGAACTGGCGGAGACCGCCGGCGCTCTGCGACTGGAGACCGAGATCGGCTCGGTGACGCTCGAGTGGAACCGCGGCGAGGTAGCGGTGTCCAAAGCGCGCAAGGGGTGGCGCCTGGAGATACCGCATCGCCGGTTGACGCAGATCGTCACCGGCTACCGCTCGCCGGCGTCGGTGCTCGAGGAGTCAGGCCGGCTGGGCGCGCTGGAACCCGACCAGGCGCGCGCGCTCGACGTGCTCTTCCCAAGGCGCTACTCCCACATGCACGCACTCGATCGCTTCTAAGGGGACTGCCGGCATGACAAGAACTGATTCCCCATCCGGCCCGGCCGCCCGCCTGGCCCGATTTCGCGCCGCGGTAAACGAACTGGGTGCCGCGGCCGCCGTCGTATCGGCGCCGCACCACATCGCGTATCTCACGGGTTATCTTCCCGGCAGATCTCCGGCGTTTCTCCTGGTGCGCGGCGCTGACGCGCCCCTGCTCGTCGCCGGGGCAAGCGGTGCGGGCGCCGTGCGCGACATCGAGACCGCCCTCTACGAGGACTATTCGATACACCGCGTGATTGACCGCCGCCGCGATGCCGCGCAAGCTCTCACCGAGGCGGCCGCGCGCTGCGGCCTTGCCGCGCAGGGGCTGATCGCGGTCGAAGTGCATGATCTGCCGGCGTTCGCCGAGACTGCGCTCGGCGGCCGGGAATGTGTTGACCTCACCTCGGTCTTGCGCGCGATGCGCGCGCGCAAGGACGCCGACGAGCAGGAGCGCATTCGCCGCAGCGTCGCCGTGACGAAGGCCGGCCACGCGGCGGCAAGGGCGGCGGCCGTCGCCGGTGCCAAAGAGATAGAGGTCTACGCCGCGATTCAGCGCGCGTGCGTTCTCCAGGCCGGCGAGCCGATTGCGTTTGACGGCGATTTCGTTTCCGGGGAAAGGGCCGTCGGCATCGGTGGACCCCCGACGGATCGCGCCATGCGCGACGGTGACCTGTTCATCTGTGACCTGTTCCCGACGGTGGCGGGCTACTGGGCCGACACGACGCGGACGTTCGCAGTCGGCGCCCCGAGCCCGGCCCAGCGCGAGCTGTACGACATCGTCCGCGGCGCCCTGGAGCGCGGCCGCGCGGCCATTCGTCCAGGCCTCCGCGCCTGCGACCTGTACCAGGAAGTGCGCGCCGCAATTGCCGAAGCCGGCCACGCCGAGCGGTTCCCTCACCACGCCGGCCACGGCATCGGCCTCGAACCCCACGAGTCGCCGTGGATCATCCCCGGCGATGACACCGAGCTGCGCGCCGGGATGGCGATCACCCTCGAGCCGGGCGTTTACCTGGAAGGCGTTGGCGGTGTGCGCTTGGAAGATAACTATATCATCACCGAGGACGGCGCGGAGATCATCGAGCCCTACCCGTTTGGCCTTGAGCGCGCCTGAGCTGCCGCGTCCAGCGCCGCCCACGCCGAAGCTTCATCGTCGCTGAGAGGCTGTCATGAACGTGCTCGCGGTCGGGGCACACCCCGACGACATCGAAATCCTGTGCGGCGGCACGCTCGCCAAGTGCGTTGCGCGCGGCGACTCCGTCACCATGGTCTGCGCCGCCAATGGCGACTGCGGGTCCGCGGTTCACGGCCGCGACGAGATCGCCGCGATTCGGCGCACCGAAGCGGAGAACGCGGCAGCGGTCATCGGCGCGGATTATTACTGCCTCGACTATCCCGACCTGGAGATACCCCTCGACATGGAGGCGCGCACCAAGCTCGTCGAGATCGTCCGCTGCTCCCGCCCCGATTTCATCCTGACCCACGCGCCGAATGACTACATGCTCGACCACCGCAACGCCGGCCAGCTCGCCGAGGTCGCCAGCTTCGACGCCACCATCCCCAACCTCGAAACGGAATCGCCGGTGTACGATCGGATCGTACCGGTTTACTACATGGACACCGTCGCGGGCATCGGCTTCATCCCCACGGAGTACGTTGACATCTCGGATCACTTCGAGACCAAGGCGCGCATGCTCGCGTGCCACGAGAGCCAGGTCGCGTGGCTCAAGCATCACGACGGCGTGCATGTGGACGACATGATGGAGATCACCGCGCGCTTCCGCGGCGTGCAGGCGGGGGTGCAGTTCGCGGAAGGTTTTCGCCCGGTGCAGATGTGGGGCCGCCTCGTCGCACAGCGGCTCTTGCCATAACGTGGCCGCATATCTGGCGCGCAGCGTTGCCGTGCGCGCTCTTTAAGCGTGGTATGGATAGTCCAGGTTAGCAAGGGAACCATTCGGACGCGCAAGATGTCTGATGTACGATTGCAGATCAACAACCGCTGCTTCGGCTGCGGCAGCGACAACCCGATCGGCCTCAAGATGCGCATCGAGCGCGAGGGCGATGAATGGGTGTCCCGGATGACGGTGCCGGAGAACTTCGAGGGCTGGTCCAACATGGCCCACGGCGGGTTCCTGTGCACGGTGATGGATGAAGTCATGGCCTGGGCCATGCGCGGTGCCGACTATCGCAGCGTCACCGCGCGGTTGAACGCGCGCTTCAATAAGCCGGTGCCCGTCGGCAGCCGGATCACCGCGCGCGGCAGGCTCGTGACGCGCCGCGGCAAGCTGGTTAAGACGCGTGCGCAGGTCGAGCTCGCGGACGGCACGATCGCCGCCGAGGCCGAGGGTTCGTTCATCATCATCGCTGAGGGCGCCGCCGCCTGAAAGCGACGGTTGGACCGAGCCCCTGTGGGGAGCGTCCGTCATGCCCTACTGTCCCAAGTGCAGATATGAGTATCAGCCCTCGGTGAGCGTGTGCCCGGAGTGCAATGAGCCACTCGTGCCGGCGCTCCCGCCCGAACGAGAACCGATCAACGAGCCGCTCGTCGTCGTGTACGAGGCACCGGAGGAGATCATCGGCGTCATGGCGCGCACCGTGCTCGAGGAAGCCGGCATATCGGTTGTTGTCCAGTCCGGGCTCGTGCCGTGGTACGACGGCGTCCGCTTCACCGCGCGCGGCTATCACAGCCGGCTGCTCGTGTTCGAGTCGCGCGCCGACGAGGCGCGCAGACTGATTGCGCAATACCTTGCCGAAATGAAGTCAGGCGCCGCCGAAAAGGCAGTGGAGGAAGAAGCCGACCGTGAGACGGATTGACCGACCGGGTCTGATCGCCGCACTTTCAGTCGTGCTCGGCGCGGCCGTGCTGGTGGCGCTGCCGCCTCGGGCGCGCGCCGACGAACCGCCCGCCCGCGCCCAGCGCGCCATCGGCTATACGGTGTGGAACGACGAGTACCTCTTCTTCGCCGCCCGGGTGGACGATGTGTCGCTGATCGGCATCAACGAAACCGCCATGTCCGAGGCGTGGCGCGACGACTCCGTGGACCTCTACCTCAACCTGACCGGTGAGCCCAGCGACAATATCCATCCGCAGTGCGCCCGTGTCGCGGTCAGCGTCGCATCGGGCTTCACCTGCCTCGTCGGCACCCCCGCGGGAACCTGGCGCGCCGCCCGCGACTGGCTCATGGGGCTCAAGCTGTCGGTCGAGCGCGAAGGCACGCTCAACCGCTCCGTTGATACGGATACGGGCTACACGATCGAGATCGGCATCCCGTGGAAATTCCTCGGCGGGCCGCCGCAGCCGGGCCGGCGGATCGGCTTCAACTTCGTCGTCCACGTGCGAGGCGAGAACGAGACCTCGGTGAGCTGGGCATCGCGCGCCCAATCCCCGGATGACTTTGATCGCCCCCGCCTGTGGGGCACGCTGGTTATCAACCCGAGCCCCAAGCCGGCCGTCGCCGAGAACGATATCCTCGTCTGCCCGCGCACCTACAATCCTCCCCTGGTCGACGGCACACTCAGAGCCGACGAGTGGCTCGCCGCGAGCGTGGTGCAGCTCGAGAAGCCGGCGCCCGAGCTGGTGCTCCAGCCTGCGGCCGGCAAGCCGGGCGGCCGCCTGCTTGCCACCTATCGCTATGACTACCAACCGCAGTCCTCGCGCGGCGGCGAGGCCGCGCCCGCGCTCGCGGATCAACCCCCCGACGGTATCGGGCCGGGGTTCAGCACCGACCGCGTCGCGTGGCACAAGGCCATGCTGCGCCAGGCGCGCCAGGCCGCGGTGGATACGATTCTCCCGGTGTACCGCGGCGATCCGACCGCGCGCCGCCACTGGTCGCGCCTCGGCCTGCTGCGCCTCGTGCAAGCCCTGAAGGAAACGAAAGACGGGCGCATGAGCTACCCGCTCGTCGCCATGTATCTCGACGCGGGCTGCCTGTCCCAGGCCGGCGCCGCCGACCTGACCACTGCCGCCGGCAGACAAGCCGCGTGGGGCATGATCGCCGAGTTCTTCGGCATCGTCCCCGAGGAGTTCCGCGCCCAGTTCGACATCGGCTCGGGCGACCGCTCCAACCTCCTCGTGCTCGGCCCGCCGACGAAGGTCGAGAACTGGGACCCCGCCGTGGTTGACTTCTGCCGCTCGATGTATCTGCGCACCTTCGGTGCGCGTCTGATCGTGCTCGGCGATGAGGCCTGGCGCGCCAAAGCGCCCAACCTCGACGGCTACTGCTCACTGGAGCCGGGCGTCGCGCTGAGCTACGGCAAGGAAGGGCCGCGCCCGATCATGAGGCTCACCCCCGGCTGCCTTGGGCCGGGTCCCATGCTCCCGCGCCAGGGCGGCCAGATGTACGAGCAGAACTGGATGAGGGCCCTCGCAGTCCTGCCCGAATTCGTCGTCGTTGATTCGCTCAACGACTTCGCTGGGGGCAGCGAGATCGCCGCCAGCCGCCAGTGGGGCGTGCGCTTCCTCGACATCACCCGCCAGTCCGCGCAGGTGCTCGCGGGCCGGCGCGAATACCAGGTCGCGGTCCGCCGCGAGACGCTCCCCCCGGTGCTCGAGCCGGGCGCCACGTACCAGATCGAACTGCTCGTCGAGAATCAGGGCTTCCAGGATCTCGTCGAGGGACAGCGCGTCGAGATCAGCTACACCCTCCAGAACCGGAAACGCCCCGACCTGCGGCGCACGGGCGTCGCCACCTCCAAGCTGTTCGTTCTGGCAGGGCAGCGCGCGCCCATCGTGGTCGAGGTCTCCACTCGTCAGCTCGAGGGGCCGCTTCCCCCCGGCGACTACGACCTGACCTTCGAGGTCACCAAGAGCAGCATCCCGATCCTGCGCAGCAAATGGTTCGCCAAGCAGTTGTTCGAGATCTCAGTGCCGGTGCGCGTCGGACGCGCGCTTGCCAATCGCGCGACGGTACTCAGCACCGACCTGCCGTCGGCGCTCGGCGCGGGGGGTCGCAAACGTGTCCGCGTCCGCCTGCGCAACGACGGCTCCCGCACGTGGCATACCAAGGACACAGCGCTCTCCTACCACTGGATTCGCGTGCCGGGTTTCGGCGCATCCGCGCCGGCCGCGACGCAGATCGTCGAATGGGAGGGCGTGCGCGCCCCCGTGCCGAAGGACGTCAGGCCCGGCGAGATGATCACCATGTATGCCTGGGTTGAGGCGCGAAAGGCCGACGGCACGCCGCTGCCCGCATGGACGCCGGAAGACGACTGGCTCTACCAGCTCCAGTGGGACGTCGTTGAGGGCGAAGACCGCTGGTTCTCGCGCCTCGGCGCCGAGGCATATCCCGAGATGGTCGCCGTCGCGTCGTCAGACCTCGGCGCGACTGTAGTGGATGCCGACCTGCCCGCGTCGCTCACCGCGGGCGAGGCGTATCCGGTGAAGGTGCTCGTGCGCAATGACGGATCGTCCGCATGGGATCCCGAGCACGTCCGCCTGTCCTACCACTGGTACTACTGGGACGGCGCCGAGGCCGCATGGCAAGGACCGGTAACTCAGCTCCCCGCGCCCGTCGGCGCCGGGGAGTCCGCCATGCTGACCGCCCAGGTCACGGCGCCGGATTTCCCGGGTTCCTACCGGTTGGCGTGGGATCTAATGCTGGACGACCGTTTCGCCTCGGAGATCCTTGACGCCAGCGCGCGCGGCCTGTTCACTCAGTCCGTAAGCGTGTCGGGCGGGATGTACCAGCCGCTCGATCTCAGCGAGCAACTCAATGTGTTCGCCTCAACTCACGACGGGTATCGCAGCCGCGGCGCGTTTGACGCCGCCGGATTCAGCTTCCCCGCCGAGTTCATTCCCCCGGACAGCGCAGCCGCGACGGTCGAGACCTACCCGGGTGCGTATTTTGAGGATGCTCGCGGCTGGGGTTCGCTGGCTCGTGTGCCGCTGCGCTACCCGCCGATGGATCAGCGCGGCGGCGCCGCGATAGCCTGCACCGGCCAGCAGATACCGTTGCCCAAGCTGCCGTTGCGCGCGGTTTACATCGCGGCGGCGGCGACCACGGCGATTGATGCGCCGTTCGCGATCGCCTACCCCGACGGTACCAGCGAGACGGCGGTGCTGCGCGTGCCGTCCTGGACCGCGCCTTTGCCGGATGTGCCCGTCGCGGTGCGCGCCCCGTTCCGGCGCGGAACGCAGGAAGACGTGAGCAAGCCGGCTTGCATCTATCTGCTGCGCGTCGGCGATGTGGCGCGCCGCGAGGCGCCGACCGCCCTCGTTCTTCCCACCGCCCCCGACATCAAGGTGTTTGCGATCACCGTCGAGCGGTCATCCGCCGGCACAAGCGGAGGTTCATGATATTGCCCGGTACCCTCATCCGAGCGCGCTGCGCCATCACCATGAACGACCGGGCCGAGATCCTCGAGCCCGGTTTCATCGTCGTCGAGGGGCAGGACATCACCTCCGTGTCCGCGGAGGAGCCTCACGGCGAATGGGATCACGTCCTGGGTGACGCGGATGTCGCGGCTGTGCCGGGGTTGGTGAACGCGCACACCCACGTCGCGATGACCCTGATGCGCGGCTACGCCGACGACATGGAGCTGATGCCTTGGCTCGAGCAGAAGATCTGGCCGCGGGAGGTCAAGCTCAACCGCGACGATATCTACTGGGGATCGTTGCTCGGCATGGTCGAGATGCTCCGCGCGGGCGTCACGACCTTCAATGATATGTACGGGCACTTCGACGCCACCGCCCAGGCCGCACAGGAATCAGGGATCCGCGCCAGCCTCTCGGCGGTGCTCCTCGGCTTCATGGATCGCGCGGAGGGCGACCTCGCGGCCGCCGCCGAGTTCGCGCGGGAATGGAAGGACGCCGCCGAGGGGCGCATCACCGTCATGCTCGGTCCCCACGCTCCTTATACCTGCCCCGACAGCATCATGCGCTGCGCCATCGAGACCGCCCACGACCTCCGCCTCGGCGTCCACATCCACCTCTCCGAGACCGCCAAGGAGGTCGAGGACAGCGTCAACAACGTCGGCGCCACGCCCATCGCTCATATGGAGAGGATCGGCCTGTTCGAGATCCACCCCGTGCTCGCCGCCCACTGCGTCCATGTCAACGACGACGACATCGCCATCCTCGCGCGGCGCCGCGTCGGCGTCAGCCATAACCCGGGGAGCAATATGAAGCTCGCCTCCGGAATTGCGCCGCTGCCGAAGATGCTCGACGCCGGCGTCATCGTCGGCCTCGGCACCGACGGCGCCGCGAGCAACAATAACCTCGACATCCTCGAGGAGGCGCGGCTCACGGCCCTGCTGCACAAGCTGGCGTGCGAAGATCCCACGTGCATCCCCGCCTACCAGGCGCTCGAATTCGCCACGCGCGGCGGCGCCCGTGCGTTGGGCCTCGATGACCGCATCGGCGTCCTCGCGCCGGGCATGAAGGCGGACATCGTCCTCATCGGGTTGGACGCGCCGCATCTCACGCCGCTGCACAACGTCGTCTCGCACCTCGTGTACAGCGCGCGTGCGTGCGACGTGCAAGCCGTTCTCGTCAACGGCGAAGTGGTCGTCAACGACGGCAAGGTCACGACGGTGGATGAGTCCGAGGTCATGGCCCAAGCCGCCGACCGCGTCGGGGGATGGACCTAGGGCGTCCGCCTGCGCGCCGGCTGGAGCCCGTGAGAGAACTGCGTGCCTTCCGGCCGGTGCCGTGGTGTGGGCGTCAAGTATCAGCGGGACTCGTCGCCGTGGGGCGCGGATTCCGTTCGCCCTGGCATCCCGTGGGAACTCCGCTGTGATGCTCATCTTCGCCATCATTCGCGTGGCGGTTGACGCGCTCATCTGCCGGCTCGCGTTGGGTTGCTCCGGGCGCCGCTTGTGGCGGACGACCGCGGCGGTTGTGGTAGCGGACGCGGTCATCGCCGGTTTCGGCCTCCTCATCCTGCGGTGGGCGGGCACGGCGAAGCTCGGCTACGGCCTCGCGGGGCTCGCCACGACAGGCGTCGCGCTGGTCCTCGCACTGCTCGTGTGGGAATTCGCGATACGCCTGGCCGCGGGCCCGGAGAAACCGTCGCGCAGGCGAGTGGGCGCCGCCGCCGCAGCCCTGCTCCTGAGCGCCCTGTTCCTTGGCGTCGCCGCGATGTTCCCTGCCTTCACGTCAGCGAAGCCTGGTCTACGCGCGCCAGCGCAAGTCACCAGGCAGGAT
>CP070648.1:3590954-3596873 GCA_020354555.1 Armatimonadota bacterium | reverse complement strand
TCAAGATGTCCGGTCGCGCTCTGTTCGTGAACGTGGATGCGCCCAATGGTGAGCTCCGCGTTGACGTCCTGGGCAGGGACGGCAAGGTGCTGGCAGCTTCCGCTGCCGTCGTAGGCTATTCGCCAAACGCGCGCGTGAAATGGAGGCACGGCAGCGTCGCCAGCCTGAGTGGCCAGATGGTGAGCCTGCGCTTCGCCTTGCGCAAGGCCAGCCTCTACTCGTACTGGTTGGAGTGATCTCGGCCGCAGGGAAGCGATCCTGCCGCGCAGAACATCCCTTCGGATTCGGACCCTGGTGGCGAGGCGTGAGCACTCCCGCAAGCTCGCGCGGACGGGACAAGATGCAGGGGCAGGGACACGGGGCCTGTACCTTCATGCGCCTCAGGCGCGTTGATTCGCCCCCCGATTTGTGCCACAATCGCTGAAGCTCAACATAGACGTCGCGGGCGCCTGCAACATGCCGAAGGTGAAGGCGTCCCGCCTACCGAAGGCTGCCAGAGGAGGGGAACACATGAGCCCCGGATCTCCAACTGGCCTGCTACGAAACGTGCTCGGGTTGGCGCTATGCGCAGTGGCAGTCGCGAGCTGCGGCAAGAAGCTCCCGCCCATCCCGCAACGACCTACGGCCCGTGCGAGTCTTACGCTCCGTGCGCAGCCCGAGGGGGTCTTCACGTTCACGGCCCCCAAGCTGGCGGATGTGCGCGGTGACCGGCAGACGGCAGACCACTATGTGCGGATCGCCCACAAGCTCACTCCTGGCGGTGTCGGAACCGAGCAGGTCAAGGAGATCAGCCTTAAGGGTCAACAGATCACGGTCCGCACTCATGTAAAAGACGCTGCCGACTGCGAGCAGCAAGCGAAGCGGATAAGACAACTCCTGTCGGATGTGTACGAGGACGCCGTGCTGGTGAGTGCGGATACGCGGCAGATGACGTCGTCGGATCTCGACGAGCTCATACGTGTCTTGGAAGCCCGTGCCGAGGCAGCCATGCTCACTGATTTCTCGGCGGAGCCAAGGCCTCCTGATATTGTAGTCGTGGGATGCGCCTGCGCGGGCGACCCGGAGTGGGCGAAGGAATTGCTGACGCACAAGGGGCTGCTTCAGTTCCGCGTCATCCCGAGTCGCTATGCGTATGACATCACACCGGTTGGCGGGACCACGTTTCGAGATGAAAGCGGCACCGCAGTGGCTGCAACCGACGTCGTCGCCCAGTCGCCAGTGATCCTATCGGGAGGGGACTTCGCCCCGATGTCCCGCGTCGAGGCCGGCCCGAATGGATCTTATCACGTGACCTTCACCCTACGCGAAGAGACGGGGGAGGCATTCGAGGCCTTCACGCGCGACCATGTGAACAGGTCGCTCGCGATTGTCCTTGATGGCAGCCTCATCTCCTGCCC
This sequence comes from Armatimonadota bacterium, assembly GCA_020354555.1. NCBI lineage: Bacteria > Bacillati > Armatimonadota > Armatimonadota bacterium. The sequence continues at coordinate 3,595,476 of CP070648.1, read as the reverse complement.
GAGGATCACGCGGGCTATCCGTGGGGTGGGCGTGATCGACGCCGACTTCGACCGGCCGGGCGGCAGGGATAGGGCCGAGCGGCTCGCCATTTTCATCAACTCCGGGCCGCTGCCGCTGGACGTTGAATGCGTGGAAAGCTCAATCGAGCAGCTATCCCCGTAGTGTCCAGAAGCTCACTCCAAACCGAGCAGACTTACCGCGTTCTCTCTCGCGACCTTGCGGAAGACATCCTCGCTGATCTTCTGCGAGTCGCGCCATTCCAGGAGAATATCCATCGTCCGGAACGGCATATCGAAGAAGCAGATGTCCGTGCCGAAGAGGAGGCGATCCTGGAACTCCGTCAGGAACTTCGGCCCGTATTCCGGGTCGCGGCCCAAGGCATTCGCGGCATCGGACAGCTCGCCGTAGAGATTGGGATACCTGCGCAAGAGCTTGGGCGCCACGCCTTCTTCTGTGATCGGCCCGCTCGGCGGCTGCCACCCGACCTGCGCGCCATCGGGGCGGAACACCGTCTTCCTCTGCGCCGGCGTCTCCAACCGGCCGATCTCAGCCCAAAACAACGGGCCGTGGGCGAGCATGATCAGATCCGGGAACCTCTGCAGGGTGTGCTCCAGTTGCGGCAGCCCGGGGTCGTCGTATAGCCCGAAGTCGCCGCCGACCCGATCCGAGCCGTCGAACGTCACCGGAAGGCCGACCTCCTGCGCGTGCTTGAACAGGTTCTGCACCATGGGGTCCATCATCGGCACGTTCAGCATCACCTCGCCGACGCCTTTGCATCCCTTGTCGCGGTAGTACCGGAGCAGGCGGTCGAGCGGCGCGTCGGCCGAGTTGGTCAGTGCGCGCGGATCTATGTTGCAGAACGGAATGAGCCGGTCGGGGTACTGCTCCACCATCTCGAGGATGTCTTCGTTGGCCTGGGGGAGATAGACCTCGGGACTGACGATGGGGAGCACCGCTCCCTTTTCGATCCCGGCGTCGTCATACCGCTGAATCAACTGCTCCGCAGTGCAGAACTGAACCAGCAGCGGCGGGTGATTGCGATAGGCGTGCGCGTGAATGTCAATCAATATCGGACTTCTCCTCAATAGGGAAATGCCAACGCCCAGCTCAATCCCGTCTTCCTCGTCCGGCGCGGGGATTCCTTGGCCCGGCTGACCTGACGCCGGGCCCGCGGCACTAGAGCTTCTGCACCATGTAGTGCAAGCCTGTCAGCCTGCGGAAGCCATGCTTCTCGTAATTGCGCCGTGCCGGCGCGTGCTCCTCGTTGTCCGCTACGATCACAGCGGCATACTCCATTCCCTCCGCCCTGATGCGGGACATCACGAAGTCCAGCATTGCCGAGCCGATTCCGCGTCCTTGATGGTCGCGCGCCACGCCGTTGTAGCCAACCGTGCCGCGTTTGCGGGCATCATCAATCACATAGGAGCAGAAGCCGATCATGTCTCCATCGCGCTCGGCGACGAAGCTTCTCGTCCCGTCAGCCGCGAGATACCCGAGCACGGCCTGCGCCATCCATTCGCTCCACGGCCGTCCGCCGATGATGCCGAACTGCTTCTCCATGAGGGCGTCGTCCCCGCCGCCCCATATCTCGCCGACGATCACCCGCACCCGTTTGGAATCGCGCTCCGCGTCAAACGGTCTGATCGTGATGTCGCCGATGCGATGTTCGGTCACGGTGTGATTGCTCCTTTGGCGCGCATCTGTTCGTCCGCGCACTGAAGCCGGGATTTCCTATATGGGATTTCGGCCCTGTAGCCCGCCATCCTCTGGGCGCTCATGGAGCGCCCGCCCCGACCTGTCACGCGCCCTCCGCTGGCGATTGTAAGGGCACAGCACGTGGCTAGGCTTCGCCGCCACTCCGGCCCGGTTGGCTCAGGCGCTGTGCCCTCACTTAGCGATCCGGCCGCCCGCTGGAATTCATAAGGCCGGCTCCACACGCCGCTCTGGGATGTTGACATCGCCTATCCCGCCGACTATGATGTGCCCGGATTAAAGCGACTGGTGCGGGCGACAACGGACGCTCAAGTCTTGCAGGAACCGCCGCATGAAGTCATGAAGCGGGCCGCTCGATACACTGAGCCGACGGTCGGGCCCGGGTGGTCCGGTTTCCTTGTCTTCTCCGTCCGCGAGTTGTGCGGACAGGAGGAGACTGGCTAGCCCCATCGAGCATCGAATCATGTCAGATGTTGAACGGGATACGCGCAGCGGGTTCCTCTTCAGTCTTATATTTGTCCTCGTTTATCTCGATGCCTGGGTAGCATTGGCTGCACTTGCCGCGTATCCGTTCGCGCTTGTCTTCTTCCCGGTCATCGGGCCCGTGCTGCTGCCTCTCTTCGTGCTCGTGGATCTCGGTACACTGTATCTCGCGATAATGAAAAGGAAACGCGGCCACGGCCCGTCAGGCGTTCCACTCATCCCGTGGGTATACTACTTCCTCTTCAGTGTCTTTGGGGTGGGGCTCCGCGATCACCTGGGGCTTGGCACGCCGTGGTTGAGAGCGGTCGTCGCCGGCATGGTCCTGATACTGCTGACCGCTTTCCATCTTGCCTGCCAGCATTTGATACCCCTGTGGTACGACAGACGTTTGCGAAGAAGCGGAAGGCCTATGTCTCCAAGGGATTAGGGGGCAATCAGGGCGAGGTGTGCACTCGCCCGAACGGCGGCATCGGGGGCATGCCGCCACAGAACCAGCCTTCTCATAGATGCCGGTGGTGCGTGTCGTTGCCGGGCCGGTTCCGCTTCCCCGCTCTCCGCGCCATCCGAGGTACAGGCTCAAGCCGCGTGTCCCAACGCTTCAGGATTGAGAAAGCTTGCCTCCCCGGCTTACCGGGCGCGATCGTCGCCGCGGCCTGCGCCTCCTACCCGATCTTATCCACCGTAATCCCGCGGATGGCGATGTTGTGGCCGTCCACGGCCCACGCGCGGCGGAAGCCGTCGCCGCGCGGGATGCGCACCACCTTGGGGTACACGCCGTCGGCGCCAGGGCTCAGCCGCAATGTCGTGCCTTCGCCCCTGACCTCGGTCCAGAACGGCCCCCAGGAATGCCGGTACGTCGTGAGGTCGACCTCCCGCGGGCTGCCGGACCCTCCCGCCACCGGCAGCGCCAGCAGGTGGAAGGTGATGAGGTAGTACGCCGACGCCTCCGTCCCGGTGTGGTACACCTTGAAGAACCCGCTGTAGGTCGTCAGGCTCTTGAGCGGAATCACCGCGATGCCGGCAGCCACCTGATCCTCGCGGCTCATCACATCCCCGACCTGGGTGAAGAACCACCCGCTCGCCGGGCTCGATTCGGGGCTCAGGGTGTTGGGCGAAATGGTGGCGTAGGAGCCGACCGGCTGCTCGCTCGACAGGAAACCTTCGGCGCCCGATTCCTCGGCTTGTTCCTCTCCGCTGGTGGTTGACATGAGCGTGCGCACGGTTTGACCGACACTCGGCGGCGCCCACGCGCGGATGCGGCCGATGCGGACTGTTTGCAGCGCCGCCTCGGGGATGGAGATGCGCTGGAGCGGCGCGGTTCTCGCGGCGGGCTTCGCCACCTTCGGCGCGGGGGCCGGGGCCGTGACCTGGGCCAGGGCCCACGTCGTGAACGCCAGAAGCACGGCGATTGCGGCGACGACTCCGATAAGCGTTGACCGATGCTTCATCTCCTGACCTCCCTTCGCTCGCCCCCGGCGAACCCCTCGCCGAGGACGCGGCGTGCGGTCGTTCCTTATCGAGGCTCGCGTATTGCCGCAGCGCGGGCAATACACCTGGCGCACATTATTCATGCGCGCCCGCGTCATGCGCAGGATGCACGCACTTCAAGCGCAGTATGAATAATCCAGGCCAGGCTCTTCCGGACGAGGTCCGCGTCGGAGGTGCCACGCCATCTCTTGCGTCCTCCCAACGCGCGGACCTCGATAGGCAAGGAACTGCAGGCTATGGAATCGGCACCAGCTGGCCGCTGTCGGTTGATTCCACGGCGGCGAGGGCGGCGGCGACGGTGTGCATGCCCTCCTCGCCGTCAACGAGCGGCTGCAAGTCGTCGCGCACGCAGCCCAGGAAGTGCTGCATCTGGGCGCGGATCGGGTGGCTCTCGATGCCGGCGGGGATGGTCATCCAGCGGTCGCCCATCTGCTCGAAGCGCGTCAGCCACACCTGCGCCTCGGGGCTGACGTTGCTCGCCAGGGCGCTGCCGCGCGTGCCGTAAATCGCAAGCGTCGTCGCGTACGGCCGCTTGGCGCCGCCGGCGACGAAGACCTTGCCGATGTGGCCTGCGGCAGTGCGGTACACCGCCATGACGCAGTCGTCGTGCGGCATCTCGGGCACCGAGAAGTGGTTGCCCATCGCCATCACTTCCGTGACTTCGCCGAGGAAGTAGCGCATCAGATCCACCGCGTGGCAGCCGCCGCCGAGATAGACGTGCCGGCCCACGCGCGGGTCGAAGCGCCACGGCCCGCCGACTTTGGAGTAGTCGTGCTGGTACTCCGTGCCGACGTAGTACACCTCGCCGAACTCGCCCTCGTCGCGCATGCGCTTGAG
>CP070648.1:3584329-3590854 GCA_020354555.1 Armatimonadota bacterium | reverse complement strand
GAGGTACGGACATGCCGAGTCAATCGCTCCTGCTTCAATCCCTGTGCGCTGCGATAGGGTGCATGCTCATGGCCACCTGCGTGCACGGCGCGACATATTTCGTCGCTCCGTCCGGTGCAGACGCCAACCCGGGCACGCTCGAAAAGCCGTTTCGGACCATCCAACGCGCGGCCGATGTGATGAAGCCGGGCGACACGTGCTTCGCGCGCGCAGGCGTGTATCGCGAGACGGTGAGGCCTGCAACATCGGGCGAGCAGGGGAAGCCGATCACCTTTGCCGCATACGAGGATGAGGAAGTCGTCATCTCCGGCGCGGATCCGATTACCGGCTGGCGGCCGGCCGACGGGCGCATCTACAGGGCGGCGACCGATTGGACGTTCAACCAGCTCTTTGTTGACGGGCAGATGATGAACCTGGCGCGCTGGCCAGATGCGCCGCTCGATCCGATGCGGCCAACGTGGGCCGTCGCGGCCGAGGGCAGCGCACCGAATCTCATCATTGACCCTCACCTGCCGACGCGCGATCTAGGAGGGGCGACCATTCACATCCTGCCGGGCGCGCACTGGGTGTCGTGGACGCGCCCGGTACTCGAGTATGACCCGAGCGCTCATGCCCTGAAGTTCGAAAGCTCGTGGGGCCAGGATTGGGCGTACGTCGTCAAAGACGGCTCGCGCTACTACCTCATGGGAGCGCACGCGCTGCTGGATGCCCCTGGAGAGTGGTACGTCGACGAGCAGCGCCAAACGGTGAGCCTCTGGGCGCCGGAGGGCGACGATCCGGCGCGTCATCGCGTCGAGGCGAAGCGACGCGATCTCGCCTTCGACCTCAGCGAGCGTCAGTACATCCACGTCAAGGGGTTCCGCATTTTCGCGAGCACGATCAGCATGGCGGGTGCCGGTCACTGCGTCGCGCGCAACTGCCACGTGCGCTATGCGTCTCATTTCATGGATTGCGGGGGCTGGGGCACCGGGGCGTCAACCGGCGTGCTCATCAGCGGCGATCACAATCAGTTCCGCGACAGCTCAGTCGTGTACAGCGCCGGGAATGGCGTCACATTAGAGGGGGAGCGAAACGTCGTACGTAACTGCCTGATTCGCGGATGCGATTACATGGCGGGGGACTGCGGCGCAATCTGGGCCGGCGGAACGCGCAATGCGATCGTTCGCAATACGCTGTGCGAGACCGGGCGCACGGTGCTGGTGCACCGCACGTTGAAGACCGGCGTCATCGCGTACAACGACATGTATCACGCGGGGCTCATGACGAGCGATCTTGGTATCACGTACTGCTACGACACCGACGGTGCGGGCACCGTCATCGCGTACAATCGCGTCCATCACAACCGTGCGGAGAGCTGCGGCGTCGGCATCTATATTGACAACGGCTCGTCGAACTTCATCATCCACCACAACGTGTCGTGGGGGAATCAGGACAGCGGCATTCGCCTCAACACGCCGTCGCACCACAACTTGGTGTACTACAATACCATCCACGACAATGCCAACAGCCTGGGCTACTGGGGGCCGAACGACAACAGGGATCAGGCCGGTTGTCGCGCCGTCAACAACATCTGCACGAACGATGTCATCACGGGCGACGGCATCGAGATCAATCACAACTTCGCGGGCAAAGAGCCGGGTTTCGTTGGCGCGAGTGAGGCCGATTTTCGGTTGCGTGAGGATTCACCGTGCGTGGACGCGGGCGTGGTCATCCCCGGCATCACTTCCCGGTGTGTTGGTGCCGCGCCGGACCTCGGGGCGTACGAACTCGGCCTCAGGCCCTGGACCGCCGGGCACAATTGGGGCGAGCCGCCGGTGTTCTGACGGCAAGGCCGACAGGATGGGAGAGCGGCCGCGGTGAATGAGTCGTCAATGCTCACAGCGGCTCCTATGCCTGTCATGACCGAGGATCGCGGCGCCTGGTGGCCGTTCCCGTCATCGGCCTGCCGGTGATGCCGTTGGTGTGCGAGGAGCCAAGGAGCTCAGGCAGATGCGCTGCGCCAAGCTCGTGCCTGTTGTGATCCTCGCGATCTCCTCCTGCTTCGTGACGGCTGCGCGCGGAGGTGACGAAGCGCAGGTCTTTCCTGAAGTACATGACATCCTCCTGCGGACAATCCAGTCCCGCGAGGCGGCAGCAGCCGATGCGCCGGCATCGGTGAAGCCCTGGCCACTGCGCCACTGGGCGAGTACGCCCGTGCCACGTCCCGCGTGGGAAGAGGATTTGCTGCTGCTACTCCAATGTGCGGCTGATTCTCGGATGGATCAGTCGGTTCAGGCACTGTATCGAGCCGCCCTGTTCGAGGAGATGAACAGCCCTGACCCGCTCGTCCGTGGGTTGGCCTGCCAGGTCGCCGGGGGCATCCCTGACCCGCGCGCGATAGCGCAGCTCGGCGCGCTGATTGATGACGGCTCTCCTTCAGTCGCGGCGCTACTTTGCGATATGACTCAGTTCGGCCCTGTTCGTCGGTCCTGGACAAGGCCGACAATGGGCCAGATCGCGCGCACCTCCCTGTATTCGCTGACCGGGATGCTGTTTGCCACGGCAGGAGACTTCGCGGCCTGGTGGACGGCCAGCGCCGACTGCGACAAGCAGGTCTGGTATTGGTGCGCAAAATGGGCTCGCGAGTGTGAGCCGAAGTGGCAAGTGACGGAACACGAGGTGAGACCCGTGCGTCGGCCGAACTCGGACGCAACAGGCGCCGATGTCGAGGCGGACATCACCGCACTCGCTCGGCTTCCGGGTGATACCGGGCTCAAGATACTGCTCCTGCGCAACAATCCGCGTGCGCGGCAAGCGGAGGCCGCACTCGCGATTGGAGGGGACGCTCATGACTACGCAAGGCGCATGTACGTTGATGCGGGTCGCGGCGCGGAAAGCGGACCGGATACGGCCGCGACGGCTGCGTACGTTGAGCGGAACAACTTGCAGCCTCGGCTGATCGAACTTCTCTTCCGGACGAACGTCTGGCGCGAGATCGAGTCAGGCGGCTACGCGGACCTCGTTCGTGAAATCGTGCGCGTCGGCGAGAGAGTCTTTGGGACGGGTGATGAGCCTGCCATCGCTGAGGCCGCACGCCTGGAGGCGGGTAACCCGGTGGTCGCGGAGCGACTGGCACTCCTCAGGTCGCGAATTGCTCCGGACCAGGCGTTAGTGATTCTGACGACTGCTCTCCGCGATCACCCGGGAATGACGGAACTGGCGCGGGAGCTGGTCACGAGCTTCGGCATAACTGACCAAGGCGTGGTGGAAGCCGCATTCGCTGCCGCTTCCGATGATGGCCGGACTATGCTCGCCAGCGCTGTGAAGTCTGCGGCGCAGGCACAGCAGCCGGTGTCCGCCGAGTTCTTGAGCGCTGCGGCCGACATGCTTGCGGAGCCGGCCGCGCCCGGTTATGCATCAGCACGCGCTCTGGCGTACCTCGCGGCGGCGGCGAACCTCGTATCTCAGGCAGAGATCATCGCAGCGGACGATATCGAGGCGCTGTCTCCTCGAACGACCAAGGGTCCTTTGACTCCGGAGATGGAACGCCACAACAGCCGCATTGCGGATGTATTCCGAAGAGTCAAAGGCGACCTGATAGCTGGACTGAGGCGGTAGCCGGACTCGCGATGACGGGCCGAGCCGCTGGCGTTCTGAGTAGACATCCCGGAGCAGAGGGATCTGCCTCATGTGGACTAGGAAGTGTGGGGTGATGGGTGGCACTGTGGAGATGTGCAGGCTCATGAGCGGCGACGAGAAGACGGCGTGCGACATCGTCAAGATGTTCAAGTCTCGCGAAGTGGAAATGGGCCATATGGCTGCGTTTCTCGCGGAAGAGCGGAACTACTTGATCGCTGCCCACCTGGACCAGCAGCCTGTCGGGTTTGCCCTCGCCTATGAGCTGCCGCGAGTGGACGGACCAAAGCCGATGATGCTCTTCTACGAGATTGAGGTAGCCGAAGCTCACCGCAGGCGAGGCATCGGGAAAGCGCTGGTCGAGCACCTCAAGCGAATTTGCGAAGAACGCGGCTGCGCGAAGATGTTCGTGGTGACGAGCGAGTCTAACGTTGCGGCTATGGCTTTGTACGTCTCGACGGGTGGGAAGAGGCCGTCCATCGACGAGGCGATGTTCGAATACGGTCCGCCGTGGGCGTGACCGGGATTCCTTTGCAGGTGGCGATCACGTGCTCCGGCCGCGATCCCGTGGGCGGACGTCCCGCCATAGTCATATGGTACGGGAAGCACGCCGGAGGCGCGTGAACCTTCGCGCTTGCCGCAGCGTCGCAACCGAGACGGTCGCGCCGCCGTGATGGCGGACGCCCCGCCGTCTACCTGGGCGCCGAGCCTTTAACCATCGCGCCCTTTCGCCCGGTCTTCGCCTGCCCTCAGCACAGTCGAAGGGAGCCCGCGTGCGCAGCATCACGCCGCCCCGACCATCCGGCTAGCGATCAAGTCTCTTCAGCAATTCCCGCCGCCGCGTGCGAATCCACGGCTCGTCTTTCGGGAAGTCGGCGTAGTCCCTGATCTCCGACAGCATGGGATCCTCCGGCTCGACGCCAGCGCTCTGGAGCAGGGCGTAATCCCGCAAGCTCTCCGCGAACACCTCCCAGCGGATGGAATCAACCGGGCCGGAATCCCCGGGATAGACGATGAACGGGTCACCCGGCGGCCACCCGGGCCAGTTGAGCGCGTCATTGATCCGATACGGATCAATCAACTCCGTGGTCTGTGACTTGTACCAGTAGTTGTAGCCCCAGTGGAGGAAGCCGCGCGCGCGGTTCCGATAGAACAGCCATCCGGCCATGCTTATCTTCGATAGAGGCGTGTCGAGCAGGCGGTTCAGGTATGCCCCGCGCGGCCCGCAGCAGAAGTACGCCCACGCGGGAAAGCCCCCTTCCGCGAACTGCGGCGCCACGCTGATGCTCGGGATGGGCACGTCAACGAGCTTCTCGCGCGCGAACTCGATCTCCGACAGCGCGTCCATCACCCGCATCCACGGCGCAAGCTCGCGCAGCATTTCGCGGCACCCGCGGTAGTTGGCGCGGGCTTCCTCGCCGTGCGGCTCGTCGGACACGTGGAAGAAGCTCACGTCCAGCAGATCGCGCTCGGCCAGGAAGCGATGCAGTTCCGGCAGGTATTGCGAGAGGAACTCGCGGTAGGTCGCTGACGTGTTCGCGGTTTCGGCCGGCCACAGGAGCGCGCCTTCCTCTCCGTGGCCTTCGTAGATCCGGATGGCGCGCGCCGCGCCCCACTGCGTGAAGAGGTGATTCCATTCGAAGTGCGAGACGCCGTGCTCACGAGCGCAGTCCACCCAGCGTTCCACGAGAGTCCAGTCAAAGACGTATCGCCCGCCGTCGCGGCGCACGCCGAGCAATTGCGTGGGTTTCTTCACGCCGTCCGTCGGCGGGGTGAACACCGGCACGAGGATCGTGTCCTGGCCGTGGGCCGCGATGTCCTCGACGTAGGCGTCGAGGATGGGCCAGAATGATTCCTCCCACAACTCGGTTCGGTACCAATCGCACAGAGCGTCGGCGTAGAACCATTGGGTCACCGGGAAATCACGGCGTGGGTGCACAGTCCCCCGATGAACCACCACGACTGCGATCAGAGCCACGGCTTCGCCGCCTTCCGGCGACAGAGCCACCGTGACCGGATACCGCCCGGGCGGTGCATGAGATGGAACGTCCACGTTGACCCAAAACGCGTTCGTCTCGTAGCTGCCGGCGTGGGCTTCAGCCTCGGGGAACAAGGGATCCGGCGCGAGGCCGGGCAGGTGTCCTATGCCCTCCAACTCCGGCGCGGGCGTGGCCGTGGAGAAATGCAGCACCGGCACGTATCCCACACGGCGGACGCGCAACAGAAAACCATCGCGGCACGTCGCCGAGGCGGACACTTTCGCCGGACTGCCTTCCGTGCGGAACGCCGCCTGGAATGACAGACTCTCGCCGCGCGCCGCGTGCAGAGTCAGCGTCTGCCGTCTCTTCGCGCGCGACGCGGGGTAATGCCGAACCAGCGAGCTCGAAAGCCAGGCCTGCATAGGATGCCCTCCGATGGACGTGCTCAGACCGCGGCGCTCCAGGCCGTCGCGGCGCCGGGTGCGCGGATTGCAGCCCGCGCCCGATTCGCAGCGCAGTCCGGGACTGTTCACCGCGGCAACGAGTCGACCTCCGGCCTTTGCGCCGCGCCCGGGCCGTCACGCCCCTCCGATCCTCGCCAGCGCGCGATCCCAGCCCTGATTGCTCTGCTCGCGATAGACGTCCGCGGGGACGAGAGGCTTGTCCAGCTCGACCCGGGTAGCGTCCGAGAGCCTGCCGTGTTCGACGACTTCGCGCCCGGCGCGTCTGAGCAACTGCTTGTATTCCCCGAGAAGCGGCTCGACAATCGGCATCTTAATCTCGAACAGCGGTCCGGCTGCGCGATAGATTTCCGCTATGACTTCGGAATGCATGTTGCGCGCGAGTCGCGCGAAAAGCAGACTGAGCACCTGGAAATGCGTCTGCTCGGGGTAGCCACAGTTAGAGATCACTGCCAACTTCGGATACTTCT
>CP070648.1:3556814-3584229 GCA_020354555.1 Armatimonadota bacterium | reverse complement strand
GACGGGTTTGGGGATGTTGACATCGTCATCGAGGCGGTCCCCGAGAAGATGGACCTGAAGAAGAAGATCTTCAAGGAGCTCGAGGAGGCGACGCCGGAGACGTGCATCCTCGCCAGCAACACCTCCGCGCTGTCCATCTCCGAAATCGCGTCCGTCACTACGCGCGCGGAGAAGGTCGTGGGCATGCACTTCTTCTACCCCGCCCACGTCATGAAGCTGGTGGAGGTAATTCCGGGCCTCGAGACCTCGGACGAGACGGTTGACGACACGGCGGCGTTTGCCGAGAGCCTGCGCAAGATAGCGGTGCGGGTGCAGGAATGCGGCGGGTTCCTCGTCAACCGGCTGCTCCTCCCCTACCTCAACGAGGCGGTGATGGCGCTCCAGGAGGGCGCGGCGACGGCGCCGGACATAGACGCGGCGATGCGGGACTGGGGCTTCCCGATGGGCCCGTTCGTGCTGTGCGACACGCTGGGGCTGGATGTGTGCGCGAGCGTCGGCCGCACACTGTACGACTTCTACGGCCCGCGCATGGCGCCGGCGAGATTGTGGGAGAAGATCGTCGCCGCCGACCGCTACGGCCTCAAGAGCAAGGCCGGGTTCTACAGCTACGCCGAGGAGGGCAGCGCCGGCGTCGACGAGGCGGTGCAGAGCATGATTGCCGAGGTGCAGAAGGAAACCGGGGTCTCCGGCACCGAGTTCTCGGTCGAGCGCCTTGTCTACCCCATGATCAACGAGGCGGTCATCTGCTTGCAGGAGCAGGTCAGCAGCGCCAGCGATATGGACATCGCCATGCTCGCCGGCATCGGCTTCCCGCAGGACAAGGGCGGCATTCTGAAGTACGCGGACACCATCGGCCTCGACGTCGTGCTCGAGGGTCTGGAGCGCTACAGCAAGGAACTCGGCGAGCGCTTCTGGCCGGCGCCGATGTTGAAGCGCATGAGGGCGGCGGGGCACCTGGGCCAGAAGGCCGGCCGCGGGTTCTTCACGTACTAGGCGCAGCTGTCGGCGAGCTGATTGCAGTGTCAGTGACGACGGGCTGGGAAAACAGGCGCAGGGAGGAGATATCATGGCCGAGTATCAGCATGTGAACTTGAGCATCGAGGACGGCATCGCGACGGTGGTAGTCAACCACCCGCCCGTCAACTCGCTGTCCACGCCGGTCATCCAAGACATGATGGGCGCGTTCAACGAGATCAAGGGCGACGCGAGTGTCAAGGCGGTGATCATCACCGGCGCCGGGATGTTCTTCATCGCGGGGGCCGACATCAAGGAGATCTCCGAGATCAAGGACCCGAAGCACGGCGCGGAGCTTGCGGGCCGGGGACAGAAGTTCTTCCGCGAGATCGAGTTGATGGACATTCCGGTGATCGCGGCGATTAACGGTATGTGCCTGGGCGGAGGCACCGAGCTTGCCATGGCGTGTCACATGCGCATCGCCAGCGATCGCGCCAAGATCGGCCAGCCGGAGATCAACCTCGGCATCATCCCGGGCTTCGGCGGCACGCAGCGGTTCCCCCGCTTGGCGGGCACGGGCAAGGCGTACGAGGTGATCCTGAGCGGCGAGCCGATAACCGCCGCCGAGGCGAAGGCGGTCGGCCTGGTCAATCGCGTGGTGCCGGAGGCCGAGGTCATGAAGCAGGCCAAAGGCCTCGCCCAGCGCATCGCCGCCAAGAGCAAGCAGGCGATCAGCAGGTCAATGCAGGCGATACGCGACGGCATCGCGATGAGTGTGGACGACGGGCTCGCTCTGGAGAATCGTTTGTTCGGCGATATCTGCGAGACCAAGGATATGCGCGAGGGTGTGAGCGCGTTCCTCGAGAAGCGCCAGCCGAAGTTCACCGACGAGTGAGTGCGAGCGCGGCGCACTCCAGAAGCGGCTTGCGCCCAACGGGGTTCGCGTATCGCCGCACGGGCGGCGGACCGGAGAATCACGTTGGCGAGCCCGATTCCGCAAGAGCTTCGGCGGCCCCGACGCGTCGGGGCTCCGGAGCGGTGCACAGCGCCGCGCGTGTGATAGCCGACACTCTATAGGAGGCAGACATGGATTTCACGTTTGCTGAAGAGCACGAGATGCTGCGGGACATGACGCGGGACTTCGTCAACAACGAGGTCAAGCCGCTCGCCCGCCAGATTGACGAGGAAGAGCGCATCCCCGAGGACCTGATGGCCAAGATGCGCGAGCAAGGCTTCTTTGGCATCCCGTTCGCGGAAGAGTACGGCGGCGTCGGCGCCGGGGAGATCGGCTATTGCGTCGTGCTCGACGAGATGGGGCGCGGGTCCGCCTCAGTGGCCGTGCTGCTGGCGGCTCATACCTCCATTGGCGTCATGGCGCTCTACCTCGATGGCACCGAGGAACAGAAGGGCAAGTACCTGCCCGCATTGTGCTCTGGGGAGAAGATCGCTGCCTTCGCCCTTACGGAGCCAGGCGCCGGGTCCGATGCGGCGGCGATCGCGACTACCGCCGTCCCTGATGGCGACGATTACGTCATCAACGGCTCCAAGATCTATATCACCAACGGCGATATCGCGGACGTCATCAGCGTGTTTGCGGTTACCGACAAGTCGCTGGGTGTGCGCGGCGGCGTCACCGCCTTCATCGTCGAGAGCGACATGCCGGGCTTTTCCCGCGGCCCACGGGAGAAGAAGATGGGGATCCGCGGCTCGGGTACGTGCGAGCTTTTCTTCAAGGACATGCGGGTGCCGAAGGAAAACGTCATCGGCAAAGTAGGGATGGGCTTCCTCACCGCGATGAAGACCCTCGATGTCGGCCGCCTCAGCCTCGGCGCCGCCTGCGTCGGAGCCGGGAAAGAACTCATTGACCTCAGCATCCAGCACGCGAGCCAGCGCGTCCAGTTCGGTGAGCCGATCATCCGCAAGCAAGCGATCCAGTGGATGTTGGCGGAAATGGCGGCCGAGACCTTCGCGATGGAAAGCATGGTGTACCGCGGCGCCTGGATGTGCGACCAGGGGCTGAAAGTCAGCCGCGAATCGGCGATCGTCAAGATGTTCTGCTCCGAGGCCCTCGATCGTATCGTGGACAAGGCGGTGCAAATCCACGGCGGCATCGGCTATATGCAGGAGTACCCCATCGAGATGTACTACCGCGACGCTCGCATCAACCGCATCTTCGAGGGCACCAACGAGGTGCAGCGGATGGTCGTCGCGGGCGATCTCACGCGCAAGGGGCGATACTGATCCCCTGCGCCCGACGGACAACCAAAAGCGCTGGGGGTGTGCTCTCCCTCGGCATGCGAAATCAATGCCGGAGCAACGGGTATGCGCATCGCAATCTGCGTCAAGCCAGTGCCGGACCTGGAGAAGGCCTACGTCAGCAAGAGCCAGTCCGAGTTGGTTGAACAGGGCAAACGCGTCCCCAATCCTGCCGACGAGAACGCAGTCGAGTTAGCTCTCGCGCTGCGCCAAGACGGCGACGAACTCGTTGCCTTCACGGTAGGCGGGGACGATGCTCTCGATCCCTTGCGTCGCATTCTCGCGATGGGCGTTGATCGCGCGCACCTGATTGACGACGAGCAGGCGCAGGGCGGCGACGCTCTGGCCGACGCGAAGACGGTCGCTGCTGCGATTAGGCATGCCGGCGATTTCGACCTCATCCTGTGCGGGGGAAGTTCCATCATTCACAACGCCGGGCAGATCGGGCCGCGCGTCGCCGAAGCGCTCGGCGTGCCCCATGTCACGCGCGTGACCGGCGCCAAGGCAAGCGACGGTAAGCTGAACATCGAGCGCGCAGGCAGTCTCGGCGCGGCCGAGCTTCAGCTCCCGGCACTGCTCGCGGTCGAGCCCGGGTGCAACTCCCCGCGGTTGCCGAATGCCATGGCCGTAATGAAGGCCGCGAAGAAGCCCATCGAGAGGCCGACGGCGAGCGATCTCGGGCTGGCGGCGGAGGACATCGGCGCGACGGGCGCCGGCGTGCGGCTGCGCGTCCTCGAGCTGCCGCAAACCTGAACGGACGAGGCAGGGTTCGATGAGCGATGACATCAGCGCCCAAGATCTGATGGCGGCGTTCGGCATCAGCATGGAGGAGGAAGCCGGCGCGGAGTACCGCGGCGTCATGGTGATAGCGGACGCACCGGGCGGCGAGACCGGCGAAGCCGTGCACGGCGCGCTGGGTTTGGGTCGGGAAATCGCCGATGCCTTCGGCGCTCGCCTCGACGCGCTGCTGCTCGGAGCCGGGGAGGACGCCGCGAACGCGTTGATCCGCTGCGGCGCCGACACAGTGCTGATCGCGGATGCGCCGGCGGAGTACGAGCAGAGCGCGTGGGCCGCGGCGGTTGTGGCGGCGGTCGAAACGCGCAAGCCCGAAGTGCTGCTGATGGGGGCCGGCGACGTCGCGCGCGACCTCGCACCGCGCGTCGCGCAGCGCTGCGGCACGGGGCTGATCGCCGGCGCGCAGCAAGTGCGCGCAGAGGCGGACGAGCGATTGGTCGTCGGAGTCGTACCCCTCTACGGCGCTCGCCTTCTCGGCGAGTTCGCCTGCCCCGAAAAACGGCCTCAAATGATATCCCTCGCCGAGGGCGCGGGCCGCGTTCCGAGCGAGGATGCTTCGCGTGAGGGCGAGGTCGAGCGCCTCAGCGCATAGTCAGCGAGGAATGGAGCCATGAATACCATCGTCTGCATCAAGCAGGTTCCCGACACTGCCGCGGAAATCATCCCGAGCGCGGACGGCGCCGCAATCGAGACCGAGGGCATTCCGTGGGTGATGAACCCGTATGATGAATACGCGCTGGAGGAAGCGCTGCAAATCAAGGCGCGCGAGGGCGGCAGCGTCACGGCGGTGTGCATCGGCGCGGAGCGGGTGGTGACGACTCTGCGCACGGCGGCGGCGATGGGCGCGGATAACATCCTGCACTTGTCAGATGCGGCCTTCGAAGGTTCGGATGCCCACGCCGCCGCGCGGATCCTCGCTGCCGCAATCGGGGCGATGGAGTACGACCTGATCTGGTGCGGCAAGATGGCGGTTGACGATGCATGCGGCTACGTCGGAACGGCGCTCGCGGAACTGCTCGGGTTGCCGCACATATCCGCGGTGGTGAAGGTGGAAATCGCCGACGGCAAGGTCACCGCGCATCGCGAGACGGAGGCGGGAACGGCGGTCGTCCGCTGCCCTCTGCCGGCCGTGTTGACCGCCGAGAAGGGACTCAACGAGCCGCGCTATCCGAAGGCCATTGACATCATGAAGGCCAAGCGCAAGGACGTCCAGACGCAGGACGCAGCGGGCATCGGCGTCAGCCCGGATGCGGTGGGCGCGGCCGGTTCGCCGACACGCGTGGTGAAGTTCGAACGTCCGCCCGAGCGCGGCGGCGGAACCGTCATCGAAGCGCCGGTCGGCGAGGCCGTGCAGCGCGTCGTCGCGGCGCTGCGGGATGAGGCGAAGGTCCTGTAGCTCGCCTCGGCGTGGAGCGTGCAGCAGGCGTGTCACGCTGCGCAGAATGAGGACCCCGTCCCGGCCCACCGCGCGCGGCCCCAGCCGTGCGGTCGGTATGTAGAACGCGCAAGGAGCGAACAGTGGCTGGTGAGATACTCGTGGTTGCGGAGATTACCGGCGGCAGCATGCGCCCGGTCAGCCTGGAGTTGGTCAGCGAGGCGCGGCGCCTCGCTGATGCAGCCGGCGGCAGCGTGGCCGTCGCCGTGCTCGACGAGGCAGGGGCGCACGCGCCGGTACTCGGGTCGTACGGTGCGGATAAAGTCTACAGCATCCCCGGCGCGGAGCGGGGGCCGCTGTCCACAGTTGAGGCGCTGGCGCGCGAACTGGAGCCGTCGCTGATCCTTCTGCCCGCGAGCGCCAACGGCGGCGACCTCGCGGCCGCGCTGGCGGCGCGCCTGGGCGTGGGTCTTGCCGCTAACTGCATCTCCCTGACCGCGGATGCCTCGGGTGCGCTCGAGCAGAAGCGGCCGATGTATGCGGGCAAGGTGATTGCCGCCGTCGAGACTAAGACACAGCCGCGCATCGTCACCGCGCGGCCGCGCGTTTTCAGCGCCGGCGAGCCCGACAGCTCGCGCGCGGCAGAGGTCATCAGCCGCGTCGCGCCCGAACCATCGCCGACCGAGGCGGTCGTTGAGCTGGTGGAGCTTATCAAGGCCGAGCGCGAGGAACTCGACGTAGCAGAGGCGGAAGTCATCGTCTCCGGCGGCCGCGGCCTGGGCGATCCGAGCGCTTTCGCGATGCTGCGGGAATTGGCGGGGCTGCTCAACGCGGCAGTAGGTGCGTCGCGCGCAGCGGTGGACGCGGGCTGGATGCCTCACGGTAACCAGGTGGGGCAGACGGGAAAGACCGTCTCGCCGCGCCTGTACATCGCCTGCGGTATCTCCGGGGCGATCCAACATCTGGTCGGCATGAGTTCCTCACAGTGTATCGTCGCGATCAACAAGGATCCCGAAGCACCCATATTCACGAAGTGTGACTACGGCATAGTCGGCGACGTGTTTGAGGTCGTGCCCGCCCTGACCGAGGAGCTCAAGCGGGCGGGCGTCGGCGCCGACTAGCCACGAGCGGGGTTGCGCGCGTCATGTACGTGGTTGCGAAATCGGTCGTTTTCACGGCGCTGTTCATCGCCGCGGTCGTCGTCTTCGCGTACAACTGCTTCTGGCTCTACCGGGCCATGCGCCTGGGGCGGCCCGAGGATCGCCGAGGCGATGTGGCGCGCCGCGTCGCACATCTCGTCTACTATGGGTTGCTCCAGCGCCGAGTCGCCTCGGCCGGGCAAAGCGTTCATCACCTCCTGATCTTCTGGGGCTTCATCGTCCTCATGCTTGGGAACCTGGCGTTCGTCGCCGAGGGGGTCTATCCCGCTTTGGGCTTTGAGCTGCTTGGACCGCGGGCCGCTCTCGCCCTCCACGCCAGCCAGGACATCATGGCCATCATCGTTCTGCTGGCACTGGCGTTTGCGATGTTTCGCCGCCTGGTGCTGCGCCCGAAGCACATAGACCCGCTGAGCACCGACGCCTTCGTGATCATCGGCCTCATCGCTGTTCTGATGTTCGCCATGCTCTTCGGGAGAGGGATCGAGATCGCGCTGCAGGAGGCGCCGGCCTCCGCGTGGACGGCGGGGGCGCTGGTTATCAGCGGCTGGGTGCAGGGTGGCCCGGAAACGGGCCTCTTCGTCTGGCACGAGGGGTTCTGGTGGCTGCACGCCGTGGTGCTGCTGTTCTTCCTCAACTACCTCCCCTACTCCAAGCACCTGCACATCCTGGCCGCGCTGCCCAACGTTTACCTGCGCCGCTTCGGGTTCGTCACCGACCTCGCCCGCCTTGATTTCGAGAACAGCGAAACGTTCGGCGTGAGCAAGGTGACGGACTTCACGTGGAAGCAGCTCTTTGACGGCTATGCGTGCACGCAGTGCGGAAGATGCGACAACAACTGCCCGGCGTGGAAGACGGACAAGCCGCTGTCGCCGAAACACATCATCAACGACGCCAAGGACAACCTCAGGATCAACGCGAAGCCGTTGCTCGCAAGCCGGTCGTGGCGGGACATGTCTCCGGCCGCGGCGGACGCGGAGCTCGATACCCCGCTCATTGGGTTCGAGCAGATTACCCCGGACGCCCTGTGGGCGTGCACTACGTGCGGCGCATGCATGGAGCAGTGCCCGGTGTTCATCGAGCACGTGCCGAAGATTGTGGACGTGCGTCGGTCGCTGGTCATGATGGAGTCGGAGTTTCCGGCGGAGCTCACCAACATCTTCAAGGATGTGGAGACCAACGGCAATCCCTATGCCATGGCCGCGACGACGCGGGCGAAGTGGGCGGAAGGGCTTGACGTTCCGCTGCTCAGCGACCGGCCTGACGCGGAGTATCTGTATTGGGTCGGGTGCGCGGGGGCGTTCGACGACCGCAACCGGCCGGCGAGCCGAGCGCTGGTGCGCTGCTTGCAGGCGGCGGGCGTTTCGTTCGCCATTCTCGGGCCGGAGGAGCAGTGCTGCGGAGACTCCGTGCGGCGCCTGGGCAATGAGTACCTGTTCGAGGAAATCGCCCGCGCCAACATCGAAATCCTGAACGGCTACGGGGTGAAGAAGATCGTCACCGCCTGTCCCCACGGCCTCAACACGCTGCGGAACGAGTATCCGGCCTTGGGCGGCACCTACCAAGTCGTGCATCACAGCGAGTTGTTGGGCGAGTTAATGGCCCAGGGCCGGCTGCCGGTGCAGCGCGACGGGCAAGCGCCGGTGGCGTTCCACGATTCATGTTATCTCGGGCGATACAACGGGATCTACGAGGCGCCGCGGGACGTGCTACGGCGCGCGGGCGCGCAAGTCGTGGAACTGCCTCGCAGCCGGCGCATCAGCTTCTGCTGCGGGGCCGGCGGCGGGCGGATGTGGATGGAGGAGACTCTCGGTCGGCGCATCAACGCCGATCGCACGGCGGAGGCGCTGAAGACCGGGGCGCAGGCGATCGCGGTTGCCTGTCCGTTCTGTTTGACCATGCTCGACGACGGCGTCAAGGATGCCGGGGCGGGCGACGTAGCGGTGCGTGACATCGCGGAGGTCATCGCCGCGCGCTTGCCGGGGCAGCAGGCGGCGCCCGAAGAAGCGCCCGCCGCAGGTTGAACACCGGGTCTCGGCCGCAATCCGTGGCGCGGCCGGCGCTGCGCCCGGAACGACTATGACGAGGCCGTCTGCGCGATGAATCCGACGCGCTCGCAAGGAGGCCTGGCGATGGAAGCAGAGCGCACCACCATCCCCGCTGTCTTTCGCCGGCAGGTGGCTCGATACGGCGACCGCACCGCGCTGATGTGCAAGCGCGAGGGCGCCTATCGCGGCATGTCGTGGCGCGAGTACGACCGCCTCGTGCGCGACCTCGCCTTGGGCCTGATGTCGCTCGGCCTCGAACCGCGCCAGCAGGTCGCCGTGCTCTGCGAGAACTGCCCGGAATGGGTGATCGCCGACCTCGCCATCATATCCGCCGGCGCTGTCAACGTTCCGATATACATGACGCTGACGCCGAAGCAAGTCGAGTACATCCTGGCGGACTCGCAGTCACGCATCGCCATCGTCTCCAACCCGGAGCAGTTGCAGAAGGTGCTCCGGGCAAAGGCGAATCTCCCCTTGCTCGAGCACGTCATCTGCATCGCGTGCCCGGAGCCGCGACCCGATCCGGCAGTCCTGTCCTGGGCGGAGGTTATGGAACGCGGCGCCAAGCGAGCGCAGGAGGGAGGCGCGGCGGCGCTCGACGAGCGCGTCGCGGGGCTCGATCCGGACGATCTGGCCAGCATCATCTACACCTCGGGCACAACCGGCGACCCCAAGGGCGTCATGCTGACCCACGATAATTTCCTGTCCAACGCGCAGGCCAGCCTGTCCGTGCTGCCGATTGACGAGCGCGATTTAGCCCTCGATTTCCTGCCCTTGAGCCACGTCTTCGCGCGCACCTGCGACCACTACTTCATGCTCGTCTCGGGCGTGCCGCTGGCATTCGCGCAGAGTGTGGACAGCGTGGCCGACGATATGCTCGAGGTGCGGCCGACGATCATGATCGCGGTGCCCAGGTTTTACGAGAAGACGTATGCGAGGGTGATGGACGCGCGCGCGGAGCTGACAGGCTTCGCGCGCACCGTGTTTGACTGGGCGCTGCGGCTCGGCGAGGCACGCATCCGGGCGATGCGACAGGGACGTTCCCCGTCGCTCTGGTTCCGGCTTAAGTACGCTCTTGCGCATAGACTGGTCTATCGTAAGATCCACGCGCGCCTCGGCGGGCGGCTGCGGTTCTTCGTATCCGGCGGCGGGCCGCTGTCGCGCGAACTGGCCGAGTTCTTTGGCGGAGTCGGCGTTAAGATCTGCGAGGGCTACGGGCTGACCGAGAGTTCACCCACGATATGTGTCAACCGCGTCGAGCGCGTCAAGTACGGAACGGTCGGCCCGCCGATCCCCGGCGTGGAGGTGAGGATCGCTGAGGACGGCGAGATACTCACCCGCGGCCGCCATGTCATGCAGGGCTATTTCGGCAAAGAGCAGGAGACCGCCGAAGCCATCGTTGATGGATGGCTCCGCACCGGCGACATCGGCGTCCTTGACGAAGACGGATATCTCAGTATCACCGATCGCAAGAAGGACATCATCGTCACGGCCGGCGGCAAGAACGTCGCGCCCCAGCTCATCGAGAACGCCCTGAAGACCGACCCGTTCATATCGCAGATCGTGATTCACGGGGATAAGCGGAAGTTCCTCAGCGCGCTCGTCGTCCCCAATTTCGAGCAGTTGGAGCCGTGGGCGCGACAGCAAGGGCTGACCTTCAGTTGCCGGGCGGAGCTTGTCGGCCTCCGCGAGGTGTATGCCTGGATCGAGGCGCGCATCAGTGAGAAGCTGTCGGAGTTCGCGCGCTACGAGCAGATTCGCCGCTTCACGATCCTCGATCGCGAGTTCACGATGGGCGACGGCGAGGTGACGCCGAGCCTCAAGATCAAGCGCAAAGTGGTCGCCGAGCGCTACCGCGATCTCGTCGAGGCTATGTACCGGGATACGTAAGCCGGCCCGCCTCCCCCCAGCCCACTGCTCGCCGCCAAAGCTCCCCCCGGCGGGCAGGACAACCCCACGCGCCCGTTATTTCCAGACGTCGGCAAAGCTGATGTGCGTATAGGGGCGACGACAGGCGGACTGCCCATTGGGTCCGGCGACCGATACCCACATCTCCTTGCCCGCAGGACGGAATACGACCGAATGTAGATTGCCGCTATCGCCACCGACAGGGGCACGACCGAGGTATTCGATCGCCTTCTCGGGCGTGATCTTTCCGTAGTCCTCCTTGATCCACCGCCCCAGGGCGTCGTAGCGCTGCCACGTGTCCTGCTGCATCAGGCCCATGACAAGCAACTCGCGCGGGAGGTTCTTGATGTCAACGCCCGTGCGTTCGGCCTGAAGCGGCTGGAGTTCCTGGTCAATGTAATGGTTGGTGCGGCGGATGGCATTCTTGAGCGGCTCCGAGACGGGCGGACTTGATTCCTTGGGGTCATCCGCCGCGAAGACACTGGCGTGGTTGTCCGAGACTTCGAGCGCGCGCGCGTCCGGGATCTTGCCGTCGCCTATCATCATATTCCAGCCGGTGGTGCGGTTGAATGAGCGCTGCATTTCCACCGCCTCCTCCAGCGTGTTCGCGTACTGAAGGATGTGGCGGAACTGGAGGAACAGCGGCAAGCCGTCGAGGGTCTCGTCAGTCGAGGGCGAGGTCATTTCACCGTAGGTTATGCCCTTCTCGTTCATGCCGGTGACGCTGCCGACGGCGCCCGCCCAGGCCATGAGGCAGAAGCGGTTGCCCTCAAATGGATGATAATCAATCACGGCCGGGTATTTCTGCGCCCCGCCCTTGGTGCTCCAGTCGAGATTGCGCCCGTGGAGCAGTGCGCCGTCCGCCGTCGCCTCGCCCCAGACCGCGAAATTGCTGCACTGGCCGGGCGTGGCCTCGGGCGCGCCCCAGCCGTGGCCGTAATGCACGGTGTCCGCGTGAGTGTGCATGATGAGAATGTCCTCGTACGCCACTCCGGCCCCCTCG
Organism: Armatimonadota bacterium; assembly: GCA_020354555.1. Lineage (NCBI taxonomy): Bacteria > Bacillati > Armatimonadota > Armatimonadota bacterium. The sequence continues at coordinate 3,572,733 of CP070648.1, read as the reverse complement.
GCGACGCCCTTCATTTCCTCGATGTACTCCGCAGGTATGTGCTTCTCCATCGTCCTGGCGCACTGCAGCATGTAATCATGGGTGTAACCGCGCCCATTCATCACACTTGCGCGGATGTAGTCGAGCCACAGGCCCTTGATCTGCTGGCGCATGAGAACGCCCTGCTGGAGCCCCATATCGTACGGTCCGCCCTCGACGTGCAGTACCGTGATGCCGTCAATCTGCTCGACACGTCCGGCGTGGAAACGCTCCGGCGCTGCGGCGCATCCCGCCGCGAGCGCCGCCGCGACCAGCATCGCCACGAAGACCCGGTTCGACCTGTTCAACACGTGCTGCTCCTTCTCGATGTGATTGCTCGGACCTGACGACTACCCGGCTCGTTCCTCCGCGAGCGCCTTCCTCACGCGCGCGGCGGCGCGTTCGAGGATCGCTTTTAGTTGGGCATCCGTCGGGTTGTCCAGGGCGCGCGCCTCGTGGGAGACGTTGGCCAGGGCGTCTTGGATCTCTATGTATGCCCTGCGGCACGGACGCGGGCGACAGTAGGGCAATTCCGCAACGAGCGCCCGGACTCGCGGTCGCTCCATGAGATAGCGCTCATATGCGAGGCCCTCGAGTATCGAGCGGCGCAGCGGAATGTTGTCGCTCGACGTGGACCACCGGAGAGACATATCCGGGCGCAGCCAGAAGCGAACGAAGGCGAGCGCATCGTCGGCACGCGGCCCGTCGGCAACGGCGAGACACAGCACGCCGGACGAGCCGCCAAACGTATTGGCTCTCATCGTCCCCCGCGGCAGACCGATCACGGCGTAGTCGAGATGGGCGTACCGCGCGAGGTTATCGAGCACGCTGACCTTCATGCCGATGTCGTTGCGCTCGAAGTTGACCGACGGGCTGAGGCGCCGCAGGCGCACGTACAGGCGCAGTGCATCCAGTCCCGCCTGGTTGTCGAAGCCGGCGTCGGTGCCGTCCGGGCTGAGATAATCGCAGCCGTAGGCGAACAACAGCAGCGGGAGCTGAAACGTACACTGCGTGTATCCCCAGCGGTCGATTTGGCCGTCGCCGTCCGTGTCCGCCGTGAGCCTCTCGGCTGCGGCCAGAGTCTCATCCCACGTTGTCGGAAGGCGCCGTATGCCCGCGTCGCGGAACAGCGCGAGGTTGCAGAACAATCCGTAGGGATTCCCTTCGATCGGGATCGCCCAGCGCTTGCCGCGATAGGTGACGTTGTCCAAGGCGCCCGACACATAGTCGTCCCAGGGCGCGTCCGGGAGTACCTCTGTAAGCGAGACAATGCGCCCACCGTCGGCAAGGAACGGCAGATGCTGTGAGTAGGTGATGAGCACGTCCGGCGCCGGTTCATCCGCGGCTGCGAGGAGTCGGGCGCGCACTTCGCCGTCTTCGTCTGCGGTGACTCGAGCGGCGCCCCCGCCCGCCTCGCCGAAAGCCTCGGCGATAAGGTTGACGGCCTCGGACTCCAGCCCTGCGACGCAGTGCAAGATCCACAGCGGCTCAGGCGTCGCCAGGTTGGGGGCGGCCAGGCACAGCGCGGTTGCCAGAGCGGCCGTGAAGAAGTGCCGTCGAGTGAGACGCACCAGCATGAGTGTGACAACCGGGGAGTAGGATTCCGCACGCCAGCCGCCCATTCCTGCACGCCGCGCAGGTTGGCGGGCTGCATTAGGCAGACACAGCTTGACACCGTGGATCACGCTGCCCATGAGCCTGATGGGTCGCTCCCGCGCAGAGCGCTCGATGTCGCGGCCAGCATCCCGGTCAGGCTATCCCGAAAAACGATACGCCGAAGGCCAAGGCCCCTATGGCGCCGCTGATCGGCGCACCCGAGCCCGAGGCACCGCCGCCCGCCTTGTCCTCGATCCCTCTCGCCGGTGCATGCGTGTGACGGGAGCATTGCGGGCAGTGATTCAGCGCGCTTCCGCCTGAGCGAAGTCATGCGCACCGTCACTCGCCAAGATGATTCCTGGCAGCTCATGGCGAAAACAGACGACATGTGGGAAGACGAGCTGAAGGTTAAGTCATGGGCGTCCCTCGACGCAGCGCGGCAGAAGCGCGTCATCGCTGTCTGGGCGCTCGTTTGCATCATGCTCGTCGGCGTCTTCTACTGGCCAGTCATCTTTACCGGTTACCGCGATACCCCCGGGCACGACGAGTGGCAAATCATCAACGCAGTGAGCCCTTACGGAGTGGTCGGCGCATACCGCTATTTCGGGCCTTCTTTCTGGCAGCACGCCATCAGTCCGGAGTACGTGTACTATCGCCCTGTCGCTCTCTTCTCACATGCCGTTGACTACTGCCTGTGGGGCACCAATCCCTATCCCGCCCATGCCATCAACATCGCGCTCCATATGGTCAATGTGGTGCTTCTCGGCTGGCTGGTGGCACTGCTGGTGGGCAACTGGCTCCCGGGGATGTTGGCGGCCGTGCTGTACGCCCTCTTGCCCACGCACGCGGAGCCTGTGTGCTGGGTGGCAGCGCGCATGGACGTGCTGTGCGGCGCATTCTCGCTGGCCTCGATGCTCGCGCTTATCCTTGCACAGCGACGTTCGTCGCGGGCACTGGTCGCCGTGGGCGTCGCGTTCTTCCTGCTCGCCATTGGTGCTAAGGAGCCGGGGGGAGCGCTGGTGCTTGTCGTGGTCCTGTGGGCCCTTACCGCCGAGCCGGGCACGCGACGGCTCCCGCTTGCCGCGGCAGCCGTCTTCATGGCACTCGGCGCCGGCTATATCGGTATGCGTTACTTCGCTGGCACGATCATCGAGCCGCCGCAGCGGCATCCCTTCCGGCGCCTCGGATTCCGTTTCCATGCCTATTACCTGAGTCGGCCCCTGACCAAGGTGTACGAGGCCATCCAGACGCGCAGCGTGCTGTGGATGGATTGGCTGGGCCTCGCGAGAGGAGCCGCCAAAGGGATCCTGCTTTGGCCGTGCTTCCGTGCAGCGGGGCTGTTGCTGCTGTGGCGAATCGCGTTCTATCTGCCGGCGCTTATTCTGGTGCAGGCCGACGACCGTTACCTATATGTGCCAGAAATGGGTTCAGCTGGTCTCATGGGCCTCATCGTGTGGCAGGCGGCGCTGTGGCTGCGCCGGTGTCACGAGCATCTCAAGTGGGTTGCCTTGGCCGCGTATGCCTGGGTGCTCGGCGAAAGCGTGTACCTGCTGCTGCTGCGCTTGAGCGGATGGAAATCGCTCTAGGTGCCGTGGCCGCCAGGTCTCAGCGATAAAGCCGGCCTGTTCGCTCCAGCCTAATCCACCCTAGTCCTCCGCCCCGCGGCCGCGAGTGCGTGTTGTGCAGCAGGCCGCCCTTACTGTTCCATTCATATTCGCCGCGCACTGTCACTCGGTCTCCAGTCCGCACCGGCACCCGTGGGGCAAGATCCACGTTGTGCGACACGAGCAGCGTCTGTCCGGTGGCGGTACGGATGATGAAACGTTGGTGGCGGGGAGGTCGTTGATCGTCCTCGAGGGTTCGCTCGACTTCGCCGGGGACGGTCAGCACGACGCCGGACGTCCGACACTCGTAGGCGCGCTGCGCCGCGCGTGCGCCGTCGCTACGGCCGGCGCTGAATCGCCAAAGGGCGGCGGCCGCCGGGATAATCGCCAAGTATATCCAGCGGCGATTCTTCGTCAAGGCTGGCACTCGGTGTCGTCACTCCGGTGAACGTATTGCCATCTACGGGGCAGCGACCTCGCGGATATACCGCATCCGGATTCGGCCACACGCCGCAGTTCAGCTTCACGCCGCGACGTGCGACCAGCACCGGGCATTCGTCGTAGATTACGTGCATGCCCTCGAAGCTCTGACACCCGTCGGTGGTGCGCGCGCAGCGGCGGCATACGAGCTTGGGCGCCAGGCGGCTTCCGAAGACGCGCTTGTAGCCAACGAACCTCAGGCGCCCCCGACACTTGATGCACGTCGAGTTCTCGAGTCGCGCGAAGTTGAGCCGCATGAACTGCGGCCCGTAGCGCATACCGCCCAATTCCTGCTCGTAACGCGGCGGCAGCAAGACGAGCTTCGGGATCGGCAGGCCCACACGGTCCATTGCCAGATGCATGGCGGGGACGACCTGGAGGAGCGGCTTTGCCAGCCACGAGCGGTCAATGGGACGCGTGGTCCCGGTAATCGTCCCCGAGAGCAACAGGAGCAGACTCGCCAGAACCGCCCCGATTACTGTCCCCGCCGCGCCGCCGCCAACGTGGTCAGCCAGCGGCGGAAGCTTGCGGCGCTCGGCGATGTGGCCGAACAAATACCCGGTGCCGACTGCGATGGCGACCGCAGAGATGATGAAGCCCGCCAGATCGCAGAGTACCGGCGCCCAGCCGAGGACAGCCCCCAGGATGGCGGCCGGGGCGAAATAGACCAACGAACCGAGCCCGAGGGCAGCGAAAAGGGCCGCCATATCCCCGAGCCCACGCAGCGCCCCCCTGGTCGCGCCGTAGTAGATGTTGAAGCCGAGGACGACGATAATGAACAGATCAACCTGATTCACTGCGTGCCCTTTTCCCGCACCATGGGCACGAACAGCACGGGGGCGATGGAGGTGACCTTCAGCTTGCCCCCGATTTTCTCGACGAGCAGCAATTGCTGCCCCCGCAGGGCATCCTGCTTGCCCACCGGTATCACCATGCGCCCGCCCTCGGCCAACTGGTTCGCCAACGGCTGTGGGATGTGATCGGGCGCGCAGGTCACGACGATTGCGTCAAACGGCGCGTGTTCCCGCCATCCCTTGTATCCGTCACCGATGCGCGCCTTGACTGTCTTGTAGTCGAGCCGCTTGAGCGTTCCTTGCGCGCGCTTCGCGAGAGACGGTACGATTTCTATCGTATATACGTGCGGCGTCAGTTCCGCCAGAATCGCCGCCTGGTAACCGGAGCCCGTGCCGATCTCCAGCACCTTGTCGCCACGCTTGACCTTCGCTACTTGCGTCATGAGGGCAACGATGTAGGGCTGGGAGATGGTTTGCCCCTCGCCGATCGGCAGCGGACGGTCGGCGTACGCTTGGCTCCGCAGCGACGCGGGAACGAACTCATGCCGCGGCACCTTGCCCATCGCGCGCAGGACGTTTTTGTCCGTGATGTCGCGCGCGCGGAGCTGCTTCTCGACCATGTCGCTCCGCAGGCGAGTGTAGTCCCGCTGCGGCGCCGCCACCGCGGTGACCGCAGCCACTCCGAGCGCGGCCATCGCGACGATCACCCCGAGCCACAAGCCGTTGCGCACGGGCATCCTCCCCTACTCCGACAAGAGGCACGTCCAGACATGACGCCCCCGACAACTTCGGCTTTGCGATACCCCGGTGGGAGCAGTACTAAACGATGCAAGGGGGGACGAACAGACGGCAACCCCACCACGTGGGGCGTCCGAGCGTGAGCGGAACCTACGCGGATCGCCGCCCCTCGTCGGCGAGACCGCGCGACTGCAGCTGATTGGGCGCGCGCGCCCCCGTCAGTGGCAGAACGATCGTGAAAGTGGAGCCTCGGTCCGGCTCGGAATCGGTCTCGAGGCGCCCGCCATGACGTTCCACTATGTCCGCGACGGTTGGCAGGCCGATACCCGATCCGCGTGTCTTGTCCCCGGTCTTGAACGTCTCCAGCATCCGTTCCCTGGTTTCCGCATCCATGCCGTGCCCGTTGTCGGATACAGCGACCACGGCGTGTTCATCGCGGCACTGCGCGGTCACCATGACATGGCCCCCGCTCGGCGGGCACGCGTCGAATGCGTTCACTACGAGGTTGACAATGCACCGATAAATGCCCCGCTTGCTGTGACAGCACTGAGTGAGCCCCGGGTGGAGGCGAGCTTCGAGGCGGATCGCGCGTGTGCGCGCCTCGCCCTGGAGCAGGCTCACGGCATCGGCCACCGTTTCGCTGAGGTCCCCTGGGCACATCTCGTCCGGTCGCTCGGGGTCATACGTCAGCACGTCCTTGCACAGATCCGCGAGGCGCTTGACGTGGCGGTCGAGGATCTCCCACGCGGCTTTGACATCCTCCATGCGGTCGCGCTCGATGCCGCGCCGGATGATGTACGAGGTGCCGATCAGCGCGTGAGCGACATCCTTGAGAAAGTGCGACAACCCGGCCAGCGATTCGCTGATGGAGGCCATGCGTCCCATGGCGACCTCGCTCTCGAGCAGCCGCGCTTTCTCGATGGCGAGCCCGACCTCGACGGCATAGCGCTCTATGAACCATTGGTCGTCGTGGGAAAAATAGCCCTTGGCACTGTTGGCAGCCGTTATCACGCCCAGCACGCGGTTGTCGGAATCGCGGACCGGGACCGCAAGCAGCGAATTCGTGCGACACTCGCATGCGCGATCGAATGACTGGTTGAACGGGGCCCGGTCCTGCGGGTCGCGGTCCTTGTAGGGGTCCTTGACATTGACGACCTTGTTGGCCAGCGCGGCATAGCCGACCGCACTCGTGTCATCGAGGGGGATGTCCACTTTGACCACGCGCCCGCGGAGTCTGAATTGGCCGTGCAAGCGCGGCGGATTCCCCCGCAGCAGCAGCACCAGGCTCCGCTGTGCCTGCGTCAACGTTCTCGCTTGCCGCGTCGTTTCCGCGATGACGGCGTCGAGATTGAATGTCGCGTGAAGCCGATCGTGAACGCCCATCAGCGACTCGACCTGCTCGATCCGCGCGTGCAGGCCGTCAACGTCGCGCACGCCTTGTGCCAGCTTCACGAACCGAAACACCGCACCCTCCTCCTCGCGCACGCGGACGAAGAAGCCGCAGCTGAGGCAGACCTCCTGCTTGTCCACGAAATCTCCCTGCGGCACGCCATCACAGCCGGTCCCGGGCACGGTCCAGCAGATGCGACCCGCGTTGAAGCCGCCGTTGACGCCAGTCGAGGTCGCGTCTAAGGCCGCGGGGCACGGCTCCCGCGTGCTCGGTCCGTGGTCGCAGGCCTTCGCTTCCCAGCAGTTCGTCTTGTGCGTAGATACCATGGCTTTGCCGGCATGGGCGACCGGTGCAGTCGGCTGCGCGGTAGTGGCGGCCGTCGCCGGTCCTACTTCAGGCGGGCGGCCACAACCCTAAGGAGTTCCTCCGGGTCGAGCGGCTTCTCGAGGTACTCCTCTGCGTCCGCGCGCAACACGCCGTCGAGCGGGTACTTGCTCTTCGTGATGTATTTCGCCACGCCGGTGAGGAGTACAACCGGGATTCCCTGGCTCTCGGGCGATGACTTCAGCTTGGCACACGCCGCGAACCCGTCGAGTTCCGGCATCATCACATCCAGCAGAACGAGATCGGGGGTCTCGGACTCCACCTTCGCCAGCGCTTCGACCCCGTTCTCCGCCGTGACGACCTCGTAGCCCTCGGGCTCCAAGATCATCGAGATCATCCGCAGGTCGTCCTGATCGTCATCCACTACCAGGATCTTCTTCCGCGCCTCTGCCATCGCCAAACCTCCGGTTCACGTATTGTCTGCACGACCTACTCGGCGCTGCGGAAACAGGCAACCGATGGGTCAGGCGTCCGCCACTGCGGGTCGCGGCAGCAACCCCGCTTGCTCGACGATCTCGGGCACCTTCTGCTCCCACTCGATCGCCTGTATATGCACGCCACGCACCCCTGCGGTCTCTCGCGCCTGCTCGATAAGCTCGACGCTGATTCTGATGCCCTCCTGCTCTTGGTTCCTGCGCGCCTGCGCCTTGTCCTCGCCCGCGGCGTCGCGGGCGGCCGACATCCGCTCCATCAACTCGCGTGGCACGCTCACGCCCGCCACCGCACTGTCCATGTACTTGAGCATGCCGAGGTTCCTGGGCACGATGATGCCGGCGAGGATCGCGACCTGCTCGTGCAACCCCATATCGCGCGCCGTCCTCATCTGGTGTCGGAACTGCTCGATGTCGTAGATCCCTTGGGTCTGGATGAAATCCGCGCCCGCGTGCGCCTTCTTCCCCAGCCGCAGCGGACGGAAATCCATCGGATCCCCCATGGGCGTCCATACGGCACCGATGAAGAGCGGCGGCCGCATCTCCACCTCGTCGCCTCCCTGCTGCCTGCCGTCGTCGCGCAGTCCCTTGAGAATGGACACGAGCTGAATGGAGTCAATGTCGTAAACGTTCTTCGCGCCCGGATGGCCCTTGAGCCTACCCGCGGCGCCGAAGGACTGGTGGTCTCCGGCTATGCACAGACAATTGCGGATCCCCAGTGCAGCGGCCCCCAGAATATCGGCCTGGATCGCGATGCGATTACGATCGCGGCAGGTCATCTGCATGATCGGCTCCAGGCCCTCGCGCATGATGAGCACGGCTGAGGCAATGCTCGACATCCGCACCACCGCCGTCTGACAGTCCGTGATGTTGAAGGCGTCGGCGAAGCCGTTGAGTATGCGTGCCTTCTCCAACACCACCTCGCCGTTGCAGTCCATCGGCGGGCCGATCTCCGCGGTAACTGCGAAGTGGCCGCCCGCCAGCACGTGCTCCAGATTGCTGCCGCTTTTCACCGTGCCACCCCGCTGTTCTCTTTGCGGGCCGCCAATTCCCGTAGCTCCTCGCGCACCACGCGGCGCGGACCGCCATGGGGTGAACTCGACCAATCGCGCGGTGGCGTCATCTCCGTCAGTCGGTCGAGCGTGCCGAGGTTCTTCATCCGCTCGACGATCAGCGCCCAGCCGCAATCCACGTCCGGGCTTATCTCGCACTTGCCGTCGGTGCTGCCCCCGCACGGGCCGTTGAGGATGGATTTGGAGCAGCGAGCGATGGGGCAGATTCCGCCGGTGAGGTGCAGGATGCAGTTCCCGCATCCCGCACACATCTCCACCCACACACCGGGCTCCATCGTCGCCCCGAAGAACTTCGTATCGAGGCCCGGAAACACCGGCACCTCGCGGAGTCGCTCCGCCAGGAAGTTCACCCCAACGCCGCATGCCAGCGAGACGACCGCGTCAACCTCCTGCCGGGCGGCGCCCTCAATGACTGCTTCGACGAACTCGGGCTCACATTGGCGGGTGACGCAGTCCTCGAGGACCTGCTGCTGCCGCCCCTCGCTGCGCGCTGCGATACGAAGCGCGCAGCCAACGATTCTCACCTCCGTCTCACCGCCGGCCAAGCACACGGTCGCGCAGGTGCCGCACCCCACGACGAGAACATTATGGAAATCCGCGACGAACTCCTTGATCACGCCCAACGGCTTTCTCTCCGCTACGATCATCGGGTTTCGCCTCGCTGTTCGGCTTCAATGAGAGCAAGCTTGCGGCGGGAGACTTGCCAGAAGGCAGTCCATGAGACCTCCGCCGACTCCTTGGTGCGCCATAGGTCTATGCGCTCGCCGCCGAGACCGATCTCGTCGAGCACCTGCTTGACCTGATCCACGCGTGTTGACAGCCGCTCCTCCGCCGTGGGGTACAAGCACTCGCCGTCGGCGCACGCGATAACACAGACCGCATCAGCGCCGTGCTCGAATGGCGCCAGCATGTCCGGCACGCTCAATCGGCCTACGCACGGCACCAGCACGCGGGCGACTCCGGTCTCTGCGACGTCTTGCGGCGTCTCGTCGAGGAATCTGCGGCTGGTGGTTTCGAACAGACAGCAGAAGGACACGATGAGTGCAGGTGCCGATCTGTCCGCCGCCTCCGACAGCACGCGCTCGAGATCGTCCTTGACGCGCTCGGCGCCAAAGCGCTTCAGGGCAATGGCCGCGGCCGGGCAGACGGCGGCGCACAGCCCGCACGCCTGACACTTCTCCTCCGGCATCGCAGCCGTGCTCGTTACCGCCGCCACGCCGAACGGACATATGCGGACGCAGGTCAAGCAAGCGGCGCAGCGCTCCTCGTCCACGAAGGCGCCGGTCGTGCACGCCAGGCATCGCTGTGCCTCGGCGCGCGCCTCGGCTTCAGTGAAGCCGCGTTCGATCTCGGAGAAGTCGGCAATTCGTGCTGCCGCCGGAGTCAGGGATACCTGCACTCGCTCTCGGGCGGTGATCCGTTCGACCGTCTCGTCCGGCAGATCGCCGATGGACGGCAATTCATCCTTGGGGGCCTGCTTCAGGAGTTCCCCGGTGTCGAGGAAATGCTGAATCGCGCGCGCGGCACGGTGACCGTCAGCCACGGCTTCGACTGCCGCGCCCGGCCCAGTAGTGACCTCGCCGCAGGCGAAGACGCCGCGCTCGGACGTGAGCATCGTCTCGGGATCATACTCGAGCCGGTCATCACGCCCGATTCGCACCCCCGAGTCCTGGAGGCAGGTCAAGTCCGCGCGCTGTCCGATCGCGAGCACGATAGTGTCCGCCTCCACCACGGACGTCTCGCTCTCGTCGAAGGCAGGGCTGAACCGGCCGTCCTCGTCGAACACGCGCGTGCAGCGCTGCAGTTCAATCGCGCGCACCGCTCCTTGCTCCGCCGCCACGCTCTGCGGCCCCCACGACGGCGCGAGTCCAACGCCTTCCTCAACCGCCTCCTCGATTTCCCAATCCCAAGCCGGCATTTCACCCCGGGCCTCGAGGCAGGCCATGGTGACGTGGGTCGCGCCAAGGCGACGCGCACAGCGCGCCACATCTATCGCCACATTGCCGCCGCCGATAACGACAACCCGCTCGCCGAGCGCCGGAGGATTCCCGCTGCATACCGCGCGCAGCAGGGGCAGTGCCAGCAACACCCCGTGGCTGTCAATCCCGGGCACCCCGAGCGCTCGACTCTCGCTGAGGCCGGTTGCGATCAGCGTGGCCGCGAATTCGCGCTGTAGCTCGGCCAGCCCGACGTCGCGCCCTACCGCGCAGGCGGCGCGCAGCTCGACCCCGAGCGCGAGGATATCGTCAATATCCTCACGCAGCACGTCGTATGGCAAGCGGTAACGGGGGATGGTCGTGCCCAGCATGCCGCCGGGCTCGGATGAGCCCTCGAAGACGGTGACGCCGAAGCCGGCACGGGCGAGGTCGTGGGCTGCCGTCAGCCCGGCAGGGCCCGCGCCGACGACGGCAATGCGCTCACTGCGAGTTCGTTTCGCAGGGGCGCGGCGGCGAGAGCGATAGTCCCGCGTGGTCTCGACGACGAAGCGCTTGAGCTGACGCAGCCCGACGGGAGCATCAACCTTAGTGCGCCGACAGCTCTCCTCGCACGGATGGTGACAAATGCGTCCGCAGACCGAGGTGAAGGGATTCGCCGCTAGGAGCAAGTCGAGCGCATCCTCATATCGTCCCTCCATGACGCGCTCGACGTACAGGCGGGTATCGGTATGAACCGGACACGCGACCAAGCACGGTGCATGACGCTCGACGTAGGTATCCATCCCAGCCCCTGACACAATTTCGGTTCGCACTGGACAGAATCGTGAGACCCGCCCGCAGTTCTGTTATTCTCCCATTGGCAGGCGGCGCTGTCAAGGGGCAAAATAAGGCGTGATTCAGTCTGTTTCTGATGCAAAACTGCACTTTGTGAAGGCCATCACAAGCAAGCATCGGCGCTAGAAATTGCCCCGGTTCGGTTAGCGCCACGTGCGCCAAGCGGAGGGCGGGGCAAGTGTCGGGTGATATGGGATGTTCTGCGGCTCGGGATCCGTGCTCTGCCGAAAACGCGCTGCCGCGCGGGGAGTGCCTGGCGAGGACACCGTCAGCGCGCGTGTCGAATGCGGCTGATGCGTCGAACGGCCACCCAGACCATGGCCACAAGGGCGGCGAGCAGGAGCAGTTGCGACCAGAGTTCACGATAGCCCAGAATCCATGGCCACAGGCTGAAGATGGCGAGGAAGATAAGCACCCACTCAACTATCACGCCGATGTTGCGCATGGTTGGCCGAGCATCCTTTCGCGCCCCAGGCCCCTGCGCGCGGGGATGCGGCGCAGGCGAGGCGCATCGGTCCACGGGAATGGGGTCGGTGTGTTACCCAAGGGCTTCTGGGCAGAGGGATCACACTCAGAGGCCTCATTCCCAGAAGTCTCGCGGTCTTTCCTGACACCGGAGATTCTAGAGATAACGCAGATAGACATATGCAGTGGAGATGACCAGGGATTCGAGCACGACCGGGATGCCGTACTTGAGGAACTCGGTGAACTTGATGGGATGCCCGTTGCGCTCGGCGATGCCGGCGACGACGACGTTTGCCGATGCACCGACAAGGGTCGCATTCCCGCCGAGGCAAGCCCCGAGCGCGAGCGACCACCACAGGGGCATCATCTGAGGGCCGCGCACGACCTCGGCGATATTAGCCCCGGGCGGCGCCAGCCCGGGGGCCAACTCCAGCAGCATCGGGTTGACGGTGGCCACGAAGGGAATGTTGTCCACGACTCCTGACAATCCTGCGGAGACCCAGAGTAGAACGATAGCCGTCACGGCAATACTGCGCTCGGCGAGGGCGAGCAGCCAGCGGGTTATCGCGGTGATAATGCCGGTGTCGATGAGCCCGGCCACCATGATGAAGAGCCCGATGAAGAAGAGCAGCGTGGGCCACTCGACGTCGTGGAGCACTTCCTCGAGATCGGCGCCGCTCATGACTAGCAGCAACGCGGCGCCGGCGAGCGCGACCGTGGCGGGCAACAGGTGAACGACCTCATGGAGAAAGAACCCGATGATGGTCAGGCTGAGCACGAAGAGGCAGCGCCGCAGCAGCGGCCAGTCCGTTATTGCCTTGCTCTCGTCGAATTCGTAGATACGCGCGCGCGCCTCTTCGGTCACCGTCATGCCGCTGCGGAACAGGTAGCGCACGGTAGCGGCATAGGCGATGAAGATGATAGCGGCGACAGGCGCGAGATTGAGCACGAAACTGAGAAAGCCGAGCCCGGCGGCGCTGCCGATCATGATGTTGGGCGGGTCGCCGACGAGAGTGGCGGTACCGCCGATGTTGGAGGCCAGGATCTCGCTGATGAGAAAAGGCAAGGGACTGATGGAGAGCGCTTCGGCGATGAGAATCGTGACGGGCGCAATGAGCAACACCGTCGTCACGTTGTCAAGGAAGGCCGACAGTACCGCGGTTACGGCGGAGAAGAGGAGGATCATGCGCATGGGCTCTGCGCGAGCGGCCTTGGCGGACTTTATCGCCAGCCACTGGAACACGCCGGTGCGCCGGGTCACCGCCACGATGACCATCATCCCGAGGAGCAGGAACACGGTGTTCCAGTCCACCGCGGCAAATGCAGTGCTCTGGTCAACCACGCGGAGCAGCAGGACGAGGGCGGCGCCTGCGAGCGCCACGACTGTGCGATGAAGGCGGTCGGTCGCGATGAGTGCGTACGCGCCGAGAAAGATGCCGCCTGCTAGAATCGCTTGGTTACTCCCGACCATCAGGCCCGCTCGCCTCGCCGAAAGTGCGGCTGGACGATTTCGTCCACGATCTCTTCAAGGCCGACGATGCCCACCACGCGGTCGTCGCGCGTGACGGGGACCGTCGCAACGTTCTTGGTCACCATCAACGCCGCAATTTCCACAACCGGCGTATCCTCGGTCACGGAGATATCGGACTGCCGCGCCACATCGCGCACCTTCATGCTCCCTACCTCCTTGATGCGCGTCTCGAACGGCTCGAAGTCCTCCGGGAGAAACGCGAGGTCGCCGATATCCTCCGCGTACTTGGGCAACAATAGGTGGACCAGCGTGCGATCATCCACAATACCCAGCGCTCGACCGTCTTGGTCAACTACCCCGAGACCGGCGTGGCCGCTCTCGTGCATCAGCCGCGCCGCGTCCGCAACCGTCGCGTCCGCTGCTATCGTCACGGCGTCTCGCTTCATCACGTCTCGCGCGCGCATGGCAATTCTCCTGATCGCTGGCCGCGAGAGCGCAACCTGCACTCCGCGGGTATCGCCCCACACGGAGTGTCGGTTCGACGGCATTAACCGGCGTGCCTGCCCCAGCCATCCCCCAACGGCCAGCCGCCGGCCGGCTCGCCGTGCGGGGGCAAGGAATACGGATCTGACAGGACGAAGCTAATGGGGTTCTTGCGTTCCTGGCGAAGCGTCGTACCGGGGCATCGTGTCTGGCAACTGCAGTACGGAAGCGTCTCGAGTATTGCGACGGAATGCAAGACGCCACATCAACAGGCCGGGGAGGCCGACGCAGCAGCCGCCTGTCGTTTGCCGTCGAGTCGGCGTGACCACGAGGCGTGAGGAGATGTGCAGCAAGATAAGACGAGATGCCGTGCGGATCGGGTGTGCCATCATGCTGGCGGCTGGTGTCGCGACCACATGCCACACGGCGCAGGCGGGTGAGTTATGGTCGCTCGCGCGCGGGTACGTATGCCACGCGACCGACGCGCCGCCGGTGGTGGATGGGCGCCTCGATGATTCGTGCTGGTCCGGCGCCGAAGTTGCCGGCGGATTCGCGGTTCGCGGCGGCGGGTACGCGGACCTCGCGCCGGTGCAGACCCGCGTTCGGTTCTGTCGCGATGACGAGGCGCTCTACTTCTCCGTGCAATGCGATGAGCCGAGTGCCGAACTGCTGCCGCGCGGGCCTCGGCGCCGCGACGCCGATGTGTATGAAGATGGCTGCGTGATGCTGCTTGTCGACTCAGGCCATGATGGCGAAGGCGGCACCGACATCGAGATCGCATTCGATGCTGCAGGGACACAGTACGATTTCGGCTGGAATATGCGCGAGCTGTGGGACGGTGAGTGGACCTGCGCCACAGAGATTGGCGCCCAGAGTTGGGCCGCGGAGCTTCGCATCCCCTTCACTGATCTGAGGGAGGAACCTGCAGACGGCGACATCTGGGGCGTGCAGGTCGGCCGCTGGCGTATAGCGGACAGCGAGGAGCAGGTTTCGCTGTGGTCGCCGGTGCCGCAGGAATGGTACACCAAGCTGTGGGTCGCTCCGACGTTCGGCCACCTCCTGTTCGGTCACCGCGACGACATGGCGGCCGAGTACGTGGCTCAGGTCGCCCGGGGCATCGACAGCGCCGCTCGCGAGACGGAGAAGACGCTGAGCGAAATCGGGGCGCCTGAAGACGTTGCCACGTTTCGCGCGCTCTCGCGCCGACTCGGCAAGATTGAAGCACGAACGGCTGCAAGGCCCGGGCTGACCGGTGACGAGTGGGCCGGTGCGATGCGGGAGGCGGACGAGATCGCCGCCGAGCTTTCGGATTTCGTGTGGCCGCTGCTATCCGCGGCGATCCTTGCCGAGTCGGCCGCGGATAGGTCGCGCTTGGCCGGGCAGATTCGCGCCGAGAGCGCCTCCGAGGGATTGGCATACGAGGACTTCCTCAGGCTCGATGTCGATGCGGATCACCAGCTGTCGGACAACTTCCCTACTCCCCACGTGGACTGGGCCGCGCCGCTGCCGGGTGGGCCTGTGAAAGCTCTGTTCCTGGTGCAAATCGGGGCTGGCGACGCGGGCAACGAACCGAGCACACGCGTGCGCGAGGTGGTGGAGCTTGGCCAACGAGTTGAGATGCAATACGACGCAGCGTTTGTCTGTGGCAGCCGGCTGTACGGCGGCAAACGAGGGCACGCTCGGGTCGCGCGGCTGTTGGCGCGAGACTACGACGTGATCGTCATGGCGAACGCGTCGCTCGCGGCGCTGGCGCCTCAGGAGCAACACGCCATACTGCGCAAGGTCGCCGACGGCGCCGGTCTCCTGTTAGTCGGCGAGCAACCGGATTGGCTGCTCGCCGGCGTTGACCGGGATGCGACCTCGCAGATACCGACGGGGCTGGACGCCGCGCCGGAGATCGCGTTCGCTGACGGCGAAACCCCACTTGCCCGCCAGGTGCACACCTGCCGCATCGGTAGCGGGCGCGTGGTTCAGGTCAGCTATCCCAATCGAGACCTGCTGTCCTTGACTCCGAGATTACCGTATGCTCCGGCCAACGTCAATGCCTACGAATACCACATGGCCTTTACCGTGCGAGCGCTCCTCTGGGCCGCGCACCGTGCGTTGCCGGTTGAGTTGACGGCGATGCCGCTGCAAGGGCGGCGTATTCCGCGCGTGCGATTGCCGCGAGAGCTGACGATTGCCCGCGGAGGACCTCGCGGCATGGAGCGTTTTGACTTGG
>CP070648.1:3537072-3556714 GCA_020354555.1 Armatimonadota bacterium | reverse complement strand
CATCGTAGAGCGCGACCACGTACTCGGCGTCGCGGATCTCCCGGCCGCGCCAGCGCTTGCGCGACAGGGGGGTCAGCCATTGCTCGCGCCAGATATCGCCGAGCGGCGCGGTGCGCATGGGCTCGAGAGTTGAGTACTCGTCGCCCGTGGGGTCGCCGTCGTAGTAGCGATGTCGCAGTCTCGCCGGTGGCTCGTATGGGGTGTGGGTGTCCCAGTAGTGCACCAGGAGAAAGAAGGGCTCATCCGCGTGGGCGCGCAGGCACGGGATCGCGCGCCGGTTGATGCCTTCGCATGTCACGGACAACCGCATCTTCGCGCGGTGGCTGGGATCAATGTAGAACTCGTAGCCCCGCGCGAACCACGGCCGCATCGAGTACAGGTTATCCACCGCGCACGTCACGAGGCCGGCCTTGCGCAGCTCCTCAGTCACGAAGGGATGGTCGGGGCCGAGTTGCTCCGTGCCGCCGTGGGAGATGATGCCGTGGGTGAGTGAGTACTGACCCGTGTAGATGGTGGTGAACGACGGCTGGGTGGGCACGGCGGGCGCGAACATGCGGGTCAGGAGCGTACCTTGGCCTGCCAGGGCGTCAAGGTTGGGGCTAGTGTCCCGCCCGTAGCCGTAGCAGCCGAGGTGGTCGGCGCGCAGGCTGTCAATCGTGATGAGCAATATGTTGAACGGCACGTGCTCGACCAGCCCCGGAACGACGCATGGCGCGACGGTGTCCAGCCGTTCAGTTGGTGAGCCGGTGCGGCAAGGAAAGCAGGGCACCACCAGCGCAGCCGGATCGCCCGATGTCTTGGGCACCGTAGATTCTGCGACAGAACGCCTGTTCCTTCCGATCGGCACGGTGCGGCCGGGGAACGTCCGCTGGCCCCGCGGTTCCTTTGGTGCCGGTGTATGACCAGCGAGCCGAAGAGACGGTGTCCGCGATGTGAAGGGTGCCCTACCATGTGGAATAATATGCCGAACGACCTATCGGACGCCGGGCGGCCGGCCGCAAGAGAGCCGGATTGGCCCCTCTGGGCGCGGTGGCGCCCACAGCTCAGATCCCGTTCCGATACGGCGCACACGTGCCGCGTGGCGTTTTGGTGTGCCACGCAGCGGAGGTAGAGCATGGAGGGATACTCGCTCGCCGAGGCCGGGTATAGCTACGGAGGCATGAGGGTCATCGCCTTCGCCAACGAGAAGGGCGGGGTGGCGAAGACGACGTCGTGCGTCAACCTCGCCGCGGCTCTCGCCCACCGGGGGCATTCCGTGCTGTGCATGGACATGGACCCGCAGGCCAATGCCACCCTCGCGTTGGGCTTTGATTCCGATGCAGTCGAGGCGCAGTCCCATCTGCTGCTGATGGATCCTCGGTTCCCTCTCGAGCGCTTGATCGTCGAGAGCAAAGTCCCGAACCTTGAACTCGTCCCGTCTTGTTCCAACATGAACATGTGCAACAAGACGCTGGTCGCCGAGGTCGGACGCGAGGTGCGACTGCGCAACAAGCTCCTCGATCACGCGAAGAGCGTGTTCACCAAGAAATACGATTACGTCATGATAGACTGCTCGCCGTCGCTCGACCTGATCACGGTCAACGTGCTCATGGCGGCGACGGACATGGTCGTGCCGGTACAGGCGAAGTTCTATTCCTTGCAGGGCATGTCGCTCCTGGCCGAGACCGTAGCGTCGCTGTACGAACAGCTCGATCCGCGGGTCAAGACGTTGGGCATCCTGGTCACTCTTTTCGATCGCGGCACCGCGCTCGACAACGCCATGTACGCGCTGCTCAAGGAGAAGATCGAAGCCGAGTACGGCGATTTCATGTTCCGCACGGTGATCGGCAAGAACATCGCGGTCAGCGAGACCGAGGCGAGGGCGACGCCGATCGTGCTCAGCGATCCGAGCGCGCCGGCGGCCAAGGCGTATGATGCAGTGGCCGACGAGCTGCTCGAGCGTCTGGCGCGCTCCAACTAGCGCGCGATAGGTGGGAGGTTCACGGTGACAGATCTCAACGGCCAATGGATGCAAAGCAGCGAAGCCGCTGACGACGCCAAGGTCCTCATCACGATTTCTACCTCGGAGGCCGAGGGCATGATCCGCCGCTGGGGAGTGGTCTCCCAGGCGATCGGCGACCTGTCGGTGGAAGCGATGCTGCGGGGCGCAGTTGACGACGGCGTCCTCGATCTCCTGCACTCCCAGCGACCCGAGCAGCACGCTAGGGAGCAAGAGGTCACGACAAAGGTCAAGGCCATCCTTGATTCCGGATACCGCGTGTTCGTTCGCGACGCAGACGATCCGATTGATTCCGCGCGAGCGGATCGCATACAGGCGCGCTCGCTTCTGAAGCCCGGCAACCCAGAGCAGCAGACCGGGGCCTTCTATGTGCTGCACCTGACCGTCGAGCCGTTCGGCGCGGTGGGACTCGCAGCGCGCCGCGACAGCGCCGGCGCCGCCAATGCCTCCGACGCCCTGTGCCACGGCATGTCTGCGACGACCTCGGCACCCGCGATGGAGCAACCTGCTCCGGTCGCCGCTGTCGCAGTAGCTGCGGCTGACGGCAATCAGAATGCCCCTGAGACGCATGACGAAGCCGGAGTCGAGCTTGTGGCCGCGGCAACCGAGGAGCCGCAGGACACGCTCGCCGCCCTCGGCGGATATCACGTCGAGGAGGAGGCGACAGAGCCCGCCATGGCTGCGGCGACTGAGAATCTGCAACCCGACGGAGTTGCGGAGTCGGTCGGTGAGATCCTCGAGGCGGAATCGCCGGAGCCCGTCGCCGTGTCGGCGGCAGTCGAGGCGCCGGAGGATCACGACGAAGCCATTGCGCTGACGGAAGAGGTCCCCGCCGAGGCGGTCGTGGGGCAGCCGAAGAAGTACGCCACCAAGGCGGAAGCGCTCACGGATCAATTCCGTCCGAAAGTCGCCGCGCTCGATTTCCGCGGCCTGTTCGCGGGCAACTTCGGGTTCCAGCGCGACACCGTGGTGGATGTCACGAAGCTATCAGTTCTGAGCCCGCAGACGATCAGCGCCTATCTCATGAAGGCGAACTCGCTGCGTCAGTCCGGCGAGCACGAGAAGGCTCTGAGCTACTACCGGGTCCTGCTTAAGTCCGACCCCGACAACGCAGACTACCGCTTCCTGTACGGCAAGACATTGATAGAGATGGGACGTATCCAGCCCGCGCGCGAGTGTTTGGAGCGCGCGCGCGAGTTGGGGCACGAGAATGCGGCGCGCGAATTGGAGCAATTGGATGAGCGCGAGGTGAAGAAGCCGGCGCTCGGTTTCCTACAGTTCTGGCGCCGTGCCGAAGCGAAGCGCTAGCGAGGAAGTACCACCGGTTCGCGACCGGTATGAGTAACGCAGGATAGCACCCCGGTCCATCGGACCGCCCACAGCGAACGGCCTCCGGCTTTGCCGGAGGCCGTGACCTTTCCGCTCCGCTGCACGCGGCCCGAGCTACTCCCGCGTCGGCAGCTTGAGCTTGTCGCCTACCCTGATGTTGTACGGCGCCTTGATGCCGTTCAACTCCGCGATCTCCTCCGCGCGTCGTCCGTCGCCCAACTGACTACGCGCGATGGTCCACAGAGACTCGCCGTCCTTGACCGTGTATGTCTTAGTCGAGGGTGGGCGCACCGGGGCGGGGGGCGGCTTTGGTGTTGGAGGAGCCTTAGTCGCCGGCGCGGGTGGCGTCGTTGGCTGCGGCGCAACCGGTGTCACGGTAGCGGCAGGGCTTGCAGCGTCGGGCGCCCCTTGTGATGCGCCGCCGGGCGTCCCGCCGGAGACCGCCTGCACCGCCGACTCGAGCGCGGTGACGCGCTTGCTGAGATCGTCCGCGGCCCGAGAGGAGTAACCGCCCGAGGATCTCGCGGCAAGCCAGATGATTGCGACGAGCAACACGACGAACACGACGGCGCCGAGCCAGGCTCTTCGCTGCTGCGCCTGACGCAGCCGTTCCACTTGCCGTGTCAGGCGCCGCACCGCGCCGTGAAGATCCGCTCCCGCGGGCCCTTCGCCGTAATGACGTCCGCGCAGCGCCTCTATCGCTCCCCGCGCCCGCTTCGCCACGACGTGGTCGGGGAACTGCGCGATGATATCCTCAAGGGCGCTCAGCTCCTCTTCCTCTTGGCCGAGGGCATGATAGCAGTGCGCGATGGAGAGATAGGCGTTGGCAGCCCAGCGGCTGCCGGGATGGTCGCGAATCAACTCCTTGTACGCCTCGATGGCCTCGGCGTACAGGCCGGTTTCGACCATGTCCTTGGCGATGGTCTCGAAGCGCTGCTGCACGTCTTGCTCCGAGAAGTCTTTATGCCCCTGTCCTGTCACTGTACGCTCCCTCCGCCGCTAGTTCGGCGTTCGCCCGTGCGCATCCTGCCGCTTTATCCCACTGTGGCCACGCCCTGACGCAGCCGCCAGTCGAGCGCGATGTACGTCAGCGCTGCCGCGACCAGGAGCAGCCCCCAGGCCGCCGACAGTACCCCCGAATCATTCAGGAAGAACGACACCCCCGACGCGACGGCGGCGCAGATCAGCCCGAGGCCCAGCGGCGACCCCGCCTGCGCCTCCTCAGACACCGCTCTGCTGCGCCCCATCGCGGAGCCGGCGATCACGGCCAGCGCGGAGACCAACACCCAGGTGGCAATCGTATGGCGTGCGAGGAGCCAGTTGAACGCCACCTTGCGCGAGAATATCGCGATCATCTGCGTCAGTCCGCCGTGCCGGGCGGCCTCGAACGCCCTGCCGATGTGGGAGCGCCCCTCGGGGGCGATGAGCCAATTGGCGCCACCCACGAGGACTCCGGCGGCCAAGGCCACGACGACGGCTATGAGCAGGTGTCGAGCCTTGAGCTGAGGGCTGTAAAGGCCGAGCGCCATCAGACCGAAACCGAGCGCGGCGGGCACCGCAATGCCGAAGTTGGCGCCCATCGCGGGATGCCCGATGGCTATGATGACGCACGCGAGGAGCAACGCCGAGGCGAGACGGACCGCACGGCCCGGCTGCCGCGCGCCGAGCCATCCCCCGAGCGCAAGCGGCACCGCCGCAAGGAGAACCCCGCCCAACTCGTTGCCCAAACCATAGTAGCGCGCGCCGACCGTCACCGAGTAACTAAGGAGTGAGTCCTGCACCAGATTCTGTCGCAGAACGAGGTCCGCGCACAACACCGCGGCGAACACACCGGCAACCCACGCGTAAGGCGGCGCCCAACGTCTAAGAGAGCGCGCGCCAGCGTACACGACAGTCGTGACGGCGATGACGCACAGCAGCGCGATCAAGGGAGTGAGCGCGACACGACCCGGAAACACCAGCGCGCCGAGTGGAAAAGCCATGACGAAGAGCGCGGCCTCACGCAGCCCCACCATGACGCCGCGGGGCATCGGCCCGCCCAGTATCAGGAGCGCCGCGATCACAGTGAATACCGCAACCACAATCCCGCTGATCCGCTTGAGCACGTACGGGCGGTTGGCCTCCACGCGGGCCTGGTCTTGGTGCTGCCGCGTGACGTACCCGAGCGCGTCGCCGCCAGGCGCGGGGCGGACATACATCGGTCTCCCGATCGCTTCTGACGGGATGGCGACGCTGAGGAACTGGAGCACGTCAGGCGCGAGATCTACGTTAGCCACGACGCCAGCGCGCCGCGTCGAGGGGCTGCTGAGCAGGCCGCTCGAGATGCCGTCGCCCCACGCGATGATGGGCAGGAGCAGGTCGCTCCGTTCGCGGGGGTCGTATGCGGCCGACGGCGTCACCAGGTAGAGCCGCCAGGGGCGCCCTCGCATGAGCCCCACGATATGAGCGAGGAACGTGTCCATCCGAGCGACGGCCGCCAGGCGTTCCTCGTCTACGCGCTGCGGGGTCATCACCTGGCTGCGGGCGTTGATCCGCGACAAATCGCCCGTCTCCACGGCGATGACCGCGGCTTGTTTGAGCGCCCGGTGCAGTTCGTCGGTCACCGCCGCGTAGTCCGTCATGAGGGGTGGTTCGAGTCCGGGGTCAGGGAGGTGCATGCTGCGGCCGATGTCGCCCACCGGGACGACGCCGGATTCGTCCATGACGATGGTGGCGATATGGCGGCGATACTGATACGGGAGGTCCGCGTTGCCGATGGCGGCGGTCTTCAACCCGGCCCGCCGCAGCGACTCGCCGATGAGGCCGAGCCGTAAGGGGTACGTCGCCTCCGCGTTCTCGCGCTGGACGTGGGGCAAGGCGATATACCCGAGAGCACCCGGAGGAAGCACGCCTCCGGTGCGGGCACGAAAGACGGCGGGCGCATCGCTGCCTTCGTAGGACTCGTTGTAGTTGAGAGCAAGTTCCGCGAGATCCGGGTCAAGTTCCGCCGATATCCGACTGCTTGCGCCGAGGGTTAGATACGCTGCGGGAGGAGTCGCCAGCCCGGCCGTCCGGCCGTTCATCAGCCCCACGGCGCACTCCGGCAGCCACCGTCGGATGAACGGCGCAGCCGGGCCGGTGTAGTCCTCCCACGTCGCCGTGTCGGCGACGACGAGGATCACCTTATGCTCGACCCGAAAGACGGTGCGGGCGCTGGCCTGTCCGGCCAGCGCGGCGGCGAGTGCAAGAGCTGTAAGGATCAACCGCATCGGTCACCCGTTGGCCAGGTCACGGTATATCGTATCCACATATGTTTCCTCGGTGCGTTCGATCATTCGTGCCAGCGAAAAGTCGCGTTCGACCCGCCGACGCCCGGCCTGACCGAGCGCCGCCGCGCGCTCCGGATCCGCGAGCAGGGACGCGACCGCTGCGCTCAGCACGCGGGGATCGCCGGGCGGGACGAGGATCCCGGTCTCGCCGTCCAGGACGACTTCGAGCACCCCGCCGACCGCCGTGGCAGCGACCGGCTTGCCCCACGCCATGGCTTCCATCGCGGTCAGAGATGAGCCTTCGCTCACCGACGCTACCACCGCCACATCGAAGGCTTGGGCCAAGGCGCCGGCATCGGGGCGATGCCCGGCCAGCACTAAGCGATCGGAGAACTTCAACTCTCGCGCGAGCTTCTCGACGTCGGCCCGCAGCGGGCCGTCGCCGATGAGCACGAACTGCACGTCGGGAAACGTCGCGCCGACGAGCGCGGCTGCCCGGACGAAATCGAGCGGCCCCTTCTGGGCCGCAAGGCGGCCGACCATCCCGACCACTACGCCCGTTGCGCACAGCCCCAACTCGCGACGCGCCCACGCCGCGTCGGGTCTTCGGAAGCCGGCGAGATCTACCCCGTTGGGGATTGTCAGCAACTTGTGCGGCGCGTCATCGGCGATACCTGCAACCTGGGACCGCAAGCTATCGGAAACCATGATGATGCGATGCGAGCGGCGTGCGATGAGCCGCAGCAGCCAGCGAGCGCGCCACCCGGCAACGGGGCGCGCGGTGGTGGAAGTCATGAAACTGTGCAGTGTGCACACGAGCTTGGCGTCCGGGGTCATTCGACGCGCGAACGCTGCCGCGGTAGCGGCGGAGTAGCCGTGCGCGTGCACCAGATCGATTCGTTCGCGGCGCACAAGGCCGGCAAGGCGAAGCGCCGCAATCCCGCTGCGCCAGGGCGGCGCCGCGAAGCCCAGGGCATGCACCGCGCACGAGTGCTCCGCGGCTACTCGTGCCGCCGGGTCCTCGGACGGTCCCGCGAGTGACACGTCGAAGCGGGAACGATCCAGCCCGCGCACGAGGCTGGCGACGTGCTGCGCCATGCCGCCCACGGCCGGCCCCACCGCGAGCAGCACTCGCATTAGCCCGCATGCCACCGGTGTCCCCGTGACCGCTCTCGATGCGATGCTCAATGACCCTCCTCAACTGCTCGCGGCGCCGGCGCCGCCGCGTCACCCGAAGCTCTTCCGGGATGGGGTTCTTGGGCACGATTCCCGGGTTGGGGAGCCGTCCGCCAACACCCGAACCCCGTCATCGGTACCTTCGCCCTGCGCGTCGGGGCAATTATAGATGGTTTGAGTTTGTGTTGGCAAGGAATGGCGGCTCTTTCAGTTCTAGCGAGAGGAGAGCCGCCGTCAACCGCGAAGTACTTGATGCGTAAGCCCGACGGGCACGGGCGGGGGCGTCGTACCTCGATCCGAGGTGTGGTGCGGAGCCGCTGTGCCCATCTGAGGAGCGCGATGCGCAGCGCGGCAGGTCAGGCGCTGCGATTGCCGTCATTACCCCCGAGGAGGAAGCACGCATGCTGCTGCCAAGCAAAGAGATCATCGCCAAGGCTGAGGACGGAGGCTACGCGGTCGGCGCTTTCAATGCCGTGAACATGGAGACGGCGCAAGCCGTTTTCGCCGCGGCGGAGCGGGAACGCGCGCCGTTCTTGATACAGATCACTCAGACGACCCTTGCGTACACCGAACCCGAGGAGCTGTTCGCCGTCGTTCGCACGCTGGCGGACCGCTGCACCGTCCCCGTCGCGTTGCACCTCGACCACGGGCGCTCGTTCGATCTCGTGATGAGGTTCCTGCGCCTGGGCATGACGTCGGTGATGATTGACGGCTCGCTCCAGGAGGACGGCAAGACGCCGCGCTCCTACGAGGAGAACGTCGAAGTCACACGCAAGGTCGTCGCGGCCGCCCACGCGATCGGCGTCACGGTCGAAGGCGAGATCGGCCGCCTCGGTGTCATCAAGGGCGAGCATGAAGATCACCTCACGAATCCCGCCGAGGCCAGGAAGTTCGTTGACGACACCGGAGTTGATCTGCTCGCCGTGGGCATCGGCACGACGCACGGGCTGTACAAGGGCACGCCGAAGATTGACCACGACCGATTGAAGGAAATCAACACGGCGACCCCCGTGGCGTTGGTGATGCACGGCGGCACCGGCGTCCCCGATGACGCGGTGCGCAAGGCCGTCGAGCTTGGCATCCGCAAGATCAACATAGACACGCAGATTCGCGTCGCCTTCTTCGATGCGGTCGCCGAGCAGGTGCACAAGACCGAGAAGGAGCATGCCGAGGCCGAGGCCAAGGGCGATGTCCGCAAGTACGATATCCGCAAGCTGCTCGCGCCCGCCCGCGACGCCATGGTCGAGGCCATCGCGGAGAAGATGCGGCTGTTCGGCTCGGCCGGCAAGGCCTGAGTGGGCGGAAGCCCGGCAGGTTGATCGCGACGTGCGACGCCGGTCAGGTGACTGACGGTAGCCCCGGCGGCAGCCATGCGTGATCATACCGGGCCCAGGTTCAGCATAGCCGACGACCCCGCTGTCTACCAAGCGTTCCCCGACGTGGTTCTGACCGCGTCGGGGAAGCTGCTTCTGGTGTATCGCGAGAGCGATGCCCACGTACCGACGTGGACGCGCATCATGCTCACGGAAAGCGCCGACGAAGGCGCGACGTGGAGCACCCCGCGGGAGCACCACCGCCTGTCGCAGCAAGAGCACGGCTGGACCTGGAACTGCCCCCGCCTCGCCCAGCTCTCCGACGGCAGGATCGCTCTGATCTGCGATCGCCGCGATCAGGTCAAAGAGCGCCTCTGCAAGTGGGAAAACGTGATCTGGTGGAGCGAGGATGAGGGACGCGCGTGGCCGGAGCCGCAGAACACCGGCTGCCGAGGCTACGTGCCCGACCGAATTCTGGAACTGGATGACGGCGCGCTTCTCCTCGGCCTTCAGCACTACGACCAGAGCAGTCAGCGGCTCATCCAACGCGTGTTTCGCTCGACGGACAGGGGTGCGACCTGGGGCGAGCCGGCCGTGGTGGCGTCGCATCCCGACTACAACCTCTGCGAAGGCTCGATCATGCAACTCCCATCCGGCGAGTTGCTGTGCTTCATGCGTGAGAACTCCGGCAAGGGATACCCGACGTTTCTCTCGCGCTCGAGCGATCGGGGACAAACGTGGTCGCCGATCGAGCCCACGGACATGATCGGCCATCGGCCCGTGGCCGGGCTCCTGCCCGACGGGCGCATTCTGGTGACGTATCGCGACGTGGGTGGGAGCTGGTCCTTCTGTGCCTGGCTGGGAGACGAGACCGGCAGGGGGCGGATCCTGCGCATCGAGGAGGACGCCTCCAGGCGGGCCGGGGACTACGGGTATTCCGGCTGGGTGCGATTGCCGGACGGGCGCATCTTCATCGCCTACCACCTGCGCGGCGACGCGCCCACGTCGCGCGTCCGTGGGTGCTATCTCAGCGAGAGGCACTTCGATTGACTGGTGGCCGGGCCGAATGATGAAACGGATCGTCACAATGATGATCGTCGCGACGATGGCTGGTGGCGCCGGGAGCGCCGGAACCGGCGTGCAGTTGGTAAAGGACGGCCGCGCGGTGTGCAGCGTGATGCTGCCTCGCGAGCCGACAGCCGGCGAGCGCGCCGCCGCCGATGAGCTGCGCGCGTATCTCAGCAGAATGAGTGGCGCCGAGGTCCCGCTCGGCAGTACAATGCCGACCCGCATCGTCCTGGGACGGGCGGCGTCTTTCGAGAAAATGCCGTTCGCGGTCCCTCAGCTTCAATCCGAGTATTTCCTGATGCGCACCCACGCGGGTGACCTCTATCTCATCGGCGCGGATGAGGCGGCGGTGTCGCATGCCGTGTACACGCTTCTGCGCGACCTCGGTTGTCGCTGGTTCATGCCCGGCGACATCGGCAAGGTCGTGCCTCAGCGCTCGGATATTACCGTTGGTCCGTGCGACCGCATCGAAGGCCCGGACTTCAACCTGCGCAGCATGTGGTACGCCTGGAGTTCAAGTGACCCGGAGAACACGCCCGCCGCGCGTGCGCGCTTCGCCGAGTGGTGCCGCCGGAACCGCACCGGCGGCGCCAAGGTGGGGATGGGTCACAACCTGGTTCACGGGCCACTGCCGCCCGACACATACCTCAGGGATCATCCCGAGTACTACGCCCTGGTTGACGGCGTGCGCAAGCCGACTCAGCCGTGCACATCCAACCCGGCGGTCATAGACATCGTCGCGCGCGAGGTGATCCGCTACTTCGATGACAACCCGGACGCGGTCAGCTATTCGCTCTCCCCTGAGGATAACGCGGAGTTCTGCCAATGCGCGAATTGCACCGCCCTCGACAGCGGACTGACTGATCCGGGTTTCAGCGATTACCCGGTTGTTACCGACCGCCTCGTGCGTTTCTACAACGCCGTTGCCGAGCGGGTGCAGGAGAAGCATCCGGGGAAGTGCGTCGCCTTCTACGCGTACTTCAATCACACACTGCCGCCGACGACGGTGAAGCTGCACCCGAACGTCCTGGTCTCCGTCACCGCCCAGCAGTTCTGCACGGTGCACTCCGTAACTGATCGTCACTGCGCCTCCCGTCGCAAGATGGCCGGCATCATTGAGGAGTACGCGCGGCAGACCGACTACGTGTACGTCCGCGAATACGACCCGATGCCCGGCTCAGCCGAGCTGCCGACCCCTCTTTTCGGCGCACACCTCCGCGACATGCCATGGTACAAGCGGGTCGGCGTGCGCGGGTTCTCATGGGAAAGCCACAAGTCGTGGGCGACACTCATGCCGAATCACTACGTGCTCGCCGAGATGATGTGGGATGCCGACCAGGATCCGGACGCCCTCCTGGCGGACTTCTACGACGCGTTCTTCGGCCCGGCGGCGGCTCCGATGAGACGATATTATGAAGCGCTCGAAATGGCATTCGCACGGTCCGAAGCGCACCCGGGCTGGGGTACCCGCGAGTTCCCCGCGATATTCACCGACGAGATCCTGTCGCACTGCCGCGCCGCGCTGCGTGAGGCACGGCCGCGCGCCCGCAATTCGCCCTACCGCGAGCGCGTGCGCATGGTGGCGTTCGGTTTGGCGTACCTCGAATCGTGGCTCAACCTGAAGCGCGCCGTCGCCGGGGCGGACTATGAGGCGGCGGTCGCGGCGCGAGACCGCACGCTGCGCCTGCTCGACACGCTTTCCGGCGTCAATGGGGATTTCGTTTCTGGTTCCGAAGCCCGCGGCGCGATCACGCGCGACGATAACGAACTCGGCTGGATCCTGCCGTACTCTCGGCAGTTCCGCCGAAACAACGATGTCATTGCCGAATTACCCAAGCTGTGGCGCTTTCGCAGGGAGGCGGACGAACTGGAATCGTCGGCGTGGGCCGGCGCTGACTACAACGACTCCGCGTGGGGCATGATCAGCACCGATTCTCAGTGGTGGGAGCAGGTATCGGCACCGCTCGAGAACTGCCGCGCGTGGGTCAGAGTCAGCTTCGCCGTGCCCGACGCGTTCCGCAACAGGCGCATCATCCTTCGCCTGGGCGCACTCGACGAGGAAGGATGGCTCTACGTCAACGGCGCTCTCGTCCACCGCCGCATGGCCGAGGGCGAGAACTGGGCGGAACCATTCGAGGTGGACATCACGCACCAAGTCCGCCTCGGCGAGCGCAACGTGCTCGCCGTGCGCGCTCAGGCCGAGACGACACTTGGAGGGGTGTGGCGCGGAGCGGTCATTTACTCGCCCAGTGGGCGTTGAGCAGGATCGTCGAGCGCGATCTCTCGCTGCGGCGACGGCGGCAGCGGTTTGAACGCAGCCTCCGCGGCGAGGTCGACCGCGTCCGAGGCGCTGACCACACGGGCGCCTAGCTCCCCCAATCGCTTCGGCCCATCAGCAAACTCAGTTTCGTCCCAGCGCACTGCGAGTACGGAGCGAGCGGCCGCCAGGGCGCGCCTGGCTGTCGCGAAGCTGCCGCCGCGGCTCCTGCACTGCGCCACGACGACGGCCTTCGCCAGGCCCGCCTGAATCCGATTGCGCGCGAGCAGGGCTTCCCGGCTCGCGCGGGCGCCCGGCGGGATTTCCGACAGCAGCGCGCCGCGGCGCGTTATCTCCTGCGCCAGACGGTGATGACGCTGCGGTGTCACCCGGTCAATCCCGCTGCCGAGGACGGCAATGGTGCGGCCCGCTTCGAGCGCCCCGCGATGCGCCGCTCCGTCCACGCCGCGCGCAAGGCCGCTGACGATGGTCACGTCACGATCCGCTAGACCCCGCGCGATGGCGGTGGTGGCGGCTATCCCCCCGTCAGATGGTGTGCGCGTGCCGATGACCGCCACCGCCGTGTGGTCCCGTGCGAGCAGTGATCCGCGTACGTAGAGCAGGGGAGGCGCGTCGCGGAGTGCGCGGAGATTCGACGGATACGACTCGTCCTCAAATGTGAGGAGGTGTGTGCCTCGCCGCTGGAGGTCCGCCGCGAGGTCCTCGAAGTCCCCGACTCCGGCAGCGAGCCGTTTGAGTTCTTGAGCTTGCGCCGGGCTGAGAGAACCGATGGCGACGAGTTGTTCCACGGATGCCTGGAGCGTCGCCTCAGGTGAGCCAACGCCCGAGACCAACCGCCGCAGCGTGACCGCGCCCGCCCCGGGCACATGGTTGAGCACGAGCCAGGCCAGGGTCCGGGGGTTCATGCGTTTCGCGAGGTTGAGGCCGCGCAGTTGGGGCAGGGCCGTTCCTCCCACGCCTCGATAACGCTCGTGAACACACGTCTAACGGCGTCCATGCGCTCGCTCATCTGCGACGCGATTGCCTCGTGATCAAGCGGAGTCTGCTCCACGCCGGCGGCCCAGTTGGTGACGACGGCGAGGCTCGCGTAGCAGATGCCCAGTTCGCGCGCCAGCGGCGCCTCGGGGACGCCGGTCATGCCGACGATATCCCCGCCGAGACGCGCGAACATCTCGATCTCCGCCGGCGTCTCGAACCGCGGCCCTTCGGTGCAGACGTAGACAGCGGCGGGGTGCAGCGCGTCCCCGAGGAACGTGCCCGCCCTGTGCAGCGCCGCGCGCAGTCGGGGGCAATAGGGCTCGGTCATATCAGTATGACGCAACGGGGCCGACCCGTCGAAGAACGTGCTGCCTCGCGTGCGTGTGAAGTCAATGAACTGCACCGGGAGCGCGAAGTCTGAGGGCTGCATCACCGTGTTGAGCGACCCCACGGCGGCCGATGCCAGAATGCGGGTGACGCCGAGCGAGTTCAGCGCGGCGATGTTGGCGCGATAGTTCACGAGATGAGGCGGGATGTCGTGGTCCCGCCCATGCCGAGGAACAAAGGCAACCTCCTGGTCAGCGAGCGAGATGACGTCAACCGTCGCCGCGCCGTAACGCGTCTCGATCTGTCGCTCCTCGGCCTCGCCACCGAGGGAATACAAGCCGGTCCCGCCTATTATCCCGAACCGCACCTGAATGCCTCTCTCGCTGTCGGCATGTGACCGCCGGTTGAGTTCCACGCCTGGACGCGAGCACCTGCCGCGCCGCAGGGCTGCCGCCGGCGTGAATGCGTGCGCGCCTACGCACGGGACACCCACGTGGTGGGTCGGCCCTGCGAGGGAGTACCGCAGGCATGGTAGCGGCTATCGGGCGGCACGCGAGAGCGGCCGGATTCGTACCTTCGCGTTGCCGGGGGAGGGGAGTCTATGGATGCCATGGGCAGCATTTCCTCGCGGAAGGGCGATTGACAGGTGTGAGAAGTATGGTATAATCCAATGTGATATATCCCCCCCAGGGGGAGGGGATATGAGCAGTCAGGAATGCGAGTGCGAGGTGAATGCCATGCCGACGGCGACACACGCTGCGACCCACACGCACGAGCGGATATTCGAGGACATCTCGAACCGCCTCGCGCGGGCAGAAGGCCACGTGCGCGGGATCAAGCGCATGTGGGAGGAGGAAAAGGGTTGTCCCGACGTTCTGCTCCAGATCGGCGCGGTGCAGGCCGCGCTCAAACAGGTCGGTCGCATTATCCTCGAGGAGCACATGGAGTCCTGCCTCCTCGATGCCGCGAAGCGCGGCAAATACGACCAGGCGTTGGCGGAGCTGAAGGACGCCCTCAAGCAGTTCATCTAGCGCTCATCGTTCGGGCGCGCACGCGCGGCGCATCCTCGGCGCGGCTGGGCCGCGGTCCGGAGCAGGCCGTGGCGCCGCGCACTACGCACCTCAAGCGCAGTACTAACAACTCAGGCTAGCGCGTGGCGCCGCTGGGGGTGACGGCACGCGGGTTTTCATTGAACGGAGGCGCTATGGAGTACATGCTGATGCTGGCTTCCGCATTTGGTCTCGGGGCGGCCCACGCCTTGGAACCGGGCCACGGCAAAACCGTCGTGGCCGCGTATCTCGTAGGCTCTCGAGGGCGTACTGTTGATGCCATAGTCCTCGGCGGTGTGGTGACGCTGACGCATACCTTCAGCGTGTACGTCCTGGCGATAATCGGGGCGGTTGCCGCGGCCTACCTCGTGCCGGAACAGGTCGAACGCTGGCTCGCCATAGGTTCCGGCCTGCTGGTGGTGTCGGTGGGGGCATGGATGATCTATGTTCGCACGAAACACGGCCCGCCCGTACATCGGCACAGCCACGCCGACCATTCACACGCGCATCATCATTCGCACAACCCGGGCGACGGATCGCATACCGACGATCATCATCACGATCATAGCGGCACTCATGCCGGCACGCACGCGGATGCAGCCGCAGGGCGCCGGGTGGGCATCGGCCCCCTTGTGGCACTCGGGGTATCTGGAGGAATCGTGCCCTGCCCGGCGGCGCTGCTCCTGATCCCGGCAGCAATCGGGCTGGGTGCGATCACAAAAGGGCTCACGCTGGTAGTGAGTTTCAGCCTCGGCTTGGCGCTCGTGCTGATGGCGATCGGGATCCTGACCGTTAGGGCCGCCGGATTTGCCTCCGGCTGGCTGGAGCGCGGCGATTGGGCGCGGCGCATGTCCATAGCCAGCGCCTATTTCATCACCCTCCTGGGATTGGCGCTCGTCGTCAAGGCCTTGTGGCTT
This sequence comes from Armatimonadota bacterium, assembly GCA_020354555.1. Classification (NCBI taxonomy): domain Bacteria; kingdom Bacillati; phylum Armatimonadota; species Armatimonadota bacterium. Next base: position 3,541,032 of record CP070648.1, on the reverse strand, counting down.
GCCCCCCACGCTCATTAGACTCCCCCCGGAGCCTCTCGCCAGCCATCAGACCCGGACGGATCGCAACGGCAGAACCTGCGCCGTCCACTCGCCATGGGGGAATTGTCCTCCACGGCGTCGAAGCACTTTCCCGGCGGCAGGGCCGCGCCATCCGTCTCGTCCAGGGTTGTCGAGGCGAACAGGCGCGTGCTATAATGCCGCTGGCAATCCACAGGCGTCGGAGCGCCCGACTTCGCAGGAGGGTGTGCTACTAATGGCGGCAGTCAAACTGCGGGACCTCACAAAGCATTTCGGCAAAGTGGTCGCGGTCGAAGAGCTGACCCTGGACATCCATGACAAGGAATTCCTCGTCCTCGTCGGTCCCTCCGGGTGCGGCAAGACGACCGCCTTGCGCATGATTGCGGGTCTCGAAGAGGCGACCGAGGGCGAGATCTTCATTGACGACCGCCTGGTCAACGATGTGTCGCCGAAGGACCGCGACATCGCGATGGTGTTTCAGAACTACGCGCTCTACCCCCACATGACGGTGTACGACAACATGGCGTTCGGCCTCAAGCTGCGCAAGGTGCGCAAGGCGGAGATCGAGCGGCGCGTGCACGAGGCCGCGCAGATGCTCGGGCTGATGACCCTGCTCAAGCGCAGGCCGAAAGAGCTGTCCGGCGGCGAACGCCAGCGCGTCGCTCTCGGCCGCGCGATCGTACGCGAGCCCAAGGTCTTCCTGATGGACGAGCCGCTGTCCAACCTCGACGCCAAGCTGCGCGTACAGACACGCGCGGAACTCATCAAGCTCCACCGCCGCCTCGGCATCACCACCATCTACGTCACGCACGACCAGATCGAGGCGATGACCATGGGCGACCGCATCGCCGTCCTCAAGGACGGCTTGATGCAGCAGGTGGACACCCCGATGCAACTCTTCAACCACCCGGCGAACCTGTTCGTCGCCAGCTTCATCGGCAGCCCGGCGATGAACTTCATCCCCGCGACGGTGGTGACGACGAACGGCACCTACTTGGTTGATGCGCAGGATTTCAAGCTCAAGTTGCCCGAGTCTCACATCGAGCGCGTGCGGGACAAGGTGGGGCAGAACATTATCTTCGGCATCAGACCGGACGATATCTACGACCGGTCGCTGCCGACGCCGGTGAACGCGACCGAGGACAACTCGATCAAGCTCACCGTTGACGTGACTGAGCCGATGGGCGCAAGTGTCCATGCCTATCTGACCAGCGGCACCCATACGCTCATCGCGGATCTCGATGGTGATACGGAAGCGAAGGACGGGCAGCCGCTCGACGTCATCTTCGACATGGAGAGCAGCCACGTCTTCGATCCCGAGACGGAGAAGGCGCTGATATAACCCCGCTTCGGACCTCGATGCGCATCGGGCGAGACCTCGGCGCGTTTGCGCCGAGGTCTCTCTTCGGGCGCAACCTGCGGTCGCGGCAAGGCCAGACGAGAAGCCCGGTCAATGGCGAAAGAAGAACAAAAGCTCGACTTGGTTGAGCATCTGGAAGAGCTGCGCACGCGCGTCATCCGCAGCATCATCTACATCGTCATCGGCTTCGCGGCCGGCTGGATGTTCTATAACCAGATCTTTCACCTGCTCATGGCACCCCTGACGAAGCCGATCCAGCTGGCCGACGGCAAGATCATCCTGCAGATGGTGACTGAGGGCTTCATGACGCGCTTTCAGGTCAGCGCGGTTGCGGGCATCGTGATTGCCGTGCCGGGGGTGCTCTATGAGCTGTGGGCCTTCGTCGCTCCCGGGCTGACGCGCGATGAGCGGCGCGCCGCCGCGCCGCTGATGCCCGCCGCGCTGAGCCTGTTCACGGCCGGCGTGGCGGTGGGTTATCTCATCATTCCGCGCTTCGTTTCGTTCATGCTGTCCGCCGCTTTCCGGCCCGAGGGCGTTGAAGCATACCTCAATATGCAGCGCCAGGTGACCATGGTCGCCAAACTGCTGCTTGCCTTCGGCCTGTGCTTTCAACTTCCGATCGTGCTCACCTTCCTCATCAAAGCCGGTATCATCTCGCCCGAGTTCCTCGCCGCGCGGCGCAAGGAAGCCGTGATCGGCATCATGATTCTGGCCGCCATCGTCACGCCGACGTGGGACTTGCTGACCCTGCTCGTCCTGGCTGGCCCCATGTTCGTGCTCTATGAGGCCACCATCTGGTTCGCGCGCATCACCGAGCGGCGTAAGCGCGCGGCGGAACGCGCCGAGGCGGAGACCGATGTGGACGAGACTCCTGTCGAGTAGGCACGCGTGGCGCGCTCTTGTCATTGCCTGTGCCCTCGCCTCGCTAAGCGCGACGGCCCGCACGGAGGAGCCCAGTGACGCCGCGCAAGTCCATCACGCCGTGTGGCGCGCGCGCAACCACCTCGTCGTTGATGGCCGGCCCACCCCACTCTTCTGGGCAGTCGGCCTCTCAGACCCCAGCGACCTCGGCGCGTATGCGTCCCTCGGCCTCAATGCCGTCGAGATCGTCATCGCCAGGCCATCGGCGGAGACGTGGGAGGCCGCGGAAGGTATCGCTGGGGCGGCCACTGCTCGAGGCATGTACGTACTGGTCACCCTGACTCCGCCGAAGGAGCTGACCCGCGGACCCGTCCGCGGGTTCCGCGTCAGCCCGCTCGACGCGGCTTATCGCGAGGCGGTGCGTGCGTACCTGCGGCCGGTCGTCGAACGCGGCGGCGAATTGCCGGGGTTAGTGGCCTGGGTCGTCGAGGGCGTGGATGCCGACAGCCTGCCATACAGCGCGGCCGACTTCGCCGAGTACCTGCTGCGGTGGCACGGCGGCCTCGCCGCGGTTCGACGCGCATGGGGCACCGCCATCGGCGATGCGGCAGGTATCACGGAGAGCTTTGTCGCCGAGCTTGACTCCCGCAAGCCACTCGGCGTCGGGCGCGCATCGCTCGATCTGGCGCGCTACCGCTCGGAGGTCTACCGCGAACTGCTCGATGTGTGGGCGCAGGAGATTCGTCGCCTCGACAGCAAACACGTCGTTCTCGCCGGCCGTCAGCGCAGTTATCGCGCGGCGATTTCCGTGCCGGCAACGTGTGACGGCATGCTCCTCGGTCTCTATCCGGATGTCGCGGAAGATGACCTGGCGACACACAATGTGCATGGAGTGGACGTCGCCCGGCGCGGCAATCAGTTCGCGGCGTTGCCGGTGCTGAAGCTGTCGGCGGCGCGGTCAGGCGCGCAAGCGGCGTCGTGGATCGCCCAGGCCGTTCTGCATGGCGCAGCCGGGATCGGTTTCGCCCACTGGCGCGACATTCGCGCGAACGAAGCGCTGCGACGGGACGTTCGCGCCGCGCTGCTCGTCACGCACGAGTTGAGATTGTGCCCGCGCGTTCCGGCGGCGACCGCGGCGTTCCTGTACGAGCCATGGGCCGCCGGGGGATTTGCCGGCGGCCGGCCACTCTACGGGTGGCTTACCGGCGCGTCGGTCAGCGAGCCGGGCGCGCTCTTTCGGGCTCTCGGGAGGGGGACGGCCTTTGGTCAGGTTGATTACCTGTCCGAGTCGAGCCTGGCGGACGTGCGTCTCGACCGGTACGGCGCCATCGTCGCTCCTCTGGCGTTATCGCTGGGATCCTTCGCGCAGGCGGCGCTTGTGGGCTATGTGTCGCGAGGCGGGACGCTTCTCGCCGACCTCGGCGTCGGATTCGACGATACCGCCAGCGTCACGCGTTTGCCGCGCCAACTGGGCGAGCTGTTCGGTGTCCGGTCGGTGCCGGGAGAGTTGCAGGGCCCGGTGAGCTTCATAGCGATGACGCAGCATCCGCGGTTTCCGTCCCTACGGCGCGAGCTGGGAACCGCAAGCGCCGCCAATCCCGCGAAGTTCGATCCACCTATCTCCTACGTCGGCCTGTGGGCGGGCGCGGCACCGGTGCTCGCGGAGTGGAGCAGCGCCCCGGCTTTCGCGGGGATCATGGCGCGGCCGTATGGGAAGGGCT
>CP070648.1:3534301-3536972 GCA_020354555.1 Armatimonadota bacterium | reverse complement strand
TCGCGTAGACCTCTTCCTCATCCGCCTTCCATTCCACCTTGTCGGCACGCAGCGATGTCCGGGTGACGCGCGATCGCGCAACGACCCCTCCCTCGAGTACCACTCGGCGCTCGCCCATATCGGCAACCACCGTGGGCGCCTTCGCTTCCAGCGTTGGCCGGTCGTCCTCGACAAACACGCATTGGACGTCCCGCAGCACGGCCTGCTGTGTGTCATGATCCCATTCTATCACGTCCGCGCTGGCCCGCCACGCGCGCCTCCCTTCCGGATCCGCAACGATGATCTCCCCGAGTTCGATCTCAGCACGCGCCCCGGCCAGTGGCTCCGCCCCACGTCCCTCATCGCGGTCCGAACCGGTGCCGGGTGCCTGCGCGCTCGGTGTGCCGGCGTTCGGCGCGCCCGTGTCGGCGCGGCGACGGCAGCCCTGCCCGCAGGCGACCAGCAACCCCAGAGCGACCACGCCGCAAAGCCGCCACACGGGCCAGCTTCCCGTCCCAAGTTGGCGCATGCTCCAGATCACGCTCACCGTTTGCCTCAGCCCTACCTATCCGGACAGTGCCGGCAGAATCCAGACCGGAAGGGCAAGCGCGGACAGCGCCATCAGCGCCAGCCACAGCGCCGCATACGCCGCGGCTCGCCCGCCTTCCGGGAACAACCTCCCCCAGCCCGATGTCATGATTATAGCCGTCACGGGCAAGGCAAGGAAGAGATATCGCCCTTGTGCCTGGAAGAAAGCGAGGTTGAAACGGACGAAGGATGCCACTACCAGCGCCGCCGCCGCCAGTAACACCCACGCCGCGCGCCTCCGCCAGGAGTCCCATTGCCGAACGCCTTCGGCCTCAGCCGAGGCGCCCGCCAGCGCCGCCGCCGTAAGGACCGCGAGCGGCATGTAGACGCCCCATGTCGGCAGGAACACCTTCATATTCCCGAACACTCCCCAGAAGCTCGCGAAGGTCCACCCGGTGACCCAGAGCGCGTAGTTGAACGCCGTCAGGTTCTCCCCGATGAGGTCACTGGGATGCGGCCGATCCTGAAATGCCAAGAGGAACGCCCGCCACGCCAGGGGATCTCCATAGAGCTGCCAGTTGCGCACCAGCCACCAGCCGCAGATGAGCAGGAATGCGGCGGTCAGCGCCGCCCATCGCTCGGCAAAGCGGCCGAAGCCGTCGTCGCGAGACGTCAGGACGAGTGCCAGCCATGCCGCCGGCAGTAGCACCAGCCCCGACGATTTGGTGAGCACGGCCAGCCCGCACAGGACGCCGACCGCCGCGACGCGCCGCCACGTCCAGCCGTCGCGCAATCCGACCAACAGCAACCACAAGCCCGCCGCGATCGGCACCTCGGCAGCGACATCATTCGTCACCGATGCGCTGAGCGCGACGTGCATGGGCAGGAACGCGACGAAGCCCGCGCTGCCTACGGCGAGCCACGGTCGGCGGGGGCAGAACTCCCGGGCTAGGCGGTAGGTGAAGTAAACGACGCACAGCCCAAGCAGTATTCCGAAGAGCCGGACCGCGACGTACTCGCGTCCCGGCGCGAGCGCCCGTCCGGCGTAATACGCCGGTACCGCCGCTGCGTAATACAGCGGCGCTTGGTGGTACTCGTAGCTGCCCTCCCCAGCCCGAAATACCGGCAAGCCTTCGCGGTCCGCCAGGTACGCGACGTATGGCAGGTGCGCAGATTCGTCGGGAGCCCGGCCGAATGGTATGGTTAGCGCATACGCCGCGGCGATGATGACGTACGCGACTGCGATGAATGCGAGGACACGAGTGACTCCTTCACGTTGCGGGGCGGGCATCCGCACCTCGGCCTTCGCCTTGCGCGTTTTCCGGCGGGGAGGCATGTCAGGCGCCCGCCTCCGCGATGCGCAGCAGTATGAGGTCGCCGCGCATGGCGATTCGCAGGAGCCTGTGCTGCTCCAGGCTGTCGGCAAGCAATGCGCCGAGCGGGCTGCCCCGGCCGTTAACCGCCTTCATGAACTGCGCGGTCATCAACACGTGGGTGACCCCGAGCGAGCGATAAGCCGCGACAAGCCCCTCTGCATCAGACAGCCGGTCGTACGGGATCATGTTGTGATGATGATTACCCCACATGTACGGGGTATCGAAGTAGAAGCCGCGCGTCTCGCCGTACATGATGACCTTCGAGCCCGAGGGGAGGTCGTTGATGACGGCCGCCATGGCGTAGAGGCCGTCGAGTGTGCGCGAGAGATATGCCTCGTCCGTCTCCGACCCCAACACCGCCGGCACGCCGTCAGCGACGAGCAGCGCAAACCCGGCAAGCGACAGCACGCAGACCAGCGCAATCGCCGGTATCGCCAGCGCGCGGAGTTCCTTGTGGCCCTTGCCGAGTATCTCGCCCCCCGCGAACCCGGCGCACAGCGCCAGCGCGGGCAGGACCGGTATCGCGTAGCGAATGTGCTGGCTGAGCGCGAACCACACGCCTAGGGCCACGACGGAGTAGATGAGCAGGAACTTCACCCGCTTGTCGAGCCTGCCGAACAAGAGCAACCCCGGCACCAGCGCGAGGATCAACGGGCCGATGGAGGTGTACACCAGCGGGCGCTCCGGGAAGTTGGAGAACATGTGCCCGTACATCGTCAGATTCCACGGCACGAGCAGCAGTGACAGCGGCGACCGCCCGATGCCAAAGCCGAGCTGCTCCGCGCGGT
>CP070648.1:3526953-3534201 GCA_020354555.1 Armatimonadota bacterium | reverse complement strand
CACGCAGGAACTCGACAAGAGCCGCGAGGCCCGCCACCGCGCCCGCCAGTTCGCTCCTGGCGGCGACGGCGGCGAGCCCTTCAGCCGCGTCCGCATCGCGCTCAATCGTGCCAGCCAACTCCTGAGCCGCCGCCAGGGTCCGCCGCGCCTCCGCCCATTCCGCCGGTCCTTGACCGAGCGCGCTGTAGAAACCGGTCAGCCGTTGCTCGAGTTCCGGCAGGCGGGATGTGATGTCCCGCGCCCAGTTGCACAGGCGCTCCCACAACGCGCTCTGCACCTCGAAATCAAGTGCGTGCGGCGCGTCCCCGGACAACGCGCGGGCGACCGCCAGTGCGCCCTGCTCGTGCTCCGCCGCCAGCGGCGTCGCGCGCGCCAGATAAGCAATGTGATCCGACAGCGGCGTGCCGAGCTGCGCGAACGGGATCGGCTTCAGGAACCCGTCGAGTGCGATCAGGTACCCCGCCCTGACGAGCGATCCAATCACCAACTCGACCATCTCCGGCGTGATACCCCATTCGCTCTTCTCGATAGCTCCGGCGCAGTCGGCGAAGCGGATCATGTCGGCGCTCGTCATGGCGTCGGCGGAAGCACGCATCGGCACTGATTCGAGGACCGCTTGCGCCGCCACGCTGTCGCGGATCGCGAGCACCCACCGGCCGTCGTCGCGCCGCGCCAGTCCGAGCGGTTCGAGATATGAGACGAGCGCGTCCTCCAGCGCCGAATCGGGCGGCGGCGCGGACGTACCCGCCCGCAGGAATTGCTCGATGACAAACGTGCTGCGCTGCTTGCCCGCGAGCCGTTTGCGCGGCGCGATGTCGCGGAACTTCGGGTACAGTTCGCGCATCGGCCAGTCGAGTATTGCGGCCAGCGTTTCCTCCCATGCATCGCTCGCAGCCATCTCTGAGATATCCTCGCGCCGCCCGTCGGCGCGCAGGAGTTCGCCCTCCGCGTACGCCTGGCGCACGATGCGGGCGGCCTCCGCCGACTGCGCGGTCAAGCGCTCCGCTACTCGCTGCGCCAATTCCCGGCCGTGTTCCCCTTCGCGCGACGTCGGATCGGCGCTGAGCATCCGCAGCGCGGCGTGCTCGCGCAAAGCATCCAATTCGTCGTCCCCAAGCGGCCGCGGGAGCCAGGCAATCGCTCCCTGCGTCCACCGGCCGGAGACTTGCTGCGTAACCTGCAACCACGCTTCGCCCTGCGCCTCCACGTCGCGCAAATCGCCGATGACCAGCCATCCGCTCTCCGCGGTTCCCGCTGAGGCCAGGGCTTCGGTGATGCGCGACAGCTCCTCCGCGCGTACGCGCCGCAGGTCCCGCCGCTCGACCGTCGCCCGCCGCACCGTGTTCATCCATTCGAACTGCTGCTGACGCGGCTCGGAGAAGACCGGAAGCGGAAACGACGCGTCCTGGCAAGCCGCCGCGGCGTTCTCGAACACGCGCGAATCCTTCTCGCCCAGCGCGTCCATGATCTCGTACAGTCGCCGCCGCAGCGCCTCGCCGACATCGCTCGCAAGCTCCAGGTAGTACTGATCCGCAAAGGCGCCCTCTTGGCTGACGCGCTCGACGTATGCGCCCCGCCGCCGCATCGCCCGGAGCGCGCGCTCGACGCAGGGGTAGAAGTCGCCGCCGGCATCATCGCGCACCGCGGACCCCGCGAGCGCGTCCGCCGTCTCGCTCACCATCCACCGCACTCCGCCGAGCGCCGCCAGGGCCAGCGCCTTGAACACCGCGATGACAAGCTCCGGCTCGTCCGCGGCGATGCGCTTCGCGTTCTCGACGTAGAACCGCCGCGCCGCCTCGAACCGGTGCAGCTCCGGACGACCCTCCAGGCGCTCGGCGGCGAGGTCGAAAGCCGCATCGGCGGAGATGAGCCGGTGTGCGCCTTGGGTCAGCATGCCGGAGCCCACAGCCCGCCCCACCGCCTGCACCACGCTGCGCGTTTGCGACAGGAACGACTCCGCCGCGCCCTCGAACGCCTCCAGCGCCAACGGGTTGAAGGGATACGTCCGCGCCAGTTCCTCAGGGGCGAAGCGCAGCCGACCGTCGCCGCCGGCCCACGCCGCGCACGCCTCGCGGATCGCGTCGCCGAACGCGTGCGGGTCCGGCTTCTCCACTAGCTTGCGCTCGACGACCGTGCGCAATTGCGCGAGGGCCAGATGATGGCGCTCGTAGCGGTCGCGGATCTGCCGCAGGCTGTGAGAATCAATGTCGCCGACGTCCTCCAGCTCGCGCTGCGCCGCGGTCACCACCCACAGCGGCATCGCCCGCGACTGCTGGCCGAGGACCTGCAGGAATGCCGCGTCTTCATCCAGCCCGCGCTTGTCCTTGGACGCGAGGAATAGGCTCAACTCGTCAATCAGCACGACCAGGCCGGTGAACCGCGCGCCGCGCAGCGCCTCGCGCAGGCGCGTCATGACTTCGCTGCGCGGCCGCTCGATCGCGACCTCGATGCCCTGGCTGCGGATGAACTCGCGCGCCAGGCGCACCGCCGCGGGTTGGTCCTCGGCGGACAGGCGCTCCCACTCCCGCCTCTCGCCGCGCTCGGCGAGGAATCCCGAGAACGGCTCGCTGCGGTGGGGGAGGAGGAGATTCTCGAACGCCTGGAGATACGACGTTTCCTCCACGAGCGCGGGCGCGTCGTCGCCGAGCCGCTGCCGAAGCTCATCCTCTATGCAGCGGAAGACGATGGATTCGAGGTCGTGCGCGCTGCCGCGGTAGTCGTCGAGCGGCACGGCGACGGAAGCGAGTTTCCGTGCGGCTCCGAACGCGCGCGAGAAGTTGCGCATCCAGGAGTGGCTGCGGAGGAAATGCTCCCATGCCGGCGGGTGCTCCGCGAGCAGGCTCAGCGCGGCTAGCACGTGGGATTTGCCGGAGCCGTACGCGCCGGAGATGAGGAACCCGCGCCCGGGGCCTTCGACGCGCGCCATGCTGCCGATGAGCGCATCCCACGCGCGGCGGTTGTCGGGGTGTTCAATGAAATAGAGTTCGAGGAGCGCGCGCAGTTCCGCTTCGGTCGCGCGTGACGGGGAATCGCCTTCCTGCCGTGCACGCGCCTTGAGATCCGCGACCGGCCCGAGGGTCACGACCTCCGGGAACTCCGCAAACCGAACGAGGTTGCACAGCGCCGACGCCTTGGTCATCTATGGCCCCCTCTTTGCGTGGTGGCGGGGACTCACTTCGGCGCGGCTGCAGCGAACACCTGCGGGCAATCAAGCGGTTGGCATGGGGTATGCCGGGCGGCTGGACGTTTTCCCGTCGCGCTGGCACCCGAAAGGCTGGAGGAAAGGAACGCCGGGGCCGGGCTCCGTTTACCCGGAGCAGCGTCGAAGGGCAGCGATCCGCCGCTCGGTCCGCCGCTCCACGCCCCGCGTCGTCTGCGGTTGGGCGCAGAAGGAAGGAGGGGCAGGCGTACAGCCCTGCCCCTCGGTGTCGGTTCGTTGCTCTCTGCGGTCTTTGCGGTTACACGGGGCCTCCTACTGCCCCTCCCCGCTGATCCATTTCTGCGCGTCGAGGACGAACGACGTGCCGTCGTCCTTGTACACCGTCTCCTTCAGCCCGTCGGGCAGCACCTCGACCAACACGATGTGGTGGATGTTGCCCGGCGCCATGCGCTCGTGCAGCCCCGCGCCGCCGCCGCCGGTCAGCACGTACCGCACGCCCTTGTAGTCCGCGACGTCCAACGCGTGAATGTGGCCGATGTACACGCGCTCGACCTTCTTCTCGGCGAGCAGGTCCGCCAGTTCCTGCGCGCCCGCGCTGAAGGCATGGTAGCTCCACTCCTCGATGCACGCCGGCGGGGCGTGGAAAAACACGACCTTGCGCAGATCGGTCGTCAGCGCGTCGTCCAGCCACTGGAGCTGCTGCGGCGTGACGACGCCCTTGGAGTTGTTGAGCGCGAGGAAGCGGAACCCGGCGTGATCGAAGTAGTAGTCAGGCGACCCGAACAGCTCCTCGTACAGCCTGCCGCCGGTCGGCCCCAGCTCGTGGTTCCCTTCGGCGATCAGGAACGGCCAGGTCACGTCCTTGATCTGCTCGAAGAAGAACGCGTACTCCTCCGGCTTGCCGCCGGGCACGATGTCGCCCGTGTTAAGGGAGAAGTCGAACTTCGGCAGGCCTGCGGCGATCTGTAGCAGCTTCCCGAAGACCGCCGGATTCGACCGCGTGTCGCCCATCGCGACGAAGCGGAACGACTCGCCGGCCTTGCGCCCGATCGCCTTGACCTTCGCGATCTGCGCTTCAGTGCGCCACGGCTCAGCCGCCTTGAGCAGTTCCTCCGCGCTCTTGACATCCGGCAGCTCCTGCGCCTTCAGTTCGAGCGGCACGGTGGCCTTGACGGGCGCGCCGTCGGCTTCGAAGGGCTTGCTCTCGGCATCGCGCGGCCAGATCTCGAAATGGTACGTCCCGGCCGGCGCCTCGGGGATATCGAAGCCGTAGGTCCACACCCCGTCAGCCGCCTTCTGATCGTCACCCTCGCCAGCGTCGTTCATCTGCACGACCATGACGGGGTACTCGGTGACCGTCGCCTCGACCTTGGCGACCGCTTTGCCGGGATCGGCGACGGCAACGGTGAGCACGACGTGATCGCCGGGCTTCGCCGCGGCCGGCGCGATCTTCGCATCGCTCAGCTTCGGGACGCCCGCCGGAGCCGGCGCCTCGAGGGTCACCGAGAATACCAGGGTCTCCTTGACGTACTTGCCGTCAACCTCGAACGCCTTGCCGGTGGCGTCGCGCGGCCAGATGCTGATGTGGTACGTGCCCGGCGGCGCCTCGACAGGAATATCCGTGCCGGCGCTCCACACGCCGTCGCCTGCGTGCTTGTCATCGCCGCGGCCCTCGTCGTTGAGGTAGAGCATGACCTCGGGGTATTCGTTGACGATGGCCTCGACCTTGGCGACTTCCTTCGCCGAGTCCTCGAGGGCAACCGTGATGACGACGTGATCGCCGATCCGGCCGGCGCTCGGCTCGAGCTTGGCGGCGCTCAGCTTCGGGACGCCCGCCGCGGCCGGCGCCTCGAGGGTCACGGAGAATACGAGCGTTTCCCTAAGATACTTGCCGTCAACTTCGAACGCCTTGCCGGTGGCGTCGCGCGGCCAGATGCTGATGTGATACGTCCCCGGCGGGGCTTCGACAGGGACGTCCGACCCGCCGCTCCAGACACCATCGCCCGCCTGCTTGTCATCGCCCTGCCCATCGTCGGTGAGATACCCCATGACCTCGGGGTATTCGTTGACGACGGTCTCGACCTTGGCCACTTCGTTGGCGGGGTCTTCGATGGTGACCGTGATGACGACGTGATCGCCGATTCGCCCGGCGCTCGGCTCGATTTTCGCGTCGCTCAGCTTCGGCACGCGGGGCGCGGCCTGTGCATACTGCAGCGTCAGCGCGACCGTTTCCTTGACGTACTTGCCGTCGACTTCGAAGGCCTTGCCCGAGGCGTCACGCGGCCACAGGGCAATATGGTAGGTCCCCGGCGGGGCCTCGGCGGGCACATCCAAGCCGGCGGTCCAGATACCGTCGCCCGCCTGCTTGTCATCGCCCTGTCCGTCGTCCTTGAGCGGCAGCGTCACCTCGGGATACTCGACGACCACGGCCTCGACTCTGGCGACCTCTTTGGCCGCGTCGTCAACGACGACGGTCATGACAACGTGATCACCGATCTGTGCGGGGACCGGCTCGATCTTCGCATCGCTCAGCTTCGGCGCCGCCATCGCGCTGGTGACGAGCAGCAGCGAGGCGAGGCACAACGTGACTAACCTAACGGGAACTCCGCGCATCGTGGGTTACCTCCTAGATGGCGCATGTGATCCGACGGGCACCTGCCACCTGATCTCCATATTTCCCCCTGGGCCGCGCCCTCCCTGCAAGGCATCCGCGCGCGGCGCCGGCCGAATCGCCCTGCAATGGACGAGGCGCGACCGTGCCGCAGGCGGTGCGCAGGTCAGGCGCAGTCGCCCCCGGCTGCCGCACATCACGACCCCGGGCGAATCACGCGGACGGGCTAGTCAACCTTCTCGCGCACGCGGAACGACACTTTCACCCGGGCGTGATACTCCGCGATCTGCTGGTCAGCGACCTGCGCCGACCACGATACCACCTCGACCCCCACGATATCGCGGATGGTCTTGGCTGAGGTCGCCAGCGCATCCTCGGCCGCCGCCTGCCACCCCTTCGTGGACGTTCCGATCAGCTCGATTACCTTCATCACCGCCATCGCTGCACCTCCTCGGTTTACCGAATGACTCGGAATGGGAGTCCCGGCCTCCAGCGGTCAGGCTATTCCACGGCGCGTACGCGCGGCCCTGCACTCACGCCGACAGCTTGCGCAGCCGATCGTGCGCTTCGCCAATGCCGATTTCGGCATCGCGGCGCAGGTTCCCCCACAGGTCCCCGGTGCGCGCCAGCCGCCGCGTGATGTTATCCAAGCGGTAATCGCGGGGATCCGCGCGCGACAGCTCATCGCGACGCAGAGGTGTCGAGACCGTGCCGTCCGCGCTCGCGCGCAAGCTGTACGGCGCGACGTTCGTCTTGCCGAACGAGTTCTGCGCGTAGTCCACGAAAATGCGGCCCGTGCGCCGAGACTTCGAGTACGACAACGCGATGACCCCGGGGTGCCTGCGGTCCAACAGTTTCACCGCGTCGTGCACGAAATCGCGCGCCGCCGCGTGCGTCTCGTCGGGTCTGACGGGCACGAACACGTGCGCCCCGCGCTTGCCGGTCGTCTTGAGATGGTGCTTGATGCCCAGTTCATCCAACAGGTCGCCGACCATCCGTGCCCCGTCGGCCGCGTCCTCGAACTTACCGGTTTGGGGGTCAATGTCGAAGACGGCGAGGTCCGCCTTCGTCACGTCGGCAACGCTTGCCGACCAGGTATGAATCTCAACCGTCGCCATCTGCGCGAGCCACACCAGGGCGGCGAGATCGTTGCACACGACATAGCGGATCTCCCGTGACTCGGCCTCGTGCGTGACGTGAATCGTTCGTATCCATTCCGGCGCGCCGGCGGGCGCGTCCTTCTGGAACCAGTGCTCGCCCTCGATCCCGTCGGGGTAACGCACCATCACGAGCGGCCGGTTGCGGAGATGGGGGAGGATGTACGGGGAGACCTTGATGTAGTACTCGATGAGGTCGGCCTTGGTCCAGCCGCGCTCCGGCCATAGGACTTTGTCCAAATGGTTGACGTGCACCTCGCGACCGTCAACCTCGACCGTCGTCTCTTTCTCCGCGGCCCTGAGCGCGCGCCGGAGTTGCT
>CP070648.1:3524119-3526853 GCA_020354555.1 Armatimonadota bacterium | reverse complement strand
CCGATGGCCGCGATCGCCATGGGCGCGCGCATCTCGGCCCCCTTGCCCAGCCCAAGCGCGATGGGCAACATGCCGAAGACCGTCGCGAAAGTGGTCATGAGGATGGGCCGCAGTCGAATCGGCCCGGCGCGCAGAATGGCCTCATTGCGCTCCAGCCCGCGCCCGCGCAGCGTGTTGGTGTAGTCCACGAGCAGGATGGCGTTCTTGGTCACCAGCCCCATGAGCATGACCACGCCGATGAGCGACATGGTGTTGACCGTATCGCCGGTCAACCACAACAGCACGGCCGCGCCGACAATGGCCAGCGGCAGCGAGAGCCCGATTGTGAACGGGTGGATAAGCGACTCGAACTGGGCGGCAAGTACCATGTACACGAAGAGCACCGCCAGTGCGAGCGCTCCCAGGATCGGGAAGAAGATCTCCTGCATCGATTCCGCCTCGCCGCCGTACACGAGCTTATATCCCGGCGGCAGATCGCCTTGCAGGGGCTCCAATCGAGCCCGAACATCCCTGGTCACGGTGCCCGCCGGATATCCGCCGAGCAGGTTGCCCTGGATGCTGACTGTGCGCGCTTTCTCCGTGCGCGTGATGGTCGTCGGCCCCTCCGCGGACACAAAGCTCGCCACTTCGCGCAGCGGGATGAGGTTGCCGTTGCTGGCGGCGATCCTGAGGTCGGCGAGGTCCTGCACGCGTTGCCGATCTTCTTCGCGCAGCTTGAGGCGCACGTCGTATTCCTCACCGTTCTCACGGTATTTCGTCGGCACCGTGCCGTCCACCGCCGTGCGTAGGGCGAGCGCGACGTGCGCCGGCGTCAGGCCCACGTTGGCCGCCTTGACGCGGTCCACGCGCACATTCGCCTCCGGGGTGCCCGGCTGCACTGACAAGTCGAGATCAGTCAGGCCCGGCACGTCTCGAATCGCGTCCATCCAGCGGTTGGCGATCCGAACCAGTTCGTCAACGTCCGGGCCGGAGATCTCTACGTCGATCGGGGAGCCGCCGGGGCCAAACATCTCCGCCTGGCTGACGTTCGGCTTCAGGTCCGGACGCTGGCGCAAGTCGCGGCGGATCTCGTCCATGATGTCCCAGGAGCTGCGCGTTCGCCTGTCCTTCAGTCTGACGCCGATGCTCGCCTCGTTGACGCCGCCCCCGCGGCTGAACATGCCGCCGCCCCCCGCGCCGACCCGGCTCAGAACGCGGTCAACCTCCGGGATCTCAATCAGCATCTTCTCCACGTCGCGTGTTACCGCATCGGTGCTGTCGAGCGAGGTACCTGCCGGAAGCGTCAGTCCGACATTGAACTCGCCGCGGTCAACGGGTGAAAAGGTCTCCTTCGGGATAACAACGAGGACGATGGACAGGCCGATGATCAGCGAGACAACGCCGATGAGCACCACCAGACGTCGGTGACGCAAGCACCAGTCGAGCGCCACCCGATATCGAGCGTCGATGAGATCGTAGAACTCGCCGATGCGCTCGAGCACGCCGCCGCCTCCACCCTCCGGCTGCTCCTTGGGGCGCCTCAGCAAGCGGGAGGCGAGCATCGGGGTCAGCGTCAGTGATACGAACAGCGACATCAGCACGGCGAACGCGACGGTCAAGCCGAACTCGCGGAAGAACTGCCCGACGATGCCGCGCATGAACGCAATGGGCCCGAACACGGCGACGATGGTGAACGTAATCGCCATCACCGCGAGGGCGATCTCGCCGGTGCCGTTGACCGCCGCATCGCGCGGCGATTCCCCCTCCTCGAGGTGGCGGTAGATGTTCTCGTTGACCACAATGGCGTCGTCAACCAGAATGCCGATGGCGAGCGCCAGGGCCAGCATGGACATCATGTTCAGGGTGAAGCCGGCGAAGTACATGAGGCCGAACGCCGAGATCACCGAGGTCGGCAGCGCCAGCGACACGATCGCCGTGCTGCGGAGACTGCGCAGGAAGAGGAAAACGATAACGATGCACAGCAGGCCGCCCAGGAGCAAGCTGTAGGTCACGTCGGCGACGCTCTCCTCGGCGAACTGGGATTCATCCAACACCACCGTGATCTCAGTCCCCGCAGGCAGCTCACGGTTGAGGCGGCGCACGGCCTCGCGTATCCCGTTCGCAGTCTGTACGATATTGGCCTCAGCGGCCTTGACGATCGAGATGCTCACCGTCGGCTCGAGGTTGAGCCGCGTGATTGATTGCCGTTCCTTGTGCGTATCGTACACCTGGGCGATGTCCCCCAGGCGCACCGGCCCCGGCGGAGTCATGAGCAGCGTCTCGCGGATGTCGTCAATGCTCTCGTATTCCTCGGGCACGCGCACCACGAAGCGCTGGCCGATCTCGTTGACGTGCCCTGCGGGCACGTTCAGGTTGCTGGCCGTGAGCGTCTGCGCCAGACGGTCGAACGAGAACCCGTAGGCCTCGAGCCGCGCGCGGTCAACCGCGACCTGGATTTCCCGCTCCAGCCCGCCATAGACGTTGGCCGCCGCCACCCCGCTGACGCGCTCCAAACGCGGCGAGATGACGTCGTCGGCGAGGCGCCGCAGCCGTACTAGGGGCAGGTTGCTGGAGACCGCCAACTGCATGATCGCCCGCGCTTCGAGGTCCACTCGCGAGATCACCGGCCGCTCGGCATCCTCAGGCAGGATGCGCTCGACGGGCGCTACCTTGTCGCGGATATCCTGTGCGGCGACGTCGGGATCCACTCCGACCTCGAACTCCACCACGACCACGCTCACGCCCTCGGAGGAGT
>CP070648.1:3517354-3524019 GCA_020354555.1 Armatimonadota bacterium | reverse complement strand
GGCGCGGATCGCTTTGCTCAGCCACTCCTCGGTGAACTCCTCGCGCGCGTCAATCATGATCGGCTCCACCCGGAGAACCTTCGCCTTCTCCTTGCTGACGCGCACCTCTTCCTCGCCCTGGCCGACGTCCACCGTAATGGGGACAATCTCATCTGCCCCGTACTTGCGCCGCAGCAGCTCCACGCCGAGAGACGAGTCCAGGCCGCCCGAGTAAGCGATGGCTGCTTTGCGCACCTTCGGCGCGGGCGTCTCGTCGATCTTGCGGATGATGTCAGCGACGTTCATGGCGAGTCTCCTGGGATAGTTGAGGGGCCCGACCCAGGCGCCCCAGAGGTACGTAGGGGCGCGGCATGCCACGCCCCGTTCCACCCGCCCGAAGAATACTATGCCCAGTAAAGCGTTGTCAAGGTGACGGGAACGACCGACGCAGGGAACGCCGGACCGGTGTCGCTCGGGTCTCACGACGGATCGGGCTGGCACGCGCGAGCGGTTTGTGACTCCGTCCGAACGCTAGCCCATCGCCTTGCGAAGGACCTCGGAGAGATGCCGGACGCGGACCCCAACGCCCTCCCGGTGCGCACCATACCCCAGTTGCGCGAGGCATGCCGGGCAGGACGTTACCACCGTGTCCGCGCCGGTCGCCGCGACGTTGGACATCTTACGTTCCAGGACCTGCATGCTCAACTCGTACTGGGTCACGACGTACGTCCCCGCCGCGCCGCAGCACCAGTCGGCTTCGCGCAGCGGCCTGAAGTCCACCTCTTCGATCGCCTCCAGCAACTCCGTGGGTCGCGCCGCCAGGCCTTGGTAGCGCCCGAGGTGACAGGGCTGATGGTATGTGACCGTGCCCTCCAGGCGCGCACCGGTCAGCAACTCCGGCGCGATCACCTCGGACAGATCGCGCGCGCGGGCAGCAAATGCAGCCGCTTCCTCCGCCTCCGGCGCGCCTCCCAACAGCTCTTCGTAGTGCTTGAGAAACGACGAGCAACTGGCGCAGTCCGCCACAATCAGGTCCGAGCCCGTCATCGCGCGCAGATTGGCCTCCGCCAGCTCGCGGGCGAGGTCGAGATGTCCATGAGTATAAGCCGGCAGGCCGCAGCAGATGTTGTCCGCGACGCGTATGCCGTATCCGCACTCGGCGAGCAGGCGCAGCGTGTCCTCGGCGGCGTCAGGATAGCCGAAGTTCATGCCGCAGCCGACGAAGTACACGATCGTCCCTCGCGGCCCCTGCTCAGGCAACCCCAGCCGCCCGAGGCGATCGCGAAGGAAGCTGTCTGGCGGCGACGGCATCATCGCGTCCGCCTCCGCCGCGCCCTTGGGAAACCACGGCAGCCACCGCAGGAGCCGCATCGCGCGCAGCGCCCCGGAGCGCTTCCCGAAGTACGCCAGCTTCATCAGGCGCGCCATGCGCCCTTGATCCGTGAGCACCGCTCGCATCACGCGCTCTTCGACGGCGGCGCCCGGCCGGTGTCGGTTGAATCCGCTGCGCGCCGCAGTCACTGCCCGGTCCGTTGGCAGCGCGGGGAAGCAGTGCGCCGTGCACGCACGGCACAGCAAGCACTGCGCGAACGCCGGCTCCATGTCGCTGTCGAGATCGAGTTCGCCATCGAGGACGCGGCGCAAATGCTCGTTGTGCCCGCGGGCGGTGGCCGCCTCGCGCCCGGTGATATGATAGATCGGGCACGCGGCCTGGCAAAACCCGCAGCGATTGCAGCGAGCCACCTGCTCTTGGATGGCGTCCAGCGCTGGATCGGCCACTCAGATTCCTCCCACAAACCGGCCTGGGCTGAGCACGCCCTTGGGATCGAACTCAGCCTTCAGCGCGCGCATAATGTTCTCGCCGGGATGTCCGGTGCCCCAGGTGCCTGAGGCCAGCTTCGCCCCGATCGGCGCGCGCTCGATGACGAGTCGCCCGCGCCGTTGCTCGACCGCCTCGCGCAGTGCCAGCACCGCTGGGCCCGCACTCTCGCCGTCAAACGCGACGCGAGCGATGCCGAGGGCGGGGCCGGCAGAGCACACGCACGCGCCGTTCTCACCCAGCAGCCGGTAGGCGTGACTGAAGACATCGAGCAAGGCTGCGGGCGGGGTCGCGATGCGCACGATTGCCGCCGATTCCCGCCACCGCCACACGCCGTCGCTGGCGATTCGCGACCAGTCTCGTCGGCTGTCGGCCAACGGCGCTCCTCCAGTCGCCTCGCACACGTCCGCGGCCGCCCTAATCTGGCGCTCCACCGCCGCCTCGGTCTCCTGCGCGCGGCACAGCAGCACCCATGCGTCGGCGTGACCAACGAGATCGCCCGTCAGTACCTCCGCCGCCGACAACTCAAGCTGGCTCGACGCGAGCCGCTGTGCGCATTCCACGGCTTGCGCCGGATGGGCGAATGCCCACGCCGACCACTCCGTGCGCTCGGCCACCGGCATCAGCTTGAAAGTGGCGGCGGTGATGATGCCCAATGTCCCGAGAGAACCGATGAACAGCTTGGGCAAATCGTAGCCCGTGACGTTCTTCACCGTCTTGCCGCCCACGGATATCACTTCGCCGGACGGCAGCGCGATGCGCATGCCCAGAACGCGGTCGCGGCAGCCGCCGTAGCGCATACGACCGGGGCCGTAGGAGTCGGTGGCGATTATGCCCCCTACGGTCGCATCCCTGTGCGGCGGATCCAGGGGTACCCACTGGCCGCGGCGGCCCAGTTCGGCCTGCAAGTCGGCGAGACGCGTTCCGGCGCGCACTGTGGCGGTAAGATCCTCCACGTCGTGCTCGATAACGCCGGTCAGCTTATCCAGCGACAAGGCATAATCGAACTGCCGCGGGGGCATGCCGAGGTCGAGCTTGGTGCGCGAGCCGACCGGTATGATGGCGGCGCCATCTTCTGCCGCGCCAGCGAGCAGCGCCGCGACGTCCTGCTCCGACCCGGCGCTCAGCAAGGCCTTGGGGCGCCGCTCGTCAATGACCAGATCTGGCGGTGGTTCCGTTGCGATGGCGCGCGGTGCGACGCGGTGCGGCACGGCTTGTTTCGCGTCTGGAATCTCGTCGGGCAGCATCTTCCCTGGGTTGCACAGCCCGCGAGGATCGAACGAACGCTTGACGGCAAAATGGGCGTTCAGTTCGGCAGGGGCGAGGAAGCGCGCCATCGCCTCGCGCTTCTCCAGGCCGATCCCGTGCTCCCCGCTGATGCTCCCGCCGGCGGCGACACACGCCTCCAGCATTTCCAGGGACGCCCGCTTGGCGCGGTCGCGTTGGTCCGGGTCGCGGTCATCGAGCAGGATGAGCGGGTGCAGATTGCCGTCTCCCGCGTGAAAGTTGTTGCCCACGCGCACGCCGTAGCGCGCCGCGATCTCCTGCGTTTGCCGCAGCACCTCCGGCAGCTTGTCGCGCGGCACCACGCCGTCATTCACCAGGAACGCCGAGGCCAGCCGAGCGGCCGCCCCGAAGGCGCCTCGCCGTCCGGCCCACAGGCGCTCCCGGTCGTGCTCGCTCGCCGCGCTGCGCACCTCGCGCGCCCCGTGTTGCCGGCAAATCGCCTCCGACCGCCGCGCCTCCTCGTCCACCGCCTCGCGCAGGCCGTCCACCTCGACGATCAGCACCGCCTCCGCATCCGTCGGGTAACCCGCGTCCATCGAGGCTTGGATGGCGCCTACCATGACCCGGTCTATCATCTCCAGCGCCGCAGGGACGATGCCGGCGGCGATGATCGCGGAAACCGCCTCGCTCGCGGTGTCCATCGAGTCGAAGACCGCGAGCAGAGTCCGCACGGACTCCGGGATCGCGGAAATGCGCACCGTGGCTTCGGTGACAATGCCCAGGGTCCCCTCCGAGCCGTTCATCAACCCCGCCAGGTCGTACCCTGGCTGATCAACCGCAGCCCCGCCGAACTGGGCGACCTCGGCGTCCGGCAGCACCACCTTCACGCCCAGCACGTGGTTCGTCGTCACGCCGTATTTCAGGCAATGCGGCCCGCCCGCGTTCTCGGCGACATTGCCCCCGACTGTCGAGACCTTCTGGCTCGCTGGATCGGGATGGAACACCCAGCCCAGCGGCGCCAGGGCGTCCTGAAGCGCGAGGTTCGTCATTCCCGGCTGCACGACGGCGCAGCGGTTCGGCACGTCAATGCCGAGCAGGCGATTGAGCCGGCTCAGTGCGATGACAATGCCGCCGCTCACCGGCACCGATCCTCCGCTCAGGTTCGTCCCCGCGCCGCGCGGGACGAACGGCACCCCCAAGCCGGCGGCCACCCGGACGACCTGCGCTACCTGGTCGGTCGAGTCGGGGAAGACGACGACTTCCGGGGGATGACGTTCGAGCGAGGAGTCATACGCGTAGAGCGCGAGGTCGGCGGGCGATGTGAGGACGTTGCCCTTGCCGACGATTCGACGAAGCTCACGCAGGACAGAGCGGCTCGCCGCGGCTTGGGCTGGGATGGATCGCGCCGCCACCGATTACCCTCGCTCCGGGCTTAAGAAGGCGTCGGGCACCGCATAGCCGGCCGCGTCCAGGAGGTCCAACAGCACCTGCCGCTTGTCCTGGTATTGGGCGTCGAACAGCGGCGCGCAGCGCAAGATCTCCGCGCGGCCCGCCGCCAGCTCCACCGCGAACGCGAGGCACGTGAGCCGCCCGCAGACCTTGCAGTTGATCCCCGGCAGCAGCTTGTAGATCTCCAGTTCGGTCAGCCGCTGGCGCCGATCGTGGACCGGCGTGATCTCATCGCGCCGTATATAAACGTCATTCAGCGAATCACGAATCCAGTCCGCCTGCGCGCGGGCGTCCGTCTCGTCGAGGATCTTCGCCATGAACACGCTGCGCGCGTAGATGGTGATGATGCGCCCGTCGCGGTTGACGGTCAGAGCCGGAGACGCGGGGTTGTAGATCGGTCGGCCGAGCACGGCGTTGAGGTACGGCAGCATCTCGCTGACATCGCACGACGGCTCCGCATTGACGCGTATCTTGCCCGGTTCGGAGGGGCAGGGGAGGATTCTCGTTATCTCTACGGTTTCGACGAAGTCAGACATGATCTCGGGTCGTGTCCTCGCGCTGTGGGGCGGCAGACGGCGTCTTGAGTGCTCCGGCGCTTCAGCAATGGCCGCATCCTGTTCTCATTGTATATACCCCGGCCAGGATTTGGCAACTGCAGCGCCCGTGTCGGGTACCCGCGCCGCCGGGCGACGCCAACTCTAGCGCGGTACCGGCCGGGGCGGCGCTTCCCTCGGCACGGCGCGCCACGCGCGTTCTCACGGCTTGCCCACCGCGGCAGCAGGTGAATACAATGGCGTCACGGAATGAAGTAACCGCATCGCTTCCGCATCAGGAGGGCCGCGATGAGACGGAAGTTGCGTATCTGGCTCGTTCCTCTGCTGCTCCCTGCCGTACTTGCCGCATCGTGCGCCGCTCAACGGGAAAAGGAAGTCACGGAACTCGTCACTCAGTACTTGGACTACGAGGTGGCGGGCAATTACCACGAACAGCACGCTCTGATTGATAGCGAATCCGCCAAGACGCTGCCGATTCCCGTGGGCGACATCCCCAACCCCTTCGATCCGAAACAGCTCGCCGAGTATGAGGTCAAAGACGTCGAAGTCGAGGGCGCAACCGCGCGCGCGGACATCCGAGCTGTGTTCCAGATCATATGGCAGGGTGGGCAGGGCCTGCCTGAGGAATATGACCTGAGCGTCTACGTCGTGCACCAGCCGCAGGAGTGGAAGGTGGACGAACTGAAGACGCGCATGGCATGGCTCGACACCGTCGTCGCCCCCGGGGCAGGCGACAACTGGCTGATGGTGGAGCAGAACCGTCGCCTGACGCAAGGGCATTAACGAACCTAGCGGCTGCCCCCGGCACTCCCACGTGTCGCGCCTCGTTGCGCCGTGCGGGGGGACTCGCAGTTCGTCACTAGCCCCCCTGCAGCATGCGCTCGCGCAGTTCCGCCAGCTCGATGGCGCCCTGCATGAAATGATACGCGGCGCGCGCTGCCGTCTCGGCGTCGGGCGTCTTCGCCATCTCGCTCAAGCTCACGGTGCCCTCGTACCCCACCTCCGCCAGCGCGCGCAGAATCCCGAGGAGATCCATGTGCCCCATGCTCGGCGGCAACCGGTCCTCGTCGGAGAAATGGAAGTGGACGAGCCACGGGCCTGCGTCGCGCGTCGCCCGCACCGGGTCGTGTTCCTCATAGTGCATGTGGTGCGTGTCGCCCATCACGCGCACGGCATCGTGACCGACCTCCCGCGCCAGCGCAACTCCCTGCCCGAGCGTGTGCACCAGCGCCCCGCTGCGCCCCGTGATCGGCTCGATCGCCAGCGTCACGCCGTGCTCCGCGGCGAACGGTGCCACCTCCTGGTATGACTCGACGGCGCGCTTCCACGCGTTCGGTCGCGCCGGCGGTTCGCCGTCCCACATCGGCACCGTCTCCAGAATGCGCGCCCCCAGCTCCGCGCCCCACGTCACGCTGTCCCTGATGCGGTCGAGCACCTCGCGGCGGACCGTGGCGTCGGCATCGGCGATCCCCGGGTGCCAGTCCATCATGGAGTGTATCTCCATGCCGCAGTCCGCGGCGATGTCGCGCAACCGCGCGACGGGCAGCTCGACCTCCGTCTTGCGCCGCATCTCGACGCGGCGATACCCGATGTCGGCGAGCCTGGGCAGGCTTACGTCTTCACTGCCGAGGTAGTTG
>CP070648.1:3513217-3517254 GCA_020354555.1 Armatimonadota bacterium | reverse complement strand
TTCCTGCAAAGAACTGGGGCATGCGCAACCTGCGCATGCCCCAAAAAGCGAACTGAGGGGCGGCGGTTCGACGCACCGTGCGCCCCGGGTCAACAATCGACCGTCACGGCACCGTGATGGAGTCGCTCGTTTCCACGTTCGACGCCGGGTCGTAGGTCCGCCCTGCAAGGGCGACGGTATCCACTGTGAACGTGAACGTCGTTCCGCTTGTCGCTGCCTTGACCTTGTTCGACTCCAACGTTACCTGACCGGCGGCGTCGGTGAGGCCGACATCGCTGTCCGAGGTCGCGCCGCTCCAGTGCCCGGAGACAGTGGCGCCCGCCACCGGGTTCCCGCCGGCGTCCGCGACAGTGACGGTCGCCCGAGCCGAGGTGTTCTTGCCGGCGAACTTGAGCGACATGGTGATGTCGGCGACGTGCATGGTCTGGCCGGGGGGCACGATGCCGACCGTGGTCGTTCGCGAGTTGTTCGCCAGGTTGGTTTCGCCTGCAACGGCGGTTGCCTCGGCTATCAGTGTGTGATCTCCGGATGAAGCGGACGTCGTATCCCACGTGAATGACACCAATTGAGTCGCGCCGGCTCCGAGGCCGGTCACGGTCTCGTCGCCGATGAGCACGCTGTCCGTGACGTCCGTCACAATAACATCGAAGGTCTCCGCATAGTCCCCCGGGTTGGCGACGGTGACGTATATGGAAACCAGGTCTCCCTGGGCCGCAGAGCCGGGAACGTCGAGGTTAGTCACCGCGACGTCATGAGTGGGCGCCGGCGTGTAAGTCAGTGCCGCGTAGGCGTCCACAAGCCCCCAGCCGTATTCCGGATCCCAGCCGGGGGCGCCCTTGTCCTCGGCCGTGCTCTGGAGCGCCGCGCGCACTTGATCGGGGCTGCTCACGCCGTTGGCAATCAGGAGCGCGGCCACCCCTGCGACATGAGGGCTGGCCATCGAGGTGCCCTGGAGAAACCAGTACGCGAAGTCGGATGTGTCGCCTGTGTTGACGTTGAACGTGTTCTGGAGGACGCCGTCGCCGTAGCCGTCGCCGTTCTGGTCCACGTTGAGGTCGCCGCCCGGCGCTGCGATGTCCACGTACGAGCCATAGTTGGAATAGGGCGCCCGCATCTCGTCGTAGCGAGTAGCGCTTACAGCGATGCAGTAGGCATCATATGCCGCGGGGTAAAGGGGGCGATTGAAGAAATAGCCTTCGTTACCCGCCGCGCAAACGACGGTGGCGCCGACCTCGTAGGCGTGCGCGACCGCGTTCTCCAGGGTAGTAGACGGCGCCGTGTCGCCGAGGCTGAGGTTCAGCACCTGCGCCCCGTTGTCGGCGGCGAACCAGATGCCGTCCGCTACCTCCGCATCGGTGCCGAAGCCGAGTGCGTCCAGTACCTTGACGGGCATCAGCGACGCCCCGAAAGCCACTCCGGCCACCCCGAGCGAGTTGTTCGTACTCTGCGCGATCGTGCCCGCAACGTGAGTGCCGTGCCCCTGATCGTCGTTGGGATGCGTGTCGTTGTTGATGAAGTCATAGCCCGGAACGAAAGTCGTCTGCGCTAGGTCGGGCGCCTGGTAGTAGTACTGACGAAATCGGCCCCGGATCCTCTGCGAGTAATCCTCGTAGGCGATCCCGGTGTCTATGACCGCGACGACCACGCCGGCTCCGGTGGAGATATCCCACGCTGGCTCCAGGTTGATCCCGCCGCCGTTGACGCCGCCATACGGGTTCGGCCCGGCGGGCCAGGCGCTGTCGTCCAGGTGCCACTGGTAGGAGTAGTAGGAGTCATTCGGCAGCATTAGCGCGCGGCGGACAAAGTTCGGCTCCGCGTACTCGACGTTCGGGTTTCGCCGGTATGCTGCCACCATCTGGCCCACTCCTCGGCCTGACGGCAGCCGCAGGCGCATGAAGCCCGCGAAGGGGCTGCGATAGAACGCCGCCGTGCCGTGCGCTCGGTTGATCGCGTCTATCGCGGCTGGGGCGACGCCCGGTTTGAACTTGACGATCATCTCGCCCGCCACGGCTTCGCCTTGATCATAGGGTACGAGATCCGCAGGCGACAGGTTCTCCCGCGCTTGAGCTGCATACGCTCCCGCGAGCAGCATCACCAGAGCTACCATGAGAGCCATCGCCCTCGCGCTGTCACACCGCTTTGTCATTGGATCAGCCTCCTCTGGCGGCTAAGCGTCCGGATAACAACCGCAGCAATAATCGGGCCACGCACGCCTGGCTGGCGAGCGCTCGCCCCTCGGGGCATATCATAGCATAACGATGCGTGCGGAGTGAACTGCAAACAGACGTATGCATAGCAGCAGGGGGAAACGCGTTGCACGGCTGCGTGCAAGCCAGAGCAGAGCGTCTGTTCTACAAGTCGCTTCCGAACAGGACGCTGAAGAGCCAATCCAGCGGCGAACCCTCGCGGTAGCGCTGGGCGCGCTCGCGTTCGTGCTCCATCTTGACCTCGGCAAGCCGCCCGCGGATCTCGGCGCGCTTGGACTCGTCGGCGACGTCCACCTGAAAGAAGCGGCGCATCTGCATGATCTCACCCGCGTCAATCCAGATGCCGTGGCCGTCGGGGCACTCGTCGAGAATCACCGTGGAGGTCATGTTCCACCGGTAGCGCATCATCTCTCTGCCGCAGCGTACGCACTGGACGTACTTCTCCAACTGCTCGGGGGTGAGGACGACCTTCGGTCCGCAGCGGCGCGCCTCTTCAACTTCGAGGAAGTCCCAGCGTGTGCCGCGCTCCAGCGAGTTGTCCTGCTGAATGCGCAGCAGCCCCTCCGACATCGCGGGTTGCAGGCCGGCCAGGAGATCCTCCCTGCCTACCCAGATACCGGCGCAGCTGTCGAGACACGCCTCGACCGCGGTGCTGACTCCCGTGGTTGTCTTCACCAGCACCGGACGGAGCTCGTTGTCGCAGCGCGGGCACTTCGCCATGCCGACTATCCTTAGGGGTCAATCTTCGCCGCGTCTGTGCCAAGACCTGCGCGTTCGAACTCGCCATTCGCTGTGCGGCCTACGGGAAGGTAAGCGCCTGCACGGGCCGAAAACCACCTCACGGGAATCAGACAAACCCAGTGTCGAAAGGAGACGCACGCATGACGGGCAACTTCCAGGTACCGCCTGGGCAGCCGCCGGCAGACATGCCGCCTCCAGGGCCGCCCATGCAGCCGCATCGTGGAGCCATGATCCTCGTCTTCGGCATCCTCGGGATACTCGTGTGCTGCATCCTGGGCATCGTCGCGTGGGTCCTCGGCAACAACGACCTGCGCGAGATGGATGCCGGCCGCATGGATCCGACCGGCCGCGGCTTGACTAGCGCCGGCAGAATCCTGGGCATGATCTCGGTCGGCCTTGCCGTACTCTGGGTGATCCTGTGGCTGACGGTGTTCGGGGCCATGATCGGAACGATGCCGAGGCCGTAGCGGAATCGCCCATTGTGAGAACATGAGCACGCCGCGGGTGCGGCGGCTGTCCGCCGCCGCCACTCGAGCGCAGGAGAGCAACCGTGCGCGTTTCGCTTCGTCCATGCGATAGGCGATGGACCGCCGGGTGGGCGCCGCTGCTGGCTGCCGCCGTCTACGTGGCACTGGCCGCGGCCGTGATGGCGCTTGCCCGCGTCTATGACACGTCCTGCGTTCTCTGTCCGTTCAAACAGCTCACGGGTCTGCCGTGCGCGACCTGCGGGACGCCGCGGATGGCGCTCGCCTTCCTGACCTTCCACTTCGCGGATGCCTGGCGCTTGAACCCGATGCTGGCATCCGCATTGCTCATCGGCGCGGGTTGCCTCGCCCTGCGCTATCTCGGCGGCCGTCGCGTGGTCATCGAATCATCCGCGCCCGCGCGGTGGGCAACCGTCGCGCTGCTCGCAGTCGTTGTGATGGCGAACTGGGTGTATCTCATCGTGGCCGGCCGGTAGCGGGCTCGCCGCGGCGTCTCGCTGCTCGGCCGTCCAATACACGGCCGACGCTCACCACGAATTCCGCCCGATTGCCTACCGACGCCGCCGACCGCGCGCGGCGACCGCGTTGATCTCCTCGGCAAAGG
>CP070648.1:3473518-3513117 GCA_020354555.1 Armatimonadota bacterium | reverse complement strand
TCATCGCAGCGAGCGCCGCCGTCGCTTATTTCCTCTGGCTTCATCCCCTCGCGGCCGCCGTCACCGGCCTCTTGGTCTTTGCGGCGGTCGCCGAGTTTCTGCTGCCCATTACCTACCGAATCGACGCCGAGGGCGTCTCGTTTCGGAATTTCCTGTCGCTGCGGCACCTCAAGTGGGCCGACGTTAAGCGCTGTTACCGCGATGCACACGGCGTCAAGTTGAGCCCGCTCGCTCGGCCCTCGCGCCTTGAGGCGTATCGCGGCATATACGTATGGTTGGGAGAGGATGGCGAGGCCGTGCTCGACGCGATTCGTTATCATATCCGGGGGTGCGGCGTTACCTGATGGCGACGCAGTTGGAGCCGAAAGAAGAAGAACTGCGCGAGCGCGTCATTGAGCGCGTCGCCCGCGTCGTCGCCGAGCGCCGCCTGGAGACGCCGGCCGTTGTGTTCCTGGAGTCAAGCCGCCCGCTCACGTTCTTCGCGGGGCAGGGGGCGCTCTTCGCGCTGCCGGTGCTCGGCGCCTTCATGCCCGCCAAGGATGTCGAGGCGCTGTCGCGCGTCCTCGATTCCGAGGAGACGCTCGACATGCTGATCGCGCGCATCGAGACCATGGCCCAGGAGCGCGACGCGCGCCGCGCGGACAAGTGATGCAATGAGCTTGGAGCACGCCAACTATCTGCACGTCGCGATCACAGGCATCATCAGCGTCGTCATCCTGTACACGATTCTCTCCGCGCGCGGAGGCAGGGAACTCTTCATCCGCCGCATCCCGGGGCTGGCGGCGATAGACGAGGCGGTCGGACGCGCCACCGAGATGGGCCGGCCGATGTTGTTCTCCACCGGCCTCGGCGGTGTTGACATAGACACCATTCAGGGACTCGCCATCGCGCAGTACGTGGCCGCGCTCGCTGCGCGCTACGGCAACCGCTTGATCGTGCCGGCGGTGGACCCCGTCGTGTTTGCCATCGCGGAGCAACTGGTGCGCGAAGCATATGCGTCGGAAGGGAAGCCGGAAGCGTTCCGCTCCGATGACGTCCGCTTTCTATCCGACCAGCAGTTCGCCTTTGCGGCCGGCGTCATGGGCATTATCAACCGCGAGCAGGTCGCCTCGACTTTCTTCTTCGGCTATTTCTACGCCGAATCGCTGCTGCTCGCCGAAACCGGTCAGGAGGTCGGCGCCATTCAGATCGCGGGAACTCCGGCGACGACGCAGATACCGTTCTTCCTTGCCGCGTGCGATTACACCATTATCGGCGATGAGTTCTATGCCGCCAGCGCGTACCTCACGCGTGAGCCGACATTGCTCGGAAGCCTCGTCGGCCAGGATATCAGCAAGGGTCTGCTCGTGCTCTTGGTGCTCTGCGGAACTGCGACCGCGGCTCCCGGCACGCCCCTTCACTTCATCAGCAAGTGGCTGGTTTCGATGCTTAACCCAGGGGCCTAGCGGCGCGAGAGAGAGGATAGATGCGGGCGCGCAAGTGGGCGATAGTCATAGGTGTTCACCTCGGCGGGGGGCTGGCTGCCGCGGTCCTGCTGTGGCGGCTGAGTCAGGTACTGCGACCGCTGTTCGAGCCAACCCGCGGAGCAGCGTTCTATGCCGCAGTGGCGGCGTCGGTCGCGCTCTGGATCGCGCTGATGTTCGGCATCCACCGCCTGCCCCCGGCCGCCAAGAAGCGCGTCGTCATCATCGCCACTTTCACCGCCGGGCTCTTCTACGTGCTGGAGTTCTACCTGCCGGGACGGAGCGCAATCTTTTTCTGGCGCGCCGGCCGCGGCAATCCATTCTCGCCCATGGTGGTGACCGTGGGCAACGCCGTCTCGGTCATCGCTGGGTTCACCTTCTTCCTCGCCGCGTTTAGCCTGAGCCTGGTGCACGGCAAGAACATCGCCGCGCGCCGGCCGGGCTACTACAACAGCATCGCCTTCTTCATTGCATTCCTGGCAATGGCCGTGTTCGGGCTGTGGGCGACGTACGGGCCGGAGGCGAACGTCATCATCCGGCGCTTCCTGTGGGTACACGACCTCACCGTCCAGCAGGTTTTCCACGACTACCTCTTCAACAGCATGTACGTCGCGCTCAACTCCACGCTGTTCTCGGTGCTCGCGTTCTACATGGCTACCGCCGCATTTAGAGCCTTTCGGATTCGCTCGGCGGAGGCGGCCTTCATGATGATCGCGGCCTTCATTTGCATGCTGGGGCAGGTGCCGCTCGGGATGTGGCTGACCCGCGCCCTGCCATTGAGCGGCCCGTTGTCGAGTCTGCGGATGGAGGCGATGGCCAACTGGACGCTCGGCGTCATCAGCATGGCCGGCCTGCGCGCTGTACTGTTCGGCATCCTCGTTGGCTACCTCGCCATGTCGCTTCGCATCTGGCTCAGCCTGGAGCGGGGCGCATTCTTCGAGCAGGAGCTGTAGTGGAGCAGAATCGTCAGTTCTGGTCGCGGCGCATCATCTGGCTGCTCCTCGCGGTCGCCACCGCCGTATTCGTCGTGGCCAAAATCAAGGCGGTCATGTACGTCAGCAAACCGGCCCTCGATCTCTATCACGCCGTGGATGCCGTGCCCGATGGCAAGATCATCGTCCTCTCGTGCAATTGGGAGCCGGGCACCCGCGGCGAGAACGGCCCGCAGACCGAGGCCATCATGCGCCACTGCTTCAAGGCGGGCAAGCCTTTCGCCATCCTCGGCTGGGCCTATCCTCCCGGCCCGCAGCTCGGTCAGCAGATCGGTGAGCGCATCCAAGACGAGTACGGCTGCCGCTATGGCGAGGACTGGGTGAATTGGGGCTACAAGACCGGCCAGGCCAACATGATCCGCGCCTTGACCAAGAACATCCCCAAAACCATCGGCGAGGACGTCTTCCACACGCCGATCCGGCAAGTCCCGGTGATGAACGGCATCGAGACCATTCGGGACGTCGGGCTCGTGGTGGAGATCACGCCTTCCTTCACGGTACCCACGTACATCCGCTTCGTCTACGGCATTTATCGGACGCCTATCGGCTACGCGCCGACGGGCGTCATGGCGCCGGAGGCGTTTCCCTACTACGACGCGGGCCAGATCGTCGGCGTGCTTAAGGGCTTGGCGGGCGCCGCGGAGTACGAGCAGCTCGTCGGCTACGAAGGCGATGCCCTCAAGCGCATGCCCGCGCAGTCCTCCGCTCACCTGTTGATGATCGCGCTGATCGTGCTGGGCAACATCCTCTACTTCCGGGCTCGCCGCCGCGGTGAAGCGCCCGGCAGGAGGCTCGGCGCCTCATGAACGCGCGGGTCATCACGAGGCTGCTCATCTGGCTTGCGGCATTCGCGGTAGCGGCGTATCTCGGCGTCCGCCATCATGTGCTCGCGGCCAACCTGGGCGTCTGGCTCGCGGCGATCTGCACCCTCGCCATTTACTCCATCCTCTATCGCGAGAATGTCGTCTTCCGCTTCTTTGAGCATGTCTTCATCGGCCTTGCCACCGGCTATGGGTTCTACATCGTTATCACCCAGGTGCTGCACCCCAAGTGGTGGACGCCGTTCGTCGAGCAGGGGCGATGGTACTTCATCTTCGCCCTGCTCATGGGCACGATGTTCTACACCGTGTACTCCAGGCGCTACTCCTGGATGAACCGCCTCGCCGTGGGCGTCTTCATGGGCCTCGGCGCCGGGCTCGGCATTGTCGGCTTCATCACCGAACTCGCGCCTCAGATGGCCGCCTCATTCAAGCCCCTGTGGACGTCTAGGCCCCCGTACGTTCTGGTCAACAACCTCCTGTTCTTCATCACGCTTATCACCGTGATGAGCTACTTCTTCTTCTCCTTCGAGCAGCGGCATCCCGCGATCCGCGGCAGCGCGCGCCTCGGTCGCTGGCTGCTCATGGTCGCCTTCGGCGCCATCTTCGGCAACACCGTGATGGGCCGCATGTCCCTGCTCATAGACCGCCTCGATTTCCTGCTCCACGACTGGTTGCGCGTGTTCGGCGGCTAGAGCTGTCTCGCCGCGCCGGTAGCGAGAGGCTCTCGTCGTAGAGGAGTTCTTCTGCGGGCTCCCTGAAGTGGGCGGCCGCGGAATGCGATCCGTGCGAGAAGCACCAGGCAGGCCGCCCCACGCCCCATGCACTCGGGCAGGGCCGATCGTGATCCACGCCGAACCCTATTGGCATCCGTACGTCAGTTCCCCAACGGAGAGAGAGCTATGAAGAGCCGCACGACGAGCATCGTCATCATGATCGCGCTTGCCGCGGTTGCCGCTTGCGCCCTGCCCGTTTCGGCCGCGGATAAGCTGATTGACCAGGCACTGGCGGATTTGAGCGCGCGCGACCAGGACGTCAACGGATTCACATTCCTCGTCGTCGGCGACACGCGCCACTGGATCCGGTTCGAGCAGCCGGAGACGTTCCGCCAGATCGTCCGCGAGGCCAACGCGCTCGATGTGGCGTTTCTGATTGATGTCGGCGACCTCCTCAGCACCGGCTACGCCGAAGAGCCGGAAATGCGCCGCATGTGGGACGGGTTCATCGAGGTCGTCAACATGTCCGAGGTGCCGTTCTTCCCGGTCGTCGGCAACCACGACGTCGCGAATGACATGCACGAGCGCCTGTGGCTGGAATATGCCGGCCCAATCTGGTTCTCGTTCGACTACGGCGGCTGCCACTTTATCGCCATGAACTCAGACCAGGCGGGTTACGGCGGGCTCATCAGCGACGAGCACTTCGAATGGCTGCGCAAGGACTTGGCGAATACCAACGCGCGCCACATCTTCGTCTTCCTCCACCAGCCGGTGTTTAGCAACCCGCGCCAGTGGACGCGCGTGCACGAACTGCTCCGGCGGTATCCGACGCGCGCGGTCATCGCCGGCCATGCTCACATTTATCGCGAGCTGCCCGAAGTGGACGGCATCCGCTACTACATCAGCGGCGGCGGCGGGGCGGAGATCGGCGACGACCCGACCCGGGGCTCGTTCCACCACTACATGCTGGTTTCCGTCCGCGGCGACGAGGTGCACGAGACGGTCGTGCGCCCGGGGAACGTTCTGCCGACCGACTGCTTGGCTGGGCCCCCGGAGCAGCGAGTCTGTCTCGTGAATCGTCTGGATTACAAGCAAATCCCTGGGCTGGGAGGACTCATGGCGGATTCGCTCAGCGCCGTGGAGGATACGCGACTGGTTGACGCACTCGCCCAAACGGCTGCTTCAGGTGACGTCAACGCCAGGCCGCTGGCCATCGCGACCATCGAGCGTCTGAGCCAGCCCGCGCTGGTGCCGGGGCTCAGCGACTTGGCGCGAAGTGACGATGCAGAGCTGCGCGTCGCGGCGGCCGCAGCGCTCGGGCGCGCCGGCAGTGCGGACGCGATCGCGGTTCTCGCCGACCTGCTTGACAGCGGGGATGGGGAACTCCGAATGGCGGCGGTCAACGCCCTGGGCCACACCGGCGCTGCGGATGCGATCGAGCCGCTGCGCGGCGTGCTCGCCGCCGACGACCAGGACCTGCGCGTAGCTGCGATCCGCGCGATCGGCGAGATCGGCGGGCCGAGGGGTCTCGCGGCGCTGCGCGGCGTGCTGGCGAGCGGGGACGAGCAGATGCGCATGACTGCGGTGGACGCCGCGGGTCGGCTCGACGTAGCGGGCGTGGTTGAGACGCTGGATGCGGCCCTGCGGGATTCGTCGCCCGCGGTTCAGGACCGCGCGATGCAGGCGCTGGAGCCGCGGGGGCTAGGTCATCCGCCGGGCGCCGAACTCGTGACGGTCGTGCCGATCCCCTGGCGCGTTGCGGTTGACGCCGATGAGAAAGGCGAATCCGAGGGATGGCACACATCCGATTTCGACGACAGCGCATGGATCGAAGCGCGCACCGACAGCCCGTGGTACAGGCAGGACGGCCCGCTGCGCGGTCTCAGCGACGCGGTCGCGTGGGGACGCGTGCGATTCACCGTTGACGAGAAGTGGAGTGGGCGGCGCATCATCGTGCGGGTCGGCGCCCTCGACGAAGGGGGTACGATCTACCTCAACGGCGAGAAGCTGCTCGACCGCGCTGCCGGCGTTGACACTCATCGCGAGCCGTTCGAGATTGACGTCACCGGCAGGCTGCGCTTTGGCGAGCCGAACGTGCTCGCGGTCCGCGCGTTCGCTGAGACGACTCTGGGCGGGGTGTGGAAGCCGGTGTCGGTCTATACCGCGCCGCAGTAGGGGAGGCCTGGAGCCGGTTGGGCTCGGCCGACGTGGGAGCCGCGTGTCGCGGGCGATACGGGATGCTCACTCGCAGCCGCGCGCCTTCGACTCGACGCCGTGCTGCCGCGCGATCTTGCGCACGCGTGCGTAGAGCACACGCTCGAACTCGTCCGACGCTTCCTCGTCGGTCTCGATCTCGCGGTAGCCCTCGACGAGGTCAGGGAAATGCTCTTCCAGCATCCGGCGCACGGATGACGCCACCCCGGGCCGGAAGTTCAGCCGGTCAACGTAGAAATGCGTCACCGGAAGCTCGGCCATCCAGCGCATGAGCCACGCGAGATTGCCCTCGTCGTCGTTCACGCCCGGAAGAAACGGCCCGAGGAACGCCCAGATCTCGATGCCGCGCCGCGCCGCCTCAGCCAGGGTCTCCAGTCGCTCTTCCGTCGGCGACGCCTCCGGTTCGACAATGCGCCGCACCCGCTCATCCCGGATGGAAACGGTCACGCCGAGATCGACCTCGCCGGATTCGAGCAGATCGAAATCGCGGCTGACCAAAGCGCTTTTCGTCAGGATCCCCACCGGCCAGCCGTTTTCGAGCAAGATGCGCACGCACTCCCTGCTCAGCCCGTACTTCTCCTCCAACGGCTGCCAGCCATCGCACACGGAACTTAGAATCACGCGTCCGCGTTTCGCCCGCTTGATCTGACGCTCCAGCACCTCCGGCGCGTTGATGCGCGCGTCCACGAAGGTGCCCCATGGTTCCGGGTGATGAGTGAACCGTTTCATGTACCGCGCATAGCAGTACCGGCAGCCGTGCTCGCATCCGGCGTAGCAGTTGATCGTCCAGTCCGATAGGCCGGACTTGCTCAGGATTGACTTGCACGCCACCTCTTTAAGTCTAATCGGTTGCTGCTTGCTCACTGCGCACGCTCCATCTGCTATCATACCGCGCGCGCCGCGCGAGCGCAACGCCGCTGTGCCTCGCGCGCGTTCATCCACGGAGGGGTTGCGGGCCGCCCAGGCGAAGTGGATCCACAGCCGGGTCGCCTTGGGAGGTGGATCATGTCGCTGCGGCACGTTGCCTGCGCGTTGGTAGGGCTGGCTGCCTTGACAAGTCCCGCCGGCGCCGACTCGCCGGTCTTTCGCCCGACGACGGCGCGTCCCCATGTCTCGCTCGACGGCAGGTGGCGATTCAACACCGCCGACAGGCCCGAGTTCGCCCGCCCGGATCTCGACGACCGCTCATGGTCATGGATCACCGTTCCCGGCGATTGGACGAGTCAGGGCTGGGATCACACCGGCTACGGATGGTACCGCCTGACCTTCGCGTTTCCCAAGGGCAGCCACCCACGCTACCTTCGGTTCGATCACATTCTCGATCGCGCCGAGGTCTGGCTCAACGGCGTCAAGCTCGTCAACCCCGGACTGTCGGACGAACTCGCAGGATACCAGGTCGGCGCGTTCTGGGGCCCGGCCGGCGACTTGCCCTGCCGCTATCGCCACCTGTGGTCATTTCGCTGGCCGCTCGCCTTCGATGTGGGCGAGATCGTCAGACCGGGCAAGAACGTCCTCGCCGTGCGCGTCTGCAATGACCCGACGACATCCTATTGGATTTTCTCGCGCACACCCGATCCGACGAACCGAGGCGCCGCGGGGATCCTCGCCCCTGTCTATCTCATCTGCGTCCCGCAAGCACTGCGAATCGCGGACATTGCCCACGAGCACCCGCGGGTTGTGACGCCGGACGGCCTCGCCGAGCATCGCTTCGCTGTGAGCATCGAGAACGATCGCCGCGCGCGGCGCGGCCAGGTCGCGCTCGCCATTCGACGTGTGGCCGATGGTCGGGTCATCTGGCGCGAGCGCAGGAGTGTCGTGATCCCGGAAGGTGCATCGGAGATCAGCTTCCAGTGGGCGACTGCGCCCCGGTTCGAGCGCTACGAGGCGGAAGTCACGCTCGTTGCCGACGGTGCGGGGGGCCGGGATCAGTGCGGGATGACCTTAGTCGGCACCGTCATCGAGGCCCGAGGACGGCAGCTCTGCGTCAACGGCGAGCCGTTTCTCATCAAGGGCGCGAACGGATTCCCGGGCCACTACTGGCGGGACGGCGGGATTGTGGACTGGGCGCTTGCCGAGCGTGATTTGGCCCTGATGCAGTCATTGGGCGTCAATTCCATCCGCGGGTTCCAGTATCCGCCGCAGGTCATTGAGCGCGCCACCAGGTACGGCATCACGGTCAACTTCGGCGTGTTCGGGCCAAGCTGCTCCAGCGTGGCCGAAATGACCGCCGACGGCTTTCCGCCCGACCACCCCGCCTGGATCGCTGATGCGGAAATCATGGCCCTCGCCGCGCGCGACTATCCGAATGTCCTGTTCTGGAATACGGCGAACGAGGTCACGTACAGCGATGAACAGCGCGCCGCATTCGCGGGCTTCCTCGACGCCCGGCGAGCCGCGCTGCATCGGCTCGACCCGGTAGGGCGGCCGTGCGTCTACTCGAATCTGGGCGGACAGGACATGGTCGCGGGCCAGGACGTCGTGGCGTGGAACCTCTACGGCGTGGAGCCGGATGATTACGCGCATCATGTTGGCTTCGCCTCGCCCAAGCCGGCGATGCTGACCGAGTGGGGAATGTTCACCAGCGAAACGGACTACGATGGCACGCTCTCCCACCTAGCCGTCACGTGGCGCGAGGGCGTGCTGCGCTTGG
This sequence comes from Armatimonadota bacterium, assembly GCA_020354555.1. NCBI lineage: Bacteria > Bacillati > Armatimonadota > Armatimonadota bacterium. The sequence goes on along the minus strand of CP070648.1, from coordinate 3,504,264 downwards.
GCTGGGCAGGGGCGTACTACTACTCCGGCTTGGAGGACTACGTTGACCGACACCCTGGCTTCCGCGCGGGCCCGGACGAGGTGCACGATGATTTCTGCGCTGGCATCAAGGCGCTATACAGCGACGTGGACGCGATCGCTGTAGGGGAGAGGATTGAACTCCGCAGCCGCCGCCCCTACGCGCTTCGCGATGTGACAGTGACGCTGGCGCCCGGCGAGTCGCCCGTGCTGTTGGGCGACATCGCGCCGCACGGCGCGGCGCGCATGATGCTGCCGCCGGAGGCCGTCGTGCCGCCGGAGATAGGGCTTGCCTACACTACGCACGGAGGACTGGCCTGCCGCTATCGCACGGCGGTCAAGTAGCAGACGGTGGGCGCGGTTGCGCCAGACGGTGGACGCCCTCAGGAGCGTTACCGCCGCCCGCGCTGCTCCGAGGAGGGGATGTTCAGCGCCAGGCGGTACTTGGCGACGGTGCGCCGCGCGACCTTGAACCCGCGCGTCGCGAGGATTTGGCAGATCTGGCGATCGGTCAGCGGGCGATAGGGACTCTCGCGCTGAACCAGTTGGCTGATCACGCTCTTGACGCTGAGGGAGGGGGTGAAGAAGTAGTCGAAGCCCACGATCCGATTGGCGGGCGGCGGCAAGAGGACGAACTTGTCGGACACCGCTCGGCTAACCGTTGACTCGTGTTTGTTGACGATGCTCGCCAGCTTCGCCTGAGTCAGCGGTTGCAGCTTCTCCTCCTGCCCCGTGTCGAGGAAGGCGCGTTGCTTTTCCACTAAGGCCTCGGTGATCGCTTGCAGCGTGCGCCTGCGCATCTTGATGCTCTGGATGAACCAGTCGGCGCGCTTGAGGTTGTCAACGGCGCTCTTCCAGTCAGATGACATCCATCCCCGTCGGCGTCGCGCGACGTACCGCTGGAGTTCGCGGAACGATTCGCTGATGCGCAGGACGAAGTCCGACGACTCGACGATCTCCACGACGTACTCGTCCACCTTGCGGCTGATGATCACATCAGCACGCTGCAGCGCCTCGGGGTTCTTGAGCTGGTGCTGCCAGAAGACGCGGAACTGCCTGCCGGGATAGGGGTCGAGGTTGGAGCGGATGAACTCCACCGCCGCCTCGATATCGCCGAGGCCGACTTTCAGCGAGCGGGCGAGCTTGCTGTAGGCATGGGCCGCCAGCTCGTGCCAGTGCTCGCGGATGAGACGCTCCGCACACCCGTCGTTCTTGCCGTCTTCCTCCTGCAGTTGACGAAGCTGTATCAGCAGCGCTTCCTGCGGAGTACGCGCGCCGACGCCCGCAGGCTCGAACCCCTGGATGGTCGCAAGCACGCTGTTGACGCGCTCCAGCGGGACGTCCACATCGCGGGCCGCCTCCGCCGCATCGCAATCGAGCAGACCGCGATCGTTGATATTGGCGACCAGATAATCGGCGACACCGTAGTCCTCGGCCGGCATCGCCGCGCGCACTTGCATGCGCAGGTGCTCCTGGAGCGTGACCGGGCTTTCGGCGCGCAGGTAGGGGTCTTCGGGTTCCTCCTCGGCGGCCTCCGGGCGCTGTCGCGGCAGCGGTGGCTCCGACAGGTACCGCACCATGGCCTCTGCGGTCGGACGGTCGGTGCGGCCGAGGCCGCAGTTGAGGCACACGCCGCCCCGCAGGGAGCAGCGGCACACCGGGCACACACTGTCCTCCGACAGCTCCAGTGCCGGGTTCGCCGCGAGCTCCTGATCAATGCGATCGAGAAGCTCCATCGAGGACATCTCGAGAATGCGTCCGGCCGCGATGAGCTTGGCGCCCATCTTCTGACGCGTGACTTGCCTTCCTCGCTGCTCGTATCTCATCTGCGTTACCGAAACGCGGACCTGCGCCGATCAGCTCGATAGAGGCGAGGAGAGATCGAACCTCCCGTTTGCGCCGGTGCCGTGATCCTCGCTCCGGCTCAATCGCTCGACCCATTCCCGCAGTCGGTCGCGCTGCGCCCGAGCCGGCGCCGCGAACCGGATGCCGGTCCGATACCGGTGTCCGTTATCTCTCAACTCCTCAGTCCACACGACCGTCCCCGGGAGGACAATCGGTCCCTGCTCGGCTCCTTGGTGGATATGACACAAGACGTGGGAGCCCACCTGCAAGGCGCCTTCCGTCAGCACTCGTATGCCGCCTTCACACGCGTCCTGCCCCTTGCCCGCAACGACTTGCCGCTGCTTCTCCAGTTCGACATTGAACGTCGCGCGCGCGCGGGCATACCGCCGCCGCTGGACGCGGCTCACCAGTTTGGGCTGCGCCAGGAGAACGGCTTCGTGTCCTCGGTAGCTGGTCGCCCCCATCACGTACGTCTCAAATTGATACCATCCATCGGGCATCGGAAAGCCCACCGTCACCCGCGTGCCGAACGGCAGTGTCACGTCCCTGCCCTCGCGGCAGGGCACGGTCGCTGCCAGCGACGTCGGGTGTTTGACCATCACCCTACTTGACAGCCTCCCCTGCACCTGCCCCCCCGGGCATTCGATCACCAACACCTGCCCCGGCTCCAGCGACGCCAGGGCGAGCGGCGGCCGCTTGCGCGGCCTGACTTCGCCGTCGTGGTCGGGCCCGCCCAGCAGGACGTCAATGATTCGCACCGCCGGGCATGGCTTCGCAACGTATCCGAGCGCCCCCGCTTCTCTGGCCTGGCGCTCGACCTCCGGCCGGTTGCGCCTGCCCGTCATGACGACGGGCAGCGCGCGGTCGAGGTCGCTCAGCGCGTGCAGCACCTCAATGGCGTCCGCCCCGGCGAGATCCGTGTCCACCACCGCGCCATCGAACGGGCGCGCCTTGACGACGTTGACGGCGCTCGCGCCGTCACTCACGATCTCGACGGCGTGTCCTCGCGCCTCCAACTCAATCCGCAGGCGTCGCGCAAACGCGTAGTCAGAATCCGCAACCAGAACCCGGCGCGGCGTCTTCATCATGGCACAATTCCAGTAATCCAGCTGGTACCAGACTGTCATACCTGCAAGAATCGTGCCAAGATCCAGTGCTCTTACTTGGCAGATGCGCTAATTTTGCCCGGCCGCTGAGCTGCCGCTCGACGGCGCGTGGGTTGGCGCTTGCCCGTGCGCCCGCGTCGCCCCCCCTTCGTGCCCACCGCGTGCTTCGCCAGGTAGTAGGACATCGCACGTTCGGTCAGGTCGAGCGCCTTTGCAGCTGCGCCGATATCGCCGCCTTGGGCGGCCAGCGCTGCAGAGAGCATCTCCTGCGCTCGCTCTTGCGGGGCGTGGTGCAGCTCAGCCGCGATGCCCTTGCCTGCGATGCCGGGCTGCTTGCCGTTCCGCCTCACGATCGTCGGCGGCATCAGCTCGAGGGTGAGTTCCCGCATCTCGTCATCGGCGAGCACACACGCGTGCTCGATGGCGTTCTCCAACTCACGCACATTGCCGGGCCACGAGTACTCCTGAAGAATCTCGACTACGGCCTCCGGCACCTCGGTGAGTCGCTTGTCGTTCTCGTGGTTATAGATGTCCAGGAAATGGCGCACCAGGTCGGGCACGTCCTCGTTGCGATCGCGCAGCGGCGGGAGGTGAATCTCGACCACCTGAAGCCGATAATACAGATCCTCGCGGAACGCGCCGGAGTTGACGGCCGCCTCGAGGTCGCGGTTGGTGGCGGCGATCAGGCGCACATCGACGTGCACCGTTCTGGTGCCGCCGACGCGCTCGAATTCCCGTTCCTGGATAGCGCGGAGCAGCTTGAGCTGCAGATTCATGCTGATGTCGCCGATTTCGTCGAGAAAGAGGGTGCCCCCGTCGGCAAGCTCGAAGCGCCCGGGCTTCTGCGCGATGGCGCCCGTGAACGCCCCCTTCTCGTGGCCGAACAACTCGCTCTCAAGCAGGTCCGAGCTGAGCGCCGCGCAGGCCACGGGCACGAATGGGCGATCGGCGCGACTGCTGTTCGCATGTATGGCGCGGGCGACCAGTTCCTTGCCGGTGCCGCTCTCGCCGCGCAGCAACACGTTGGCGCGGCTGCGCGCCACTTTGGTTATCATGTGGCGCACGCGCGAAAGCCATTCGCCGCGCCCGACGATATTGCCCAACGCTCCCTCATCGTCCGCGACGGCGTTCCCCAGACGTAGCGGCTCGCGAGCGCGCATCTCCCTGCGCTGCATCAGCGCCTTGCGCACGACCGACTTCATCTGGTCCATGTCGAACGGCTTGGCCAGGTAGTCGAACGCGCCGAGCTTGATCGCATCCACCGCACTCTTGATCGTGCCGTACGCCGTCATCATCACCACCGGCGTCTGCGGGCTCGCCGCCTGTACCCGCTGCAGAAGCTCCACCCCGCTCACGTTATTCATAATGACATCGGTTATCAGCAAATCAACCGGGGTCTTCTCCAGCAGCGTCAGCGCCTCTTCGCCATCCCGACTGACCTCGACTTCATACCCCTCCTTGCGCAGGACCGCTGACAGCACCTGGCAGATATTCGGCTCGTCGTCAACCACGAGGATACGCGCTAGTTCCTTCATCTCTGCTCTCCTGGACTATCGCTCGTCCGCTCGTTGCCATCGCCCGCGGGCCGCGGAGTCTCGTCAGCGAATAGGTCAAGTTGTTGCCACTGTGGGGTTTGGTCGGCGCCGGCGACGGCGGCCGCGGCAGCCGCCTGCGCGCGCTTGCGGCGCCGCACCGGCAGCCGCATGCGGAAACACGCGCCCCCGTCACGCGGTTGTTCCGCCCATATCTGGCCGCCGTGTGCTTCAATCGTCTTGCGTACTATCGAAAGGCCGAGGCCTGTGCCTTTGGTCCTGGTGCTGAAGAACGGGGTCCACACGCGCTCCAGGGCCTCCTCGGGGATGCCCGGCCCGGTGTCGCTGATGGTAACCTCCACCGCGCGGCCGTCGTGCGCCGCGCTGCGCGCCCGGAGCGCGATCCTCACCTCTCCGTCGCTGCCGATCGCCTGGGCGGCATTCGTCAGCAAGTTGACGAATACTTGCCGCATCGCCTCCGGATCCGCCGAGATCCTGGGCACCCTCTTCGCGCCGCGCACGTCAACCCGGATGTTGCGCTCGGTCATCTCCCGTGCGGTGGCAGCAACCGCGCTCTCGATAATCTCGATCACGGCGGTGCGCTCCAGGCTCGGTTCGTTTGGGCGCGCGTAGGTCAGGAAGTCGGTCGCAACCTTGCTCAGGCGATCGCATTCCTCGTTGATGATGCCCGAGAATTGGGCGATCAGTCCCTCAGTCTGGTACTCGGTGCTGAGAAACTGAGCCGCGGTCTTGATCGCGCTCAACGGGTTGCGAATCTCATGCGCGACGTTGGCGGCGAGGTGACCGACGGCGGCGAGTTGGCTCATCTGCCGCATGCGCTCCTCCATGCGCTTGCGTTCGGTGACGTCCTCGATGAGCAGCACCGCCCCCGTGAGTTCGCCATCGGCGCCCCGCAAGGGGGTGCAGTTCGCTATGAGCACCCGCGGCGGCGCACCGTTGCGCTCCAGTCGCAGTTCCTGCTCCGGAACCGGCTCCCCGTGCACGAGCAACCGCCGCGCCATGAGCGCCAGGGACTCGACGGACCGGCCAGCAGGGCCGCCGTGCTCGCGACCGATCTGATGAGCGAGGGCCGAGAAGTCGGTGCCTGCCGCATGGCTGGCGCTGATGCCGAGTATTTCCCGCGCCGCAGGGCTCCAGATGACGACGCGCCCCGCGCGGTCGAGACCGATCACACCAGCGACCATGCTTTCGAGGATGTTGTCGGTGTACCGGCTCAGCCTGCCCAGGGACTGCAGCGCCCGGTAGATCGCCGCCGCCTGCGATGCCACGATCGACAGCACTTTGACGTGCCCCTCGGTGTAGGCGCGCGATCGCGCGTTGTGGATCGCGAGCACGCCGATCGTCTCGTTGCCGATGACGAGAGGCACCGCCATGGAAGACCGCAGCAGCGGCCCCGCCGAGCTGCTGTCGCCGCCGACTTGCCCAATGTCCGTCGAGATGAACGCCTTGCCCTCGGCGTACACCCACTGGTACATGTTGCCCGGCTGCGCCTGCGGCGCCTGAGCGTTGATCGCCTCGAAGTCCACGCCGCGGCTCGCCGCCAGCTCCAGGCGCCCGCTCTCCTCGCTCCAGATGAAGACCAGCCCCTCGTCATAGGGCACCATGGAGTGCGCTATCTCGAGCACCGAGCGCAGCGCCGACTCGAAGCTCGTCGCCGCGCTGATCTCCTCGCACAGTTGGTACAGGGCCGACAGCTCCAGCGACCGCGCGTTGATCGCCGCCCGATAGTCCATCGCCTTGCGCAGGAGCGCGGCGCCGTGGGCACATAGCCCGGCGGCCAAGGACACCTCCCGCGCCCGCGGCTCGCGCGCGAAGCTCCATCCCACGAGGAGCCCCAGGCTGCCCAGCTCGTGCGTGAGAGGCATGACCAGGGCGCGACCCTCCCCGGTCAGCTCCCGCACCGCTGCGGCGAGATCGGCCGCCCCTGACGACACCATGCGCGTGTCGCCGTCGAGCAGCATCGGGGCGGACATCGCCCGTGCCTCACCCATCGCCCCGTCGTCTGCCGCGAGCGGCAGCGTCACCAACGACGCCGATCGTCCCCCGAGGCTGTCCGACTCAGGTGCCAGGGAGGCGAAGCCGACCCGCCGACAGCCGGTGAGCAGCTTCACCTCGTGCGCCGTCTGGTTCAGGATGTCTTCGGGCTCGAAGCTCGTATTGATGCGCTGTACGCTGTCGTACAGGCGATAGAGGTCATCCAGATCCTCGCGCAGACGCTGGTGCGTCGTCGCGTTGTGCAGCGCGATCGCGGCTCGACCCAGCAAGTTCTCGATCAGTTCGATGTTGATCCGGCGCAGCGACTCGTCGCTTCCGCAGTCGGCACAGAAAACGCCCAGCGCTCGCCCTCGGCAGATGAGTGGCAGCGCCGCGAACGCCCCCACGGGGGTGTGGCGATGAGATTCGTCTCCGCTGCTGGCACGGTCGCCGTGCACGACGACCGGGCGGGCCTCGGCCGCGGCCTGGACGACCGCTTCGTCGGCCGGGGTCTGCAAGGCGGGCGCGCTGCCCTCAGCGTAGCCGCACGCCGCGGCGAGCTTCATTTGCTCGCCCTGTCCCAGGTAGAGACGGCATCGCTCAATTCCCGCCGCCTGCGCTATGCCGTCGGCAAGAAGTCCGGCCACGCGTTCGACGTCCATCGTCGGCGTCACGGATTCGGCCACGCGGCTTATAACCGCCAGCTCGTCGAGCCGCTCCGCCGCCTGCTGGTATCGGCGGGCGTTCGCGAAACAGGGTCCGAGCTGGGACGCCACGGTGGTCGCCAGCCGCAGGTCGTCCTGCGTAAACGGCTCGGCGCTCCCCGTGCGGTTGAAGCTCACCATGCCTCGGAAACCCTCGTGCGGAGTGATCGGGACGCATATCGAGCAACTGATGTCCGGCCGGCGTTCGACGGCAAGCCCGCGCAGGCGCGGATCCTTCAGCGGGTCATCCAGGATGACCGGCTCGCCCAGTGACATGACGTAGCTGGCGATCCCTTCACCCGCAGGGCGCCGCTGGCCCCGCACCACGCCGTCGCGAAGCCCATAGGCGGCATCCAGAACCAGCGTGCCGTTCGCCTCGTCCAGCACCATCAACGAGCAAGTGTCGGCGGTCAGTGTCTCGGCCGCGGCACGCATGGCGTCGCTGAGCAACTGCTCGATCGCGACCTGCCCCGTCTCCGCTGGCGCCTGCGGCACGAAGGTGCGCGCCGCAGGCTCACCCTCGTCCCCACACGCACTCAACTGCGCCAGCTTGGCACCGAGCCGTTCCGCCGCCTGGCGCGCGATCTCGCGCTGGCTGCGGCTGAACGGAGACTCGCTGAAGAGGTGAATCGCGTGGTCAGCCGCGATCCTCAGCGGCGCTGGAAGGCCGAGGTAGGACTGCCCTTCAGCGAGGCGCGCCGCCCCATTCAGGCTCAACGCGCGGGCGCGCCGCGCAAGGCGGTCGGCTGCGTCTCGCAAGAAGGCAGTTGGGGGAGCGTATCGGCACCCGGCGGGCCGGGCCTGCGCCCGCGCCGTCACCTCCCCAGATTCGTCGCGCGAGGTGATGACGACGGCGCACGCCAGTTCCCGAGACAGTGCCTCGCTTGCTCGCGCGAGCGCCGACGCTGGATTGCCACCTTCAAGCGCTGCGTCGAAGTCGGCGAGGCGCGTCGGCGCCCGCCGCCGGGAGGAGACGCCCGGTCGGGGCCGGCTGCGCTCCGCGCGCCCGGTCCTTGCCGTCGTCCGATAGCCCGAATCTGTGCCCGACATCGTCATCCCTGCATGCCGTTCGCGTGCCGCGCCGCGAGCACGCTAGGCTAATCCTAACACGGGCATGGGACGCCAACAATTGCCCGATGGTCTACTTGGGGCGATGCCTGAGGGCAGGGGGAGCTACGACTAAAGTATGATACCGCGCCGCACCCTTCCCGGCATGCCCACAAGACCGAAGCCTAGCTTGGCATGGGGCAGCTTCCCTGGCACGGCTCTTGCTGCGTAGTCCGAGCGCAGTACGCGCTCGGTGAGTGTAACGAGCCGGGTTGAAGGGCGGAGAATGTGGGCCGCGACGGATAGCCTGGTGACTGTGCGCATCGCGGCCGGGTGTGAACGATTCTGCGATAAATGCTCGGAGTAGAGCTGCCGTATTCTATAAGTTGTCCAGACTACATCGGTAATTATACCCCTCATTCTTGAGTTGTCAACAGCCTTGTGCCGGTTTTTCCACCACATTTTCACACCTCATTGACAATCCGGGGGATAAAGTGGGGTTCGCGAGACAGCTCGACCAGCGGCGCGACCATCCCTGGCGCATCCCCCCGGCGCTGAGGCCCTCGTGGTGCTTGCGAGGGCTGCCGGATATGCACGTCATCCCCACCAAACATGAATTGGCACATTTCTTGCTGTTTCTCACCAGTAGTGCGTGAGGAGGAGTCGCCGTGAGGAGTATCGTCTACCTGTGTGTCGCGCTGGTCGCAGCCGGCGCGGTTACGGCTCAGGACATCGTCGCTCGCCCGGGCGACGTATTGAGCATCTCCGTGCTCGGAGAGGACACGCTGTCCCGGCAAGTCACGGTCAGTGACGACGGTGCCATTGCCTTGCCTCTGGCGGGCGATGTCAAGGTTGCGGGACAGACCGCGGCGGCCATCTCGCGCTTGCTAACGGAGCGCTTGTCCGATTACATCAGGGACCCGCAGGTCACCGTGGAAATCTCTGAGCGCGCCCCTCTGAAGGTCATCGTCAGCGGGGCGGTGAACAGCCCCGGCCTCTTCTACATCGCGTGTGACAGCCGGCTGGCGGATGCGCTCGCCGCGGGTGGCGGCCCTACGCCTGAAGCGAATCTGTCCCGCATATCCCATACTCGTGCCGGCGAGAAGCCGCAGATGATTGATTTCCAACGCTTCCTGAACGAAGGCGACGAGGCGCAGAACCCCGTTGTGAGTTCCGGCGACCACGTCGGTGTTGCCCAACGGCCGGAGAGGACGTGTCGCATCCTCGGCCAGGTGGTTCGGCCGGGCGCGTACGAACTCGCTGGCGATCCAACGCCGTGGGATCTCGTGGCACAGGCCGGCGGACTCGTCCCCGGAGCCAACCCGCGCGAGGTGGTGCTCAAGCCCAAGGACGGGCCGCCCCAGACGCTTGACCTCACCGCAATGCTGGAGCCCGAGGCGATGGCAAGTGCCCCCATCCTGCGCCCGGGCGATACCCTCATCGTCCCTGGCATGGCGATGCAGGTCTACGTGCTCGGCGGGGTGATGAGGCCGGGACCGTACTCCATGCCGGCCGACGCACGCCTGCTCGATGCCATAGCTGTCGCGGGCGGGGTCGCCCCGACCGCACAACTCGACAAGGCGTACGTCCTGCGCTCCGCCGCGAGCGACTCCGAGCCAGCGTCGAAGCAGCCGGTCAACTTGCGCACGCTGCTGGTGGACGGCGATCTATCTGGCAATGCTGAACTGCACGCGGGGGACACGCTCTATGTGCCCGCGCGCTCGCCGCGGGGGCGCTCGGACCTGGAGAAAGCCATGTCGCTGTTCGCGCCGTTCCTGTATCTGCTGTGGTAGGGCGAAGCGACATTCGGTGGGGCGAGGATGCCCTGACTTGGCGTCAAGAAGAACGACGAGGATTGCGCTGATATGACACTTGGGGATTTCTGGAGACTGTACCGCGCCGCGGTGCGGCGCAGATGGCTCATCGCAGCGGTGGTGGGCTCCACGATGGCGGTGGTCGGGGTCGGATGCCTGGTCATGCCGCGATACTACCGCGCCGCGGCGCTGGTGATGCCGTCCGACATGGCGCTGCAGCGGTCGATCATCGGGGCAAACGGTGCCGCCCCCGTGGATCGAGGCTACGACCCGCGAGTGCGCGAGGAGCGGCTGGCGAACCTCATCTACCTCGCGCAGAGCCAAGTAGTGATGACACGCGCCGCCAAGGCGATGAACCTGTCCGAGCCGCCTCAGCGGCTGGCGAAACGCATCACGGTTGACACGTTGCCTCAGACCGCCATTCTGCGGCTCGCGGTGCTCGACAAGGATCCTCAGCGGAGCATCGGCCTCGCCAACTCCGTCGCTCAGGTCTTCGCCGAGTTCTACCGCGAGCTGAGCCATCGCGAGGCGGTGGACAACCGCGTCTTCCTCGAGCGCGAACTCGCCGCCGCGAAACGCGATATGGACGATGCCCAGGGGCAGCTCGCACGGCAACGCTCCGTCGCCGGCGCGGTTGGACTGGACATCGGAAGTAGCGAGGCCGCCATCTCGCCGATTGAGCGCGAGCGCGATTCTACCGAGGCCGAACTGCGCGAGACGAGCGCGCGCCTGGCCGCGGCGCGCAGCCGGCTGGCACGGGAGGACACCACCGTCGTCAGCGAGGTGGGCACGACCGACAACCCGGCCGTGACCAAGCTGCGCACCGACCTGCTCGACCTGGAGGGAAAGCTCGCGGCGGAACTGGCGATCCACACCGAGAAGCACCCGACGGCTGTGGCGCTGCGGGCGCAGATAGAAGACCTGCGCCGACGCCTCGCCGAGGAGATGGATCGCGTTATCAAGCACCAGACGATCTCCCGCAATCCCCTCTACGACCAGTTGGCAAGCCAGGTCGCCGACCTCGAATCACAGAAGGCGGCGCTCGGGGCCCGGCTGGGTGCGATGAACCAGATGGTCGCCCGCGAGCGCGGCCAATACGCCCAGGCCTCTTCGCGCGGCGTCGAGCTGGCGGCGCTGACCAGGGATTACCGCATCGCCGAGGAGACGTATAGCCGGCTCAAGGCCTCGGTGGACCAGGCACGAATAGATGAGAAAGTCACAAATGACGCAGGCGCGATCCAGATCGTTGACCTCGCACGCACCTCCCAAGGGCCGGTCACCAAGGGGCCGTCCCCGATCCAACTCCTGGCCCTAGGCCTGATCCTCAGCATCGCCCTTGCCCTGGGCCTCGCCATCACGCTCGACGTCCTCGACGATCGCGTCAAGACCACCGACGACGTCATGCGCCTGCTCAATCTTCCGGTCACCGGCATCATCCCGGCGATGGAGGGCGTACGCGCTCGCGATCTCCCTCTCATCACCCACGTCCTGCCTTCATCTCCCTATGCCGAGGCCTATCGGTTCCTGCGCACCGACCTGCTCTTCACCTGCGACGAGCAGCCACTGCAAACTCTGTGCATCGTGACCCCCAAGCCCGGCCAGGGCGGCACCACGACCATCGCCAACCTCGCGATCGCCCTCGCGGAAGCGGACCGGCGCGTCATCCTCGTCGACGCGGACTTGCGCCGCCCCTCATTGCACCGGATCTTCGGCCTCCCCAGCGAGCCGGGCTTGACCAACGTGCTCAACAACGGCACCGACCTGTCGGAGGCCCTGCATCAGACTCACGTGCCCAATCTGCTGCTGCTTCCGGCCGGGCCGCCGGGCCGCAATCCGTCGAACCTGATCAGCTCCAACCGCATGAGCGCCCTGATGTCCGAGCTCAGGGAGCGTGCCGACCTGATCTTGCTCGACACGCCGTCGGCGATTGCGTTCAGCGACGCAGCCATCATCGCCTCCATGACCGACGCGGCGCTCATGGTCGTGCGCGCGCATCAGCCCTTGCGCGGCAGCCAGTTGCAGGTCACCGCGCTGTTGAACAAGGCGCGCGCCAACATCATCGGCGCCGTGCTCAACGACGTCACCCCCGAGGAGGTAGACACGTACTACTTCCACTCGCATTACTACTCGCCCCAGCTCCCCGGGACCGATTCTTCGCCGCCGGCTCTGCCGGGCAACGGCGCCGCGGACGCCGCGGACACGGAGGACGAGGCCACCGGCGCGGGCGACCCGGCTGAGCCAGCCGGGGCCGAGGAGCACGTATCCGACACGGATGACGAAGCGGAGGGCGGGCCGCTCGGAGATGATGCGCAGCGCAGCTCCAATGGCGCGGCATGACCGCGCTGCGTGACAAGGACGCGTGGGGGCGACGCGGCGTGGCACAGTTATTGCGCCGTACACACGCGTGAGAGACGAAACCGGCCGGGTGTGGGCGGGGCCGCGGCGCGGCGGCTTGCGAATGAACGTGACCAACATACTGACGATAGATCTCGAGGACTGGTTCCAGGTCTCCAACCTCGATCGGCTTATTGGGCGCGAGTTGTGGGATGACTGCGAGAGCCGCCTCGAAGCAAGCACGTACCGCCTGCTAGCGATTCTGGACGAGGCCGCAGTCAAGGCGACGTTCTTCGTGCTCGGCTGGAACGCAGAGCGCAATCATCGGCTCGTGCGCGAGATCGCGCGCCGCGGACACGAGATCGCCATCCACGGCTATCACCATGCGCTGATCTACGAGCAGACGCCGGTGCAGTTCGCTTGGGAGCTGCAGCACTGCCAGGATCTGATCGGGTCAATCACCGGGCGCGCCGCGCGAGGATATCGCGCGGCGTCGTTCTCCGTCGTCCGCCGCAGCCTGTGGGCGCTGGAACTGCTGGAGGAGCACGGCTTCGAGTACGACTCCAGCATATTCCCGATCCGCCACCACCGCTATGGCATTCCCGGCTCGCCGGATCACCCCTATCGCGTTGCCATCAACGGCCATAGCTCGTTCGTCGAGTTTCCGATCCCCACGATGCGCTGGATGGGATGGCAGATAGGCTTCTCGGGGGGGGCGTACTTCAGGTTGCTGCCGTACCGAGTTGTGGCGGGCGGGATCAGGCAGCTGAACGCCCGCGGTCACTCGGCGGTCGTGTACCTGCACCCGTGGGAACTCGACCCCGATCATCCTCGCTTGCCCTTGCCGTGGTCGCTGCGACTGCGCTGCTACGGCAACCTGGGGCGCACGGAGGGCAAGCTGCGTCGGCTGCTGCGCGACTTCGAATTTGCCCCCGTGGAAGCTCAACTCGACCGTTGCCATGAGGCCCTGCCCTGCTACCGATTGTCGGCGCAGGAGTTTCCGTCGCACGACGCGGCGCTTGCCGCTGGCGGGCTGCAGACGGTCGTCAAGCAATGACGGGGACAACCGCGATGTACGCGCTGCTGGCGAATGGTGTCGTTCATCTCCTCGCAGTCGCCTTCGCGGCCGCCCTGGTCGCGGCCGGCTTGCTCGTCTTCGCGACTCTAGCCCGCACCCGCGTCGCGCCGTGGCGCAGCACCGTTGATGCCTCACGCGCGGCACCGATCTCGTCCGACGATGCTCGCGACGTCGCCGGCTCGCGCGTCCTGATCGTCGGTGCCGGCGCCCGCGGGCGCGAGTTGGCGGAAGCGATCCTCGACCACCCGGAGCTGCGCCGCCAGATCGTCGGCTTCGTTGACGACGAGCTCGATCTGCCCGGCGTCGCCGGGATACCGATCCTCGGCGGCACCCGCGAGATAGCGTCACTGGTCGACCGTCACGCGATTGACGAGATCATCGTCGCGCACGCCCCGAGCTGGCAGGACCTCCTCGTGCATCAACTGGCGGCGTCGGGCGCCGACGAACGGGTTCGTGTCTCTTCGACCGTCGCCATGCGCGACGCGATGACTGTCGAGTTGCGCCTGCGCTCGATCGCGGATATTCCGCTCGTCGCCCTCAATGACCGGCACGCGTGCCGCGCCTACCACACCGCGAAGCGCTGCTTCGACATCGCGTTCAGCCTCGCTGGCCTTATCGTCAGCGCGCCCGCGATCGCGCTCATGGCGGCGCTGGTCAAGTGCACGTCGCGCGGCCCGGCCTTCTTCTGCCAGCAGCGGGTCGGGCTGCACGGCGGGGAGTTCACGATCTACAAGCTGCGCACGATGATTGTCGACGCGGAACGCGACACGGGACCGGTCCTCGCGGACCCCTACGATGCTCGCGTCACGCCGCTGGGCCGCATCCTGCGCATCACGCGGCTCGACGAACTGCCGCAGTTGTTCAACGTGCTGCGCGGCGACATGAGCATGGTCGGGCCCAGGCCCGAGCGCCCCGAGTTCGCGCGGCGTTACCTGCGCGAGATCCCCGGCTACCGCAAGCGCCTCATCGTCAAGCCGGGCATCACCGGCCTCGGGCAAGTGCGAGGCCGCTACGATACCGACGTTCATAACAAGCTCAAGTACGATTGGCTGTACGTCTATCGGCAGTCGGTCTGGCTCGATCTGCGAATACTGCTCGAAACCGTGCGCGTGGTGCTGCTCCGCGCGGGGCAGTAGCGGCGAGGGGCTCGCCGAGTCGGTTTCGGAAGACGGTCGTGGTTGCGTTCGAGGCCGCTGCGGCGAGGGCTCGCGAAGGGTGGCGCGTCATCCCCGGGGCCGTGGCAAGCATTGCCAGTTGCAGGCGTCGTGCCATCGGCGCGCGTCGGCGTTCACACGGGCGAAACGCGAGGGTCGCTGTTGCCGGTTCGACTGAAGAAGCTGATTGAACGTGTGGCTCTGCGGTGTCTTCCGCTCGACACGATCTTTGCCGTCTTGTTCGAGCGCTACAAGCGGCGGGAGCTCGACGCCATTCACAAGCGCCTGGGCATTCCTCGCACCGTGGCGCTGCGCTATCCGATTCGCGTTGAAGGCAACGTCCGTATCGGCGACGGGACCTATATCAATCCGTACAGCGAAATCGAGTCCGGCCCGAACAGCGAGGTGCGCATCGGTCGCAATTGCGCGATTGCGCGTTTCGTCTGCATTCGCGCGATGACTCATGACCTGCTCAACGGCACCGGCCCGGAGATGCAGTTCGTGGAGAAGGACATCGTGATCGGGGATCATGTGTGGATCGGCACCTGCGCTTTCATCAGGGAAGGGGTCACCATAGGCGATCATGCGGTGATCGGCGCGAACGCCGTCGTCACCAAAGACGTGCCGCCGTACACCGTAGTCGCGGGGACGCCGGCGCGGGTGCTGCGGACGCTAGACCCGTTGCAGTGGCAGACAGAACGAGAGGTCGCGGGCAACCTGTAGTCGGCCTCTCGCCCCGGCCGCGCGCCGTCGCGCATGCCGTATGTTTGGCAGTTCGGCTCACGGCGGGGTATCCGCCGCACTCAGTGCGCGGGTGGCGGCTCTTCCCAGGTTGTCCGCGTGCGGCGCGACTCCCGCGCACTGCGGCGCGACAACGCCTTCTGCGCGCTTAGCGCGAGGGTCTCCAGCATGAGTCCCACGCCAGGCATTGGATCGCGCCAGTTCACATGGACGCATACCTTCCGACCACCAATGGATCGCAGGTAGTCCGCGACGGTCAACTCGCCGCGCCGGATGTAGTGCCACGCAGATGCCAAGTCTGGACGCTCGTCCAGCCACTTCGCGGGATTATCAGAAAGGCGCCAGGGCGGCGCGGGCTGCCCCAAGACGTCACAGTAGGCAAGATAAGCCAGGTTAAGGCCCTGCAGCAGAGCCGGGTACCAGATCATGCTGCAACGCCCGGCCATCGGTTCGAGAATGCGAGGCTCGCCGCTGCGCGCGTCTATCTTGATCTCCACGGCGCCGAAGCCGTGATAGTCGTCGAGGTTACTGTATACGTTCGCAGTGAGAGCGGTCAGCCTGTCATCGCGCCAAGCGACTGCCAGTGTAGTGGTGCCGATGCTCGGCGGATACTGACGTAGCTTGCGCGTCAGAAACACGACCGACTCGGACCCTCCTCGGCCAACGTAGATATGGCCGATGTACAGGTTGGAGTCTGGGCCCTCTACCCATTCGGATATCACAACTTGCCGTTGCCAGCGAGAGACGAACCGATAGCACGAGCGTAGCCCACTCGCATCACTGATCTTGATTCCTTTCGGCAATCGCTCACTTGCCCATCGGTGGTCTCGGTAGCGAGGCTTAAGGATGCAGGGGTAGCTGATTGCGGCAGCGATATCCTCGATCTGCTGCGCCTCGCGCACGCACCACGTCGCGGCGACGGGCAAGTTTCGCTCGACAGCCCACTGTGAGAAAAGGAGCTTGTCGAGGAGCAACTGCATCACTTCGTGCGATGGCAGCGCGAAGTCATACCACGTGCGTAGATACTCGCGATGCTCAGAGACAAGGAGAGCCTGAACGTCCGCGAGCACGAACAACACGGGTCGTGCCTTGGCCGTGGCCCCGAGTTGCGCCAGAACGTCAACTAGCGCCGGCGTGTGGATCTCCGGATGCCCCACGACCGCGCTGAGCCGAGTGCGTGAAGTGGGCTGCTGCAGATCGTCCGTGACGGCCACGGCGGGGATGCGAGCGGCGGCGAGGGCGCGGGTGAAGCAGATGCCGTTAACGCCCAACGGGACTACGACAGCCACAGGTTTGCTGGACGCTCTCAGAAGCGTTTCTGCCTTGCGGAAGCCACGACATTGAGCCGCGATGTCTCGCATCGTCCTCCGTGGTGCCCTGTCTTTCACTTTACGGTGCCTCTGACTCTGACGCGATAGGCTCGTCTGGTTCGCTGCCCCCGCAACGTAGGCGGAGTGGCCTCAAGTTACTCAGCAGAGAACCGCTCAGATCGTGGCGCAACTTCTTTTTCGGGACGTATGGACGCGCCCGTCCGAGTCTCCGGGGCCCACTCGCCCCCATGTTCTCGGATGAGAGAGAACAATGAGACATCGCGCGCGGTGAGTTTCAGGTTCGGCGACAGAGGGAGGCCCAGCCGCTGGGCACGACGCAATATGGATTTCGCCACGGTTCTTTGCCGAATAGTCTCCGGCGAGAGCAGAACTCGCGCGAGCCACACCGGGCGGTAGCGCTCCTCCAGGACGTACAGCGGGCGTCCGCTTCGATAGAGAGCGTCCATTCGCTCG
The DNA here is from genome assembly GCA_020354555.1 of Armatimonadota bacterium. Taxonomy (NCBI): domain Bacteria; kingdom Bacillati; phylum Armatimonadota; species Armatimonadota bacterium. The sequence continues at coordinate 3,487,113 of CP070648.1, read as the reverse complement.
GCGGTCAAGGCCCATTCCTCGGCATTGGCCCAACCGGGACGCCGATCCGGGGGACGGTGCCGCTGAGGCGCGGCATAGTACGAATAGACCACGCCGTCAGACCAATCCGCAATCAGCACACCGTTCCTCCCGACCACCCGCGCTATGTGGGGGCACAGCCGCTTGAACGATTCCGCCTCTTGCTTCCTCGGCCACAGCATGCTCAGGGAGGTCGCGAACGTGGCTATCAGGAGACATGCGGCGATGACATCGCCCACCGGCCGTCGCCATGCGCTGATGCGGGACAGCCCCACGCCGGAAATCATGCCGATGAAGCCGTATGCCGGCAGCAGGAAGGCACCTGCATCCCCAGGTTTGGCGAGCACCGGAATGTGGGCCGCTACGAGGACGGCGATGACGAACAGCAACTGCCGATTCCTGATCGCCACCAGCACAACGCCCGCGCAGACCGGCACCATCAACACGCCAAACGCCTTCGCCAGTTCGTAGCTGTCCTCCTTGACTATCGTCGCCAGCGGGCGCCACGGCAGGGCTTGACCAGAGGCGAGAAGTCCTCTGCGGCCCCACAGGTACTCATGATGCAGGGCGGCGAGAAAGGGCAGCGTGACGGCGGCGGCGGCAATCACGAAGCGCAGCGTAAGCCAGGGCGCTCGGCGCCCCGTAATGCGCGAGAGCACCACGATCGCCGGCAGGGCGGCGAGGCTGAGCGGCGAGACGAGAATCGCCAATCCATAGATGATCCCCGCCCACCAGTCGCGGCGACCAAGGGTCAGGTACATGGCCCAGAAGATCAGACTGGCTTGAACAGCGTACATCTCTGGGAACGTTGAGTAATACCAGTAATTGAAAGCCACCCCAAGGCTGAGCGCGGCGAACACCGCCGCCGAGCTTGTCGGCACCAATCGGCGAGTCAGCAGGTAGATCGCCGCCACCCCGGCGGATCCAAAACCGGCGGCCATGATGCTCATTGCCGTGTCGGGCGCGATGCCTATGACGGCGAGTGCGCGCACGAACACCGCGCCCAGCAGGTAGTGACCCATATGAATGGCGACATTGGACAGGTTTCCGCTGGTGGCATTGAAGACGTATATCGCCGCGTCCCCGGTGTGTACAGCCCGCGTTGCGGTGCTCGCATAGAGCAGCAGAGCGCCAAGCGAGACGGCCGCGAGTTGCGCCCTCTCGTGTCGGTTCATCGGCCCGGCGTCGGCCATAGACTGAGGCTCCACCGTGGATTGGCTGCAGCCTTCGCAACGCTACCGGAGACCAGGCCCGCGAGATCGGCGACGGCAAGCAGCGCGAACCGCAGGTCTTCGCATCGACCGGCGTGATCGACCGGTGCTGCTCGGGGCGGCCCGAGTGGCACAGAGGACGATACGGGATGGGCGCCCGCGGGCGCTATTGGACGATCACCTGAAACATGACGGTACCGGAATCCCCGGCAGCCACTGCCCCGATTGGCACGGTAATCTGCCCGTTCGCGTACGGATCCGGGGTGACGGTAGCACCGTTGAGCTTCGTGCTGTTCGGCACGTACGCGGTGTGCTCGGGGATCGCATCCGTCAACACCGCGTTCCGGATCGTCTCTGACGAGTCATTGCGGTACGTGATCGTGTACGTGATGACGTCACTCGGCGCCGCTGTGGCGCGGTCCGGGGCCTTGCTCACCGCAACTGCCGGCGGGCTGAGGTCGGATTTGACGAGTAGCGCACCCTCTCCGTTGCGCAGAGTGATCTGGGCGATGGCCGTTGCCTCGATCGTCGCGTCGCTTCGCATCCGCTGGTAGCGGTTCGACGTCCCTTGTCCGGTCGCATAGGACGGCAGCGCGGCGGTGTAGGAAGGGATAAACGTCGAGTCCCAGGACGGCATCGGCACCGTCACCGCCAGGATGTTGTCGTACTCCCGCGCGTACATGTAGGCGATGCCCCACGGGTCATTGCTGCTCGGATCATCCTCCTGGTGAAGGACGTAGTAGGGGCCCTTCGGCTGGCCCACATCGTACTCGATCGCGCCGTAGAAATGGTCGTGGAAATGGTTGGGCTCGGGGCCCCGACCATCCATGCCGAATCTGTAGTGCGTGCGCTCTCCCTTCATCAGATAGAACGCCGCCAGCGAGAACATCATAGTGCGCTCTGCATCGTCGTTTATGAGGCTGTGGGAGGCATGAACGAGGGAGTGCTTACCGCGCGCATCCCTGTCCACCACGGCATCAAGACGCCGCCGGGGACACGCTCCGAAATTGATGTAACTCTCTCCGAGAAAGCCGTCCACCGCGTCTATGAAACGCTCAGTGGTTTCGCTCGTGCGCTCGCTGGTGTTGAGGAAGACGATCTTGTCCGGGCCTACGGTTGCCTTGACCGCGGTCAACAGCGCAATGGAGTCGTCCACCCAGGTTGCAGCCGCGTTCTCGATCGTCGAGCTGCCGCTCTGCACGTTGTGCAGCCAGAAGTACTCAAAGGCGTCGTCGAGGAACAGCGAGTCATAGTGATGGGCTGACCCGCCGATCCCGGCCTCGACCACTTCTTTCGCATAGCTGGCAAACCATGACCGGTAGTTGGCGTCGCCCATGTAGGGGTAATAGGTCTTCAGCCAGTACACGCTCACTCGCGACTGGTAGCGGAAGATCGCGGTTGCACCCGGGTTACTGTTGGTGTCACGGACGCCATCGCCGTTGGCGTCATTGGCGCTATCCCATCCGGGAACGCGGTAATACCCGCCGCCGAAGGTGACGTAGTTCTGGCCCTTGAGCCCGCCGCCTGCTACCACCGGCCGCGTCGTCCCCGCCGCCGTGGTGCGCAGCCGCCACCACCACTTCGTCGAACCGTTGACCGCGCAGCGGGTCCACGACGCCATCGGCGGCGGCAGTCGCTCCACTTTGCCGCTTCGAGTCATATCGTTGGTGCCGTCTGTTGGGTTCAGCGGCGCCCACGCGCTGCCGTTCCAGTACTCCCACACGCCCGCCCAATCGGCACTGGCCGGCGTTGAGATGGTGAAGTTGACCTCTTTGAACGGTTCCTCGTACCCGACATACAGTATCCAGCCCAGGTTGTCACCGATGCGGAAGGAGCTACCGCTGTAGGCGTCGGCGGTGCGGTCGGTGTAGCCGACTCCGTTATACACGAAGACCGACTCGAAGCTATCCTCTCGGCTCGCGTCGGAGGTCGAACTCTCCTGGTTGGGCCGGTACACCGTGTCCGTGGAGAAGTGGACGAACATGTCCTCCCACTGTGAAGGAGTCAGGCCCTGCGTCGCCGCCCACTGTCTGATATGAGCCCACTCGTCGGGCGCGTCCCACGGAATGTAGTTGTAGGTCCGGTACACCCAGAGCCACGCCGTGCCGCCGGCGTTCCGATACGCCACCGCTAGCGAATCATTCAGCGTCAGCCAGTCATAATGAGCTTTGAGGAACGGAATATCGGCCTCCGTCCCCGTCCAGATATTCTCAAACGTCTTGATGTGGCTGAAAGAGGAACTCTCGGCCGCGGGGCCCAGGATAGCCAGGCCCAGTAGCGCTCCCGCCATCAGTCGTAGAGAGGAGTGTCTTTTCATCTTCATCGCCTAGTGAATTGCCCTTTGATCTTCAGGGTCTTGGGCGCCGCCGGGACGGCGCCAGTGCCGCTCCGGTGCCGATCTGCGAAGCATCGTCAATTCGCCGTTGCGAAGCGCCAAAACACGGCCCAGCCGCGTCCGGCCAATACCAGTCCAGACGGGGCTCTTGTGCTCAGTTTACCCAAGGCGGCGCCTTGCCGGAGGACAGAAGCTCCGGTCAGCGAGGCCGCACCAAGCGCTTCCGCGTCTCCACGGGGCACGCCGCGTCAAGCAAGCGTGACGCCACAGCCACCCCTGGGGGACACTCGCACGGGATCTTCACCTGTCCAATGTGTTCCACATTTAGGCCCGCGATTCCTGCGGCCACATGACGAGACGGCTGTCCTACTGGGCCGCGGAGACCAGTGGTGAGCCGATACGAGGGCAGATCACTGAGCATGGTCCGTTTGGCTGGTCAGCCCGCTGCTGTGGGCAGTGAAGAGGGGAGGACGCTACGTCAGTGGGGCCCAGCGCCATTCCGCGGGATCCCCCATACCGGAGGCTCCGCATTCCGCGCGAGTCATCCGGGAGCCCGAACACTCCTCGGCGGCAGACGAGCTCCGCGTGGCGTGTCTGCGCAGTCCGTAACGGCAGTCACCGGTGCCGTCGTCCCGGACCGCGTACACGAAGGACATCCGCGTACAGATGCTCCAGCAGCCGCACACTCGTGTCGAAGGTCATCTGAGTCGCACGCTCTCTCGCTCGCTCCGCCAGGGCGTGCGCGAAGTGGCGTCTCTCCACCAGGCATGCGAGCGCGTTCGTGAGAGCGCTCGGGTTCGCGGGGGGAACGACGAGCCCGTACGCGCTTGCGCCCAGCACCTCGGCCACGCCGCCGACATCGCTCGCGACGACCGGCTTGCCGCAGGCCATCGCTTCGAGTAGGGCGACAGGTAGTCCCTCGGTGAGCGAAGGCAGGACCACGATGTCGGCCGCCCGGTAAAACGGCACAACGTCGGTACGCCAGCCGGCGAACGTCGTCATGGCCGTCATGTCGTGCGAAGCGACGAGCCTCTCGAGCGCGGGCTTCTCAGGTCCGTCCCCGACGAACAGGAGATGAATTCGCTGGGGCGATCGGAGTTGCGCCGCGGCGTCAATAAGGTAGCGATGTCCCTTCTCACGGCTGAGTCGCCCAACGGAGACGATGACCGCCGTGTCGGGCGCGACGCCGAGCTCGGCGCGCAGCCTCGAGCCGTCGCCCGGCCGGAAGCGTTCGCCGTCAACGGCATTAGGCACGACGGCTATTCGCCGCGGGTCAACGCCGGACTGGAGCAGCGCGCTTCGCGTCGCCTCAGAAACCGCGATCACGCGGTCCGCCAAGCGAAGCGCGAGCTTGTCGAGCGCCTCGTAGAGGCACACCAGCCGCGTGTGTCCGGTCCAACCGCCGCATGTCGCAACAACGGGCACGCCGACCAATCGCCCCGCCATCAAGCCCAGGATATCCGCTTTGTACCCGTAGGTTGCCACCAGCGAGATCGCTTCCTGACGCAGCATACGGGCCAAGCCGGAGACGCCGCGGGGATCAAGCGTCGCCGTCATGCGGACGGCGGCGGTGGGCAACCCCGCGCGGTTTGCTTCGTCGAGCACTGGGCGCCGTTCGCCGTGATAAGACACGAACGACACGATGAGAGGACGGAAACGCGACCGCTCGTGTCGGGTCGCGACCCCGAGTATCTGGCGCTCGGGCCCGCCGTGGGATCGTGTGGCCACAAGGTACGCGACGCGGGCCGCCGTGTCTCGGAGCCCAGTGGGGTCCTCGTTCCTCGCGCGTGCTGGGCTAGCTGTCGGCATGGGCCCCCGACCTTCCAGCGCGCCCAACGCCCGGCCCGGCGCGCGATGCGCGTCCGCAGCGCTTGCGCGCGCCGCCGGCGGCTGTCTCCAGCGCCGAGCAGAGCCGACGAAAATCCACGTCCCAGTTGTACTCGCGGAGCACCGCTTGCCGCCCGCGCAGCCCCATGCGAGGGCCGCGCGTCGGGTCCGCCGCGTGGAGGATGGCCCGTGCCAGCGAATCGCCGTCGCCGGAGCGGAACACCGTGCCGCATCCCTCGGCGTTTACGATCCGTGCCATCGGCGCGGCGTCGGACACCACCACCGGCTTGCCGTGCGCCATGTAGTCGAACAGTTTGTTCGGCAACGTGGTGTTCGTGTGCTCGCTGGCACGGTGCGGCACGAGCGCGATGTCACAGCTCGCCACATAACTCGCCACCAACTCGGGTCGGACCCATCCCTCGAAATGCACCAGCTCCTGTCCGCCCTGCGCCGCCGCGATCCGTCTCAGAAGTCGTTCGTGGATCCCCTTGCCGACGAGTAGGAGCAGCGGATCACCGAGCTGCGCGCGGGCGCGACTCACCGCACGTATGGCCGTGTCTATGCCACGGTGGAGGTGGAGCTCCCCCACGTAAAGCACGACCGTCCGCCCACGAAAGCGCTGCCGCAGCTCCTGTTGTAGGCCGCGATCGATGCGACTCGCCCGGTCCAGCTCAGGGGTATTGCTCGCGAGCCAGACGCGGCGCGGGGGAACCTTCATCGCCACCAGGCGGCTCCGCTGTTCCTCGGCGACGACGACGACGTGGTTCACGGCTCTCACCGACGCTCTCTCCAGCGCGCGCGCGGCGACCACGTTTCGCGTCAGGGCGCGGGTTGCTCCGCCGCGCTCCCAGCGGCGCCACTCCGCCATCGCTGCGGGGTAGTTCTCGGCCATGTCGAGCACCGTCGGAATGCCGCAGGCGCGCGCCAGCGCGGCGCTCGGCACGGCGAGCGGGATGTCCCGTATCAGCACGACGTCGGGTCGCTCGCGGGCGAGAGCCGCGGCGATGTGCGCCCACCACACCGGATTGACGGGCAGCGGCGCGTTCCACCATTGGTTGAAGGCGGGAGCGCCGATCCGCGGCGGCCGAATGCGCGTCACGCGAAACCCATCGATCACTTCGTCCGCTGGCTGAAGACGCTCGTTGCGGCACAGGAGCGTCACCTCATGCCCGCCCGCGACAAGGCCGCGGCATATCTTCTCCACTCTGACGTCCCACGGGTAGGGACTGAAGAATACCTTGAGCACGTTCACGTTGACGCCCCTCGCCGCAGGAATCCCAGCCGGGGCATCACCGCCCGATAAACCGCCACCGCCGCCGGCACCCCGCGGCTCTCGGCGGCACGCCACAGGGCATATGTGGTTGGCCGCAACGGCAAGTCGTAGCAGCCGATGAACGACGCCTCGGTTGGTCTGAAGCCTCGCTTGAAATCGGCCACGCCCGGCAAGCGCGAGCCGAGGAAGTCAAACCACCGTCGCCCCACGCTCTTTGACCACGTGATCATCGCCCATGCCAACGCTTTGCTCGGCATCAGCTTGCGATGTTCCGAACTCGTCGCGCCGTGCAGCCACCAACTCGCGTCACCCATCGTCGCCATGAACGCTCCGCCGATCAGCGTGCCGTCGTGGCGTGCCACGAACAGCTTCCCGAGCCCGCGCGGCAGAAGTTCGTCGTACAGCTTCCGATAATGCGCGTACGCGCGCACCGGAAAGCCCTTGCGGCTCCCGAGCACCATCATCAGTTGGTGAAACTCCGCGAGATCCCCCGGCGTCCCGCTGTTCTCGATGACGACGCCTTTTCGAGCGGCTTGTCGTATCTCGTTGCGCGTGGTCTGTCGAAACGACCGGAACAGCGCATCTTCGTCGGGCGATAGGTCGAGCCGGAAGACGTGGCGCGGCGCGTTCCAATACGTGCCGCGCTCGCTGTGTCTGAATCCGAGCGCGTCCAGCGCCTCGCGAGCCGCGGCGTCCTCTTCGCCGACCGCGGGGTCGGTCCTGAGCATAGTCGCGCCTCGACGACGGCCGACGGCGCGCAACGCGTTGACGGTGTCGGCGAGCAACCGGGCGTCGTGGTAGTCAACGATGGGGCCCCGCGGCGCATAGTGAACGCACCGATGGCCCAGCACCAACTTCTTCTCGAGCACTTGCGCGCACGCCCGAATCTCATCGCCGACGAGCACCGCGACGCGAATCGGCGTCCATCCGCTCGCTGCCCGGATTTCACCCCATTCGTAACTCTGCATGTAATGGCCCAAGGGATGGCCCGCGACGAACGCGTCCCACGCGGCGCGGCCCTCCGCGCCCATCTCTCGCGCCGTCAGGCCGGGCGTCGAGGCGCCGCCGAGCGCAAGCTCAAGCCCGCTTGCGGTCACTCAGCACCTCCCGGTACAGCATCTCGTACCTGTCTACCATGTCTCGCATATCGAACGCCTGGGCTCTCCGGCGGGCCGCGGCCCCCAATCGCCGCGCCAACTCCGGCTCGCGCAGGACGGTCGCGATGGCCGCCGATAGCGCGGAGGCGTCGCCCGGCGGAACCACCAGACCCGTCTCGCCGTGCTCCACCAGATCGGACGGCCCCCCGCTGTCGGTGACAACTACAGGCAGTCCCGCCGCCATCGCCTCCATGGTCGCGATCGAGAGCCCCTCGGACAACGACGGCAGCACAAAGCAATCCAACGCGCTGAGCAGCCGTGGGATATCATCCCTGAAGCCCAGGAATCGAACCCGGTCGGCTAGCCCAAGGGCTTCCGACCGCGCCGCCAGCGCAGAGCGCAACGGTCCAGGCCCGACGATCAGCAGTCGCACCACTGGCGTTTCATCGGCCAACCCAGCAATCGCATCAATGAGATGCTGATGGCCCTTCACAGGGCTCAGACGGCCTACCGTCCCCACCGCGAACGCGCCCTCCAGATCGAGTTCCGCTCGAACTTGTCGCCGTGATTCGTGGTGGTCAGCCGGGAAATGGCCTAGTGGCACACCGTTATGGATCGTGGCAATTCGACTCGCCCTCACGCGACAGGATCCCATCAGTTGGCGTCGCAGGTAGCGGGACACAGTCACTATCCTGCTGGCCAGTTGCGAGAGGAACCAGATCGCAAGCCGTCGACGTCCAGTCTCGAAGTCAGATAATCCGTGCACCGTAACAATCGCCGGAATCCCCGCGACGCGGGCCGCAAGGCAGCTGTTGAGACCGATTCTGAACATGTGGCTGTGCACTAGGCTCACCCGTTCACGTCTTATCACTCGTACAAGGTTGGCCACTAGACGCACGTCCAACCCACGCGCACGCCCGAGGATGAAGACACGGACGCCCGCTGCTCTGAGATTCTGCGCCAACCAGTCGTCTCTCCCAACTCCGGCGATCACGGCATACCGGCCCCGCGAGAGATGCGTCGCGAGCTGCAGCAGCACCATTTCGGCACCACCGTAACCGCCGGTTTCGATCGCCTGCAGAACGCGGATCGGATGGCTCACTGCATTACCGCCTCACTGGTGACGCAAGCGTCTGGTTTCGTTCGCGTGTCGCCGTCAACCACGAGAACCGATGCTTTGTTCTCCTGCGTCATCGGTGTCGTTCCATTGCCGCCAGAGTGTCGGCGGGCTCGTCGCCCTCGCCGGTAGCTCCCCTTCGCTCCGGCTCGACTACTTGATGTCGGTCACGCCGCAATCCCGCCACGGTCCGGAATCCGCCCATCGCCTGAAGAGTAAGCATCGCCGGTGAGAATCCGCGGCCGACGCCCTGCGCCATCCGCTCGTCGGCGGCGATCCGTGGGAGATGATAGGGATTGCCTCCGGCGCGCGCCATGCCGGGATCGGTGGAGCACGCACAAGCATATCCAGTGTCGCGCACCATTGCCTCGACGCGCTCGTCCCACGCGCCGTCGGGATAGCAGAACGCAACAGGCGCTGCGCCGACGTGTGTTTCGATGTCGGCCCGAGAGCCGGCGAGTTCATCGCGCACGCGCTCGGGCGACTCCGCGATGAGGATTGCATGCGTCCGGGTATGAGATCCGACCGCGACCCCGCGTTCGCTCATGTGACGAAGCTCGTCCCATGTCAGCCACGAGTCGCCGACCGACGCACAGCCGAGCGCCGCCGCGATGCCGGACACGATCCGCTCGCGCCGACCGGCGGGCAGGCGCTTGAGGAGCGAAACGATGGGCTTGACCCCGTGGGATGTCCCTATCGCTGGAGACGACAGCCCCGGCCCGTCTTGGTCAAGCGCATCTTGCACGAGCCGCGCCTCGCCTCGGCGCAGCGCCTCGCCGATGACGTGGGCGGCCCGTCGCGTCCACAACGGTCGCTCGGTGCCGACATAGCTTGTGGCGACGAAGATGGTTGCCGGGATGCCGATCTCACGCAGGATCGGATATGCATTCCTGAAGTTATCACGCCAGCCGTCGTCGAAGGTGACCGCGCAGGCTCGGCGGGGAAGAGGCGCACCTCGACCGAGCCGCGCGACAGCTTCGCTGAGCGGCACCGGTGTGTAGCGCTCGGCAATGCACTCCATGTGTGCCCTGAATGTCTCGACTGTAGTCACCAACCCGGGGTCGGGCTCCGCAGCGGCCTCCTCGCGGCACAGCACGCGGTGATACGTGAGGATCGCGCAGCCCCGACCGTGCAAGCGCTCGCCGATCCAGCCCACGACGCCCAGCGCGCCGGTATAGTAACCGAGACCGGCAATCGCCGTCTTCACTGTCTCGCGTAGTGTGACCATGATGACCGCCCGCCCTCAGGGCAGGTACCTCGCCAGCAGCGGCCCGACGCGATTCGCGATGGGCATGGGCAGCCGCCGCCACAGCAGGCTGGCGTACCGATATGCCAATCCACGGTCCCGCGTCGGCCCGGGGATTGTGTAGCCGTTGGGCGCGCAGTACTCCCAGTACAACTGTCGGGGCTGTGCTCCCCACTGTCGCTTGTACGCCGCGTGGGGCGAGCCCACGGTGGAACGGCCGAAGTCGCACCAGCTCAGACCACGCGTGCATGCATACTCGATCGCCCGCCAGTTGAGCAGGTCGTTGGGGGCGAGGCGCAGGGCAGGGCGCAGTGATGACGCCCACACGAAATACATGACGCCGCCCCACATCATGACGAACTTGCCGCCGATGAATCGCTCGCCATGCTGCGCCACCATGACTTCGCACTCCTCCGGGAACGCCTCCGCCGCGCGCTCGAAGAACGCGCGGCTGAGCACCGGCGTGCCGAGGTCACGCATGTTGTGTGCAAAGCAGCGGTAGAACTGCGGCAGGAAATGCAGCCCCATGCGTACCGTGACCCCGAGCTTGACCGCCTTGCGCACCTTGTTGCGAACGCTGGACTTGAGGCCGCGCCAGGCGGCCTCGGGGCCGCCCTCGAGCGACAGCTCGTAGGTCTCCTTCTGGGTCGAACTCATGAACAGCGGGCCCAGAGGCTCCCGACTGCGCACCTCTAGATATGTCGCGTCCGCGCGCTGCGCGAGAGCCGTCCCTGCGGACAGCAGCGCCTCTCGGACCGCGTCAGTTTCCGCGACAGGGCCCCCGTAGTTGAGGAACGGCATGGAGACCAGGGCCGGGCCCGTCAGCGCATGGCGCGCGCGGAACAAGGGCAAGATCCCCACGAGCCTGCCGTCGTCCCGCGCCTCCAGGTAGTGACTCTTGTAGCCGAACACGTCTTCGATTACCGTCCGCCAGCGCAGGTCGTGAAATACCGTGCCGTCCTCCGCGGCCGCGACGAACTCGTTCCATTCGGCCGCCGCTCCCTCGAACGGGCCGATACGCAATGTGCTGTTGTCGGTGGCTGCATTCATCTGAGGGGTCTGACCGGTGGAGACACGCTCCAGTTCACTCGTTTTCGTCTCCGGCGCGCGGGGCGGCCGCTCCCACTTGACGCTCTGCCGGCGGCGCAGCGCGCGGTACAGGCCGACCAAAGCGGCGCCGTTGACGCCGCAGAAGTACGCGGGAAGCCAGAACGCGCGGGGCAGGCGAGTGCCATATCGCCGATGCACCGCCAACCCCGCAGCGGCGATGGCATAGAAGGCGAGTTGTGAGTACAGCAGCGCGGCATATAAGGGCTGAGATCGGAGCGCGACGCTGCACGCCAGTATCGCGATCAGCGACAGCGGCACCACGTACTTGAGCAGCTTGCCCGACAGCAGATGGAATCCCATCAGGTCGCGGCGAAACAGCCGCCGCGGAGCAAGCCACCGGACGCTGATCGGAGCCGCCCCAGCTACGATGCGCGCCTTGCGGCGCATTTCGTCGCTGAAGGTCCCCGCCGCGGGTTCGATGGCCGCGGCGAGCGGATCGTAGACGATGCGATATCCCTGTTCGACTATCGCCGCCGGTATCGCCAGGTCATCTGCCACGGCGTTGAGCGCCGGCGGCCGGTACAGCGCTCGCCGGATGGCGTACAGCCCGCCGTCGGCGCCTGCCAGTGTCCACAGCCGGCTTTGCGCCAGGCGCACCAGGCGATCGAACGTGTACTTCAGCCGTTCGCCCTGGGCCGTGCTCTCGGCACGGGTCTCGACGAGCGTTCGCCCCGAGACACAGCCTACATGCTCGTCGGCGAAGTTCGCGACGAGATGCTTCAGCGCGGCGGCGTGCAGCCGCACGTCCGCGTCGGAGAACACCAGGATGTCGCCACGCGCGGCCGCGCACGCCGCGTTCAACGCCGCCGGCTTACCTCGGCGCGGCGAGTACTCGATCAACCGCACGCGCGGATCGCGCTCGCGGCGCACGACGTCGGCCGTAGCGTCGGTGCAGCCGTCGCAGACCACGATGATCTCGAACTTGTCGCGGGGATAGTCCAGATCGAGGCAGTTCCGAATCTTCTGACCGATGACGGACTCCTCGTTGTGCGCCGGGACGATCAAGGTAACGTCGGGGTCGGCGCCACACGTATCCTTCCGCCACGGCCGACCGAAGACAGCGCCGAGCGCCGCCAGCAGAAGCGGATAGCCGACGTAGGCGTACGCCACCAAGGCCACGGCGACCCAGAATATGGTCGTCTCCACGGTCATGGCGCAGCCTCCGCGGGGGCATCGGCGAGAGCGGCGTGCTTGAGCGCCACCGCCAATCCGGCGATGAGGTAGAGGTGCGGATAGTAGAGGGTCGTGGCGAATAGGCTGGTGACGAGGAATCCGATCAGGCTGGCGTCCACGCCATGAGCCAAGTTGCGATACCACCGGCCCTGGTCGCTGACCATATGTGCCGCGAGGGCCCTCGTGCGGCGGTTGTCGCCGAGGACGAAGAACAAGAGCAAAAGGTACATGGTGAGCCCAACGACGCCCAGTTCGGCCGCCGCTTGCAGCACCACGTTGTGTACCGCGGCCCATCTCTGTTCTCCGGCCGGGCTGTAACGTACACCATAGGCGATGGCGAAGTTGTCAATGCCGACGCCGATAAAGGGACGATCGCGCAGCATTCGGTATGCGACGCCCCAGTTCTCGATCCTGCCCATCGCCGACGCGTCCTGCCGGTACTCCCTGATGGAGAGTACTCGTTCACGATACGCAGTCGGCGACAGAATCCAGCATCCCGCGAGCAGCGCGCCGATGACCGCAAGCCCCACCACCTTGCGCGGACTCTTGGCCCACACGACGACGGCCAGAACCACCAACGCAACGGCCCCTGACCGCGCCCCGGTCGCCACCATCGAGACCACGAACAGACCGGTGAAAAGCGCCGCAGCCACAACCGTCGCCGTCCGCTTCTCGGCGAAGGTGAGGAACGCGGCGTACGGAAGCACGACCGCGATCGCCACCGCGAAGTCTATCGTGTTGCCCAGGAACGAGTCAGTGCCCCCTCCGAGTCGTGCGAGAGGCGTGTCTGGCGTTGCGGCAGCGTATGCCGCAATCTGGTTAGCCGCGAGCCAGGCGTTGAGCAAGACCAGGGTCCAGACGAGCATACCGACCCTTCGGCGGTCGGTCGCGAGGTTGATGATCAGAAAGAACGCGACAATCTTCTTGGCGAGATCGACAAGGGCCCCAGTTGCCTGCCCCGGCCAATAGGCGCCGGGCACGGAGATGGCGGCGACCACCAGCACCCCGATCATCACAGCATTCTGTCGGTCCCGCATGAGTCCCGATCTCCGGGCCACGACAGCTTGCAGCACCCACGCAAGCGCGACCCACATGGTCAGAAGACGAGGCAAATGCAGTGGCGCGAGCGCGGGGATTATTTGCTGGGGCCGCACAAACTCCAAGGCAAGCAGTATCAGCAGCCCCCAG
>CP070648.1:3427352-3473418 GCA_020354555.1 Armatimonadota bacterium | reverse complement strand
CTCCTCACCCCGCCGTTCTCCCGCCTGTCAATCGGCGGGGCGCTCTCCGGGCCCCTTACGACGCCTGAGTGTCGGGAATGCCTTTTTCTCGCCCCAGTCCCGGGGCTTCGCTCCCGCATCTGTGGGCCAAGCCCTTCAGTGGAGCCGCCCCCACGCCCCCTGGGCAGTCCGGTATCTCCGCACGTATTGTCGCACAGAGCATACACAACTGGCCTCATATATCTTGACAACATTGCACTCATGCCATAGCATACAAGAGATGCGGCTGCAGGCTCGTATTCGCCGGCAGCCCGGAATCTCAATCGGAGGTGGTCGTATGAGCCTGATGAGGTGGGACCCCTTCGGGGGACTGTCCCGGATGAGGGATGAGATTGACCGTATGTTCGAGGATTTCTTCACCGGCCGACCTGGGCTCGCGCGGACGGGCGAGGGGCTGCGGGTGCCTTCGGTGGACATTGAGGAGACCGATGAATCCGTCGTCGTGCGCGCGGAACTTCCCGGTGTCAAGAAGGATGACCTCGATATCGAGGTGACGCCTGACGCCCTCACGATCAGGGCGGAAATGAGCGAGGAGAAGGAGCAGCGTGATCGCCGCTTCTACCGCCGCGAGCGGTCGTGGGGCATGTTCCATCGCACCGTTCCCGTGCCTGTCGAGATCAAGAGCGACGCCGCCAAGGCGTCCTTCAAGGATGGCCTGCTCGAGGTCACGCTGCCCAAAGTGGAGCCGGAGGAGAAGGCCGAATCGGTTAGGATTAAGCCCGAATAGGGCCAGATGTCGCATGCACAGTGAACGCGACCGCGAAGCGGGTTAAACCCGCTTCGCGGTTCGTCGTTTCTGCGCCGGTTTGTAGCCGACGCGGGGAATCCGCATGCGCGGAGGGCTGCTCCAAGCACCCGTTGCGCGCTGCCCCGGCACGCTGTATGATAGGGGCGAGCCATGCACCCTCGGAAGGCGGCGGAGGTGGAGATGAGTCTCGGGCAACGCCTCATTGGATTCGGAGTCTTCGTGCTGCTCTGTTTCAGCGCGGCTGCGCTGGGAGCGGCGCTCGGCGGCCCCGGCGGCTCGAACTGGTACGAGCGGTTGCACAAGCCATCCTGGACGCCGCCGAGCTGGGCGTTCGGCCCGGCGTGGACGGTGCTCTACCTGATGATGGCGACGGCGGCGTGGCTCGTGTGGCGGCGGGCGGGAGCGGCGGGAGCGCCGGTGCCGCTGCTGCTCTTCGGCCTCCAACTCGTGTTCAACGCAGCATGGACCCCCCTTTTCTTCGGGCTCAAGATGCCCGGCGCGGCGTTCGCGGAAATCGTCGCGCTGTGGTGGCTGATCCTGGCGACCCTTATCGCGTTCTGGAAAACGGTTCCGGCCGCAGGCATTCTGATGATGCCATATCTCGCCTGGGTCAGCTTCGCGGCCGCGTTGAACTTCGCGATATGGAGAATGAACGCCGGGGCGAGCGGCTAGATCCCGCGGCGGCGGAACATCGCCGGCCTGCACCGCCCTCCGGCGCTGTGAAGGACGAACATGGCGTCCGTCGAACTAGTGCAGCGCTCAGAGGTGATCGCGCAAGCGGCGGTCCGGGGCAGTCGCGGGGCCGTCACAGCGACCGACGATCTCGGGGGGATGATGAAGTGTCTCCTGTGGCTCAACGTCCCGGCCCGCGCCCAGCGCACGGTAACAAGCGCGCCGATCCCTCTGTCCGCACATTGACTTCCGCGTTCCGCCGCACGTCCCGTATCTCGCGATTAGGAAAGGGCTAGCCGCAATGGTTATCGTAATTCGCGGCCGATGCGCTCGGTGCGCCGCGTTGGCGCTGTTGCTCGGTTCAGTCGCGGTGGCGGCCGTCTGTAGCAGCGCAGGCGATGTGCGCGCGGCGCCCGCCGTGAAGGGCACCCCGCCGGCCACCGCGGAGATCGTTGACGCTGCGATCCGTGCGGTGAAGCCTGCGCTGGTGAAGCTCGACGTCGTCGAGGTCAACTACTCGGGCGGCCGCGAGGAGAAGTCCGAGACCGCCGGCAGCGGCGTCATCATCACCCCCGAGGGTCACGTCATCACCAATCATCATGTGGCAGGCAACGCAAAGCGGATCGTATGCACCTTGGCCGACAAGGAGGAGATCGAGGCGGAGCTTGTGGGTACCGATCCGCTGTCGGATATCGCGGTCATCAAGCTGAAGCCGAAGGAGCCGAAGGTGTTCCCGGTCGCGTCGTTCGGCGACTCCTCCGAGCTGAAGCCGGGCGACCAGGTGCTGGCGATGGGCAGCCCGCTGGCGTTCTCGCAGTCGGTGACGATGGGCATCGTGGCCAACAACGAGCTGGTCATGCCGGATGATTCCTGGTATTACCGCATCACGCTCGAAGGGGAGGATGTCGGCTCCATCGTCCGCTGGATCGCACATGACGCGCCGATCTACGGCGGCAATTCCGGCGGGCCGTTGGTGAACCTCCAGGGCAAGGTCGTCGGCATCAATGAGCTTCGCATGGGTCTGGGCGCGGCAATTCCAGCCGACCTCGCTCGAGAGATCGCCGCCCAGCTCATCGAGCACGGCGAGGTGACCCGGTCCTGGATCGGCCTGGAAGTTCAACCGCGGCTGCGCGACCGAGCGCCGCAGCGCGGCGTCTTGGTCAGCGGCACGATCACCGGGTCATCCGCGGACAAAGCCGGGTTCAGACCCGGCGACGTGCTGATCAGGCTGGCGGGCCAAGATGTCAACGTGCAGTTCCGCGAGGAGATGGCCGCGTTGAATCGGCTCGTGTTCGGCCTGCCGGTCGGGAAGGAAGTCCAGGCAGTCGTGCTGCGCAACGGTGAAGAGGTCGCGCTGCGCGTCCGGACGGAGAAGCGAGAGAAGGTCGCGCCGAAGGAGCGCGAGCTCAAGCAGTGGGGTATGTGCGCGCGCGACCTGTCCCTGATGACGGTGAAGGAAATGCAACTCGACAGCCGCGACGGCGTGCTCGTGACGAGCGTTCGACCCGGGGGCCCGTGCGGCGACGCGCGCCCCGCGATCGGCGAGAGAGACGCCATCGTGCGCGTCGGCGACACGCCGATCAAGACGCTCTCGGATCTCATCGAAGTCACCAATCGCATCACCGAGGGCACCAAGCGACCCGTGCCGACGCTGGTCGCCTATGTGCGGCGCGGCGAGCACTACCTGACCGTCGTCAAGGTGGGCATTAAGGAGCTGGATGATCCGGGTCGCGAGGTGCGCAAGGCGTGGCTACCGGTGGCGTTCCAGGTCTTGACGCGTGAGCTGGCGGAGAATCTCGGCATGCCCGACCGCACCGGCGTGCGCGTGACCCAGGTCTACCCCGACAGCACTGCGGAGAAAGCCGCGCTCGAGGTCGGGGATATCATCGTCGGGCTCAACGGCGAGGACATCCCGGCGGCCGAGGCGCGTGACGTCGAGGTCCTGCCGGCCATGGTTCGCCGACTAACGCCGGGCAGCACCGCCGAGTTCACGATCATCCGCAACGGGGAGCAGCGCACTGTGCCGGTGGAACTCGCCCTTTCACCCATGGTCGCGCGCGAGATGAAGCGCTACCGTGACGAAGACTTCGAGTTCACCGCGCGCGAACTCACCTTCCTCGATCGTATCGAGCAGCGCTGGCCGCAGGACCAGCGCGGCGCCCTAGTGCAGGAGGCGCGGGAGGGAGGCTGGGCAGCCATCGCAGGCCTGTCGGCGGGCGATCTCATCACCGAGGCCGAAGGGATTCCGATAGCCGACGTGGAGGCGCTCGAGGCAACGATGAAGCAAGTTGCGCGCGACCGCCCGCAGAGCGTCGTGCTCCAGGTCAGGCGTGGGATCCATCGGCTTTACCTCGATATGCGTCCGGCCTGGCCCGAGTCGGGGAAATAGAATGCACGCGCCGTACGCCGTGTAAAGTCAGCAGTGAAGGAGACGGAGATGGCAAGCGATCAGGTCAGATGTGCCGGGAAGTGCGCCGCCGCGTGGATTGCTGCGCTCGCATGTCTCTGGCTGTCCGCCCCTCACGCCGTGGCCGACGAGCCGGCGGCGCAGGGGCGTCAGATCGTCGAGAAATGGCAGGACGCGGTAATCACGGTGCGACTCGTCGTGAAGGTAACGACCTCTTACGGCGGGGCAGAGGCGAATGAGCGCGAGGTCAAGTCCGATGCCAATGGCACCGTCATCGCCCCGAACGGCTTGACCGTCGTCTCGCTCACCAATATGGATCCGGGCGAGATATTCAAACGCGTCAGGATGCCGACGATTCCGGGGATGCCCTCGTTCAATGTCGACACTCAGATCACCGACGTCAAGCTCAGGCTGGCTGACGGCACGGAGGTGCCCGCGAAGGTCATACTTCGCGACAAGGACCTCGACCTGGCATTCGTCCGCCCGACGGAGGAACTGCCTCAACCTTTCGCCGCGGTTGACCTGGCGCAGTCCGCTGCGCCGCAACTTCTCGACCAGGTCGTGACGCTTAACCGCTTGGCAGGCTTCGGCGACTGGGCGATCGCTCCCCGCGTGGATCGTATTCAGGCGATCATCCCGAAACCCCGCACCCTTTACGTGCCGCAAGGCGGCGATGAGGTCGGCACTCCGGCGTTTTCCGTGGATGGCAGGCTGATCGGCATTACACTGCTCCGACTCCCGTCTTCCGCAGAGGCACTGAGCGCAGCGGAAGACCTCGGCGCCTTTGCGGTGATCCTCCCGGCCGCCGACGTCCTCGAGGTCGCCAAGCAGGCGCAGGAGTGAACCCGACGCCGCGCCGTCACGTCTGCGCGACGAGCTGCAGGTCGCGCATCTCTGCAAGGCCCGTCATCGCCTTGTTGACGGTCGCGATGCCGCTTTCCTCCAGCGCGGCGACTGGCGCGAGGCCGCCGACGACCGCCAGACCCACGCGGTCAATGCCGATGTGAACCCCGAGCAGCGGCTGCCCCGGCTTGCCCACCGCGAGGACACCGCCCAAGCCGTGCTTCCGCGCTCCCGCGAGGACTCGTTCCAGGTCGGCAAGGCATACCGCCGGCACCTCGCGAAGACTCGCCAGCACTTTCCCGGCGCCCTCAGTGGCCGCGGTGTTGATGCTCGTCATCTTGCTCGCGATGAAGATCTCCGCGGGGTCGAGGGTTGACTCGTGATACCCCACGAGGTCGGTGAAGCGATACGGCCGGCGATCTCGGATTTCGAGCAGCCCGCCGTAGCGCGATTCGACCGGGATGCCGCTCTTCAACAGGAGCCCGTTGAGCGTCACGCTGCACACGGTGGCGAAGCCTACGCTCCCCTGCGGCACGCGCAAGTCGCCAATGTGCTCCCCGGCGTCGGCCACCGCAACCAGCTCGCTCATGCAGTACCCTGCCTCAAAGACGCGCCGCATGATGTTGATGCAGTCCGCGAAGCGGTCCGCGGGCAGCAGGCTCGCATTCAGAATGATCTTCCCCTTCCCGGTGCGGAGATCCAACGTCACGCGGTAAGCTAGTGAGTCAACCCGAGAAATCACGAAGCCGAGTTTGTCCGAGACACGAGCGCTCTGAAGCTCCTGCCTGCCGTAGTCCGTGATGACCCGGCCTTGCTCGCCCAGGGATTCGGTCAGGCCGCGGTCATCCATCAGTTTGAGGTGATACCGTACCGCCCGCTCACTCAACTCAATGCCGTGAGCGCGCAGTTTGTCGGCGATTATTCTTGCGCCAACCGGTCCGCCGTCGTCCGCGACGACCCGGAGAATCGCAAGCACCTTGCGCTCGATGTCCGGCCGCAGTTGAGCCGCCGCGCTCGTTCTTTCTGCCGCCTGTTCCCGCTTAGTTGCCGCCATGTCTTTCCTTAGTAGGCAATTATTGCCGCCATCGAACGTAGTTTAGCACTCCTGAGCCGTCGTGTCAAGCCGTGCTATGTTAAGCGTGATTTGAAGTGAACGCTCTGCTTAAGGCACGCTTAACCCCAGTAAATGGCGAAAAAACGCATAATCCAACCCTTGACGTGGTATATTGTGTTATGGTATATTGACGGTAATAAACTACCGGCTGCCGACCGAAGAGGCTCGACGCAGCCCGAATGGCCCCAGTGGCGCGGCCTGGAGATGGTACCATGTCGCGCTACGGTTATTTCTGGGGATGCTACGTCCAGGGCCGCCTGCCCCACATCGAGAAATCCACGCGAGCGGTGATGCAGCACCTCGGCGTGGACTGCGCGGACACCGAGGGCCTCACCTGCTGTCCTGAGAAGACCACCGTCGCGAACATGGGCCACGACGAGTGGCTCGTCACCGCCGCCCGGAACCTCGCGATCGCCGAGGATGCCGGCGTTGACTTCCTCACTCCCTGCCCGGGCTGCTTCGGCACCCTGAAAGGCGCGGCGGCGGAGGTTGCGTCAAGCGCCGCAGCGCAGGGCGAGGTCAACCGCGAGTTGCGCCGCGTAGGTCGTTCCTATCGAGGCACAGCGCGCACCGCGCACATCCTGGAATTCCTCCACCGCGATTTCGGGCTGTCGGCGATCGGCGAGCGCGTCACGGCGCCGCTCACCGGCATGCGCATCGCCATCCATTACGGATGCCACCTGCTTAAGCCGAGCGCCGATCTCGCAGTGGACGACCCGGCTCACCCCACCAAGTTCGACGAGTTGGTGGAGACTCTCGGCGCGACGAGCGTTGCTTACGAAGGCAAGCTGTCGTGCTGCGGCGGACTGCTGTCGCGCGTTGACGATCAGGATGCGGCTCAGGCGATGGCGCGGCGCAAGCTGCGCGACGTCGCCGCGGAGCGCGCGGACGCGATCTGCCTGGCCTGCCCTGCCTGCTTCATGCAGTACGACACGACGCAGTTCCTGCTGCAGCGCAAGGGTGAACAAATCCACGTCCCCGTGTTGTACTACACCGAACTCCTGGGGCTGGCGCTTGGCCTGGCACCGGACGATCTCGGTTTGTCGTCTCACCGCATTGACATCCAGCCTTTCCTCATCCGGTGGCAAGGGCAGCGCGAGGCCATCGAGCGCGTGAGGGAGCGCTGGGACTATGATCTACTGCGCAAATGCGCGGAGTGCGGCGCATGCGCATTTGACTGCCCGGTCACGCGCGTTGATGTGGCGTTCGATCCCAACGGGATCATCCGTCAACTCTCGGACGGACAGGTCGACCAGGTGCTGCGCGAGGGCGAGTTCTGGCGCTGCGTGGAGTGCTGCACTTGCCGGGAGGCGTGCTTCCAGCGATACAGCATGATGGATATCTTCCGTGTCGCGAAGCAGCTCGCGGCGGAGAGGGGCGTGACGCCCGCCGGCACCGCGGAGGGCATGGCGGCCTTCCGCAAATCCGGTCGGCTGGTCGAGGGCTCCGCCTCGCAGCGCAAGCGGCTCGGACTCCCGGAGCCGGCGGCGGCAGGCGGATCGGAACTCACGCAGTTGTTCGAATGGCGCCCCGAGCGCCGCCGCCCGTAAGGAGGGCAGCGATGCACCACCACACAGCGGATCTGTATACTCGTAACATCTCCGGCTGCGGGCTGAGCGGCATGATGAGCCTCACGGGCGAACGCGTGGACGGACGCGGCATACGCGATTCCATCGCCTTGCTGCACGACCGATCCAACGGGCTGGGCGGCGGCTTTGCCGCGTACGGCATCTACCCGGACTTTCCGCGGCACTTCGCGTTCCACATCATGTATTACTCCGCGGATGCCAAGGACGCGGCGGAGAAGGCACTCGACACCGGGTTCGACTGCGCGCGCGACGAGAGGATTCCAACGCGGTTGGTCGAGGGGGTAGCGGATCCTCCCCTACTGTGGCGTTACTTCGCGACACCGAAGCCCGAAGCTGTAGCCCAGAGCCAGTCCGCCTCGGACGAGGATTTCGTGCTGCGCGAGGTGATGCGGATAAACGCGGAGGTCAGCGACGCCTACGTGTTCTCGAGCGGACAGAACATGGGCGCGTTCAAGGGCGTGGGGTACGCGGAGGACATCGCGGACTTCTATCGCCTTGAGGACTATCAGGCCTACATCTGGATCGCGCACGGCCGCTTCCCGACCAACACGCCGGGGTGGTGGGCCGGCGCGCACCCGTTTACCTTGCTCGACTGGGCGGTGGTGCACAACGGGGAGATCTCGTCCTACGGCATTAACAAGCGCTATCTCGAGATGTTCGGCTATCGCTGCACGATGCGCACGGACACCGAGGTAATGGCGTACCTGCTCGACTTGCTGGTGCGGCGTCACGGTCTGCCCATCGAAGTGGCGTGCAAAGTCATTGCGCCGCCGTTCTGGAAGGCGGTGGACCGTATGGAGCCGGAGCAGCGCGACCTCTACCGCGCCCTGCGCCAGGTCTATGCGAGCGCACTGGTTAACGGGCCGTTCGCCATCATCTTCGCCCACCGCGACGGGATGGTGGGGGTGAACGACCGCATCAAGCTGCGACCGATGGTCGCCGCGCGCAAGGACGACTTCCTTTATATCTCAAGCGAGGAGGCGGCAATTCGCGCGATGTGCGCGAACCCCGACACGGTGTGGTCGCCGCGCGCAGGCGAGCCGGTGATCGGGTGCCGCGGCCAGGACGTCAGCACCTCGGCCCCGTTGGTCAGCTCGACGGAGGTGGCTCATGCCACAGCTTGACCTCGATACCAGAGATGCTCTCGCGGGCGCCGAAGCGGAGTTTGCGCCGGATCACACGAGACCCCGCGCCGACGTGGTGCCGCTCTATTCGCCACCGGAGTTCGTATGGCGCAACGATACCGAGCGCTGCCGCCGCTGCAAGAGATGCGTGATGCAGTGCGGGTGGCGGGCTCTGTCGTGGCAGGACCGCGTCGGGGCCGACCACAACAAGTGTGTCGGCTGCCACCGGTGCGAGGCGATGTGCCCGGAGAAATGCATCGTCGTCGCGCCCAACCCCCAGCACTACAAGCCGCACGCGCTGTGGAGTGTAACCCATCGCAAGAACGTGTGGAAGCAAGGCGACACGGGCGGCGTACTGCTGACCGGGATGGGCAACGACGCCCCTTATCAGGTGATCTTCGACCACCTCGTGCTCGACGCGTGCCAGGTCACGAATCCCTCGATTGACCCGCTGCGCGAGCCGATGGAACTGCGAACGTTCCTCGGCCGCAAGCCGGAGCGCGTCGAGTTGGACGCCGGGCCGGGGAGTGCGCTCGCGCTGAAGACACGACTCGATCCGAATCTGGAAATCGCGACGCCGATCGTCTTCGCGCCGATGTCCTACGGCTCGATCAGCCTGCCCGCGCAGAAAGCGATTGCGATGGCCGCGGCCGAATGCGGCATCCTGTGGAACACCGGCGAGGGCGGACTGCATGAAGACCTGCGGCCATATGCCCACTGCGCCGTGGTGCAGTGCGCCTCCGGCCGCTTCGGCGTACACGCCGGCTATTTCAACGCCGGCGCCGCGGTCGAGATCAAGATCGGCCAGGGAGCCAAGCCGGGCATCGGCGGCCATCTGCCGGGAGAGAAGGTGTCCCTGGAGGTATCACAAACGCGGATGATCCCGGTGGGATCGGATGCGCTGTCGCCCGCGCCGCAGCACGACATCTACTCCATCGAGGATCTGCGCCAACTCATCTACGCGATCAAGGAGGCGACGGACTACGCCAAGCCGGTGTGCGTGAAGATCGCGGCGGTGCACAACGTCGCGGCGATAGCGAGCGGCATCGTCCGCGCGGGCGCGGACATCATCTACCTCGACGGCTTTCGCGGGGGAACCGGGGCGGCGCCGACGGTGATTCGAGACCACCTCGGGATCCCGGTCGAGATCGCGGTCGCGGTGGTTGACGAACGCCTGCGGCAGGAGGGGATACGCAACCAGGCGTCGCTCATCGCGGCGGGCGGGATTCGGTCCAGCGCCGACATGGCGAAGGCGATTGCGCTCGGGGCGGACGCGGTGGCGATCGGTACCGCGGCGCTGTTGGCGCTGGGCTGCACGCTGTGCCAGAAATGCTACACCGGCAGATGCTCGTGGGGCATCTGCACCCAGGACCCGGAGTTGACTCGCCGCATTGACCCGCTCGTCGGCGCGCGGAGGATCGCGAACCTGGTGCGAGCGTGGAGCGCCGAACTCGAGGAGATCCTCGGCGCTCTCGGGCTCAACGCGGTGGAGAGCTTGCGCGGCAGCAAAGAACGCCTGCGCGGGCTGGATGTGGACCCGAGCACGCTCGACGTGCTCGGGGTCAAGCCGGCGGGGGTCGGCGCGTGAGGAGCCGCCCAGTCTCCGAGACGGTACGGCAATTCGGGACATGACGAAGGGATCGCAGCACATGAGAATTGACGCGCAAGGGCTGCACTATCGCGAGCTAAACGCGCGGATCAGGGAAGCTGTTGCTGCGGGCGAGGAAAGCATTGAACTCGCCAACGTCAACGGCCAGCGCTACATTGGCGACGGCGTCGAGCGGCAGGTGCGGATAGACGTCCACGGCGTGCCGGGGAACGACCTCGGCGCGTTCATGGACGGGCCGACCGTGGTCGTCCACGGCAATGCGCAGGACGCGGTCGGCAATACGATGAACGGCGGGACGCTCGTCGTCCACGGCGATGCCGGAGATGTCATCGGCTATGGCATGCGCGGCGGGAAGATCCTGGTGCGGGGCGACGTCGGCTACCGCGTGGGTATTCACATGAAGGCGTACCGGGCGCAGGTTCCGGTACTCGTCGTGGGCGGGACGGCCGCGGATTTCCTGGGCGAATACATGGCCGGCGGAGTGCTCGTCGTGCTGGGGCTGAACGGGCGTCAGGGGCATCCTCTGGTCGGAGACTATTGCGCTACCGGCATGCATGGAGGTATGATATACTTCAGAGGGGACGTGGATCCGTCGCAGACCGCTGACGATCACGTCACCATCCGCCCGGCCGGTGAGGACGACTTGCGGCAGCTCCGTGCTTACGTCGAGGAGTATGCCCGCGAGTTCGGGCTGAACGCGAAAGCAATCCTGAGCCATCCGTTCACCACGCTCGTGCCTTCCTCACATCGGCCATATGGAGGGAAGTATGCTGCTTAACCGGGAGGTCGCAGACGCATGAGTGCTTTGGCCGAGCTGGAGACTCGATTGGGTGAATGTCGGGAGGAGTGTGCCGTATTCGGTATCTACGCGCCGGGCGAGGATGTTGCCCGGCACACGTATTTCGGCTTGTTCGCGCTGCAGCACCGCGGCCAGGAGAGCGCGGGCATCGCGGTGTCGGACGGCACCGGCCTCAACGTGCACGCGGAAATGGGCCTGGTGCAGCAAGTGTTCGACGAAAAGCGCCTGAGCGGCCTGCGGGGTCACATGGCCGTCGGCCACACGCGCTATTCGACCACCGGCGCCAGCCGACATCACAACGTCCAGCCGGTTGTCGTGCCCAGCGCCGCCGGTACCGTCGCACTGGCGCATAACGGTAACCTGGTCAACTTGCATGACCTCGCCCGAGACGTCTGCGGCGACCAGCCGCCGGGTGACTGCACGACCGACAGCGGCCTCATGGCGCGCTTGATCGGGAGCCATTGGGAGCAGTGCGGCGATCTCGAGGAAGCGATCGCTCAAGCGAGCCACTCGTGGCACGGCGCGTACTCCGTTGCCGTTCTCACCGAGGACAGACTACTCGCCTTTCGCGATCCCAACGGCGTGCGGCCGCTGTGCCTCGGCAGCCTCAACAGTCGCGGCCATGTCGTGGCCTCCGAGACGTGCGGGCTCAACGTCGTCGGCGCGGATTTCCTGCGCGAGGTCGAACCGGGAGAGTTGATTACGATTGATGGCGACGGCGTGCGATCCAGGACTATCGCACGCCCCGGGCGGCCGGCGATGTGCATCTTCGAGTTCATCTACTTCGCGCGCCCCGACAGTCACATCTACGGCAAGCTCATCCACGAGGCCCGGCGCCGCATGGGGCGCAAGCTGGCGCAGACCTATCCGGTGGATGCGGATCTCGTCATCCCCGTGCCGGACACGGGGTGGCCGGCCGCGATCGGATATGCGGAGGAGTCGGGGATCCCCTTTGGGCAGGGACTGATCAAGAGCCGCTACATCGCGCGGACATTCATCCAGCCGGATCAGCGCCAGCGCGAGTTGGGCGTGCGGCTCAAGCTGACCGCGATGCAGGAGGTGCTCGCGGGCAAGCGCGTCGTAGTCGTAGACGATTCGATCGTGCGCGGCACGACCAAGCACGGCATCGTCGGCTTGATCAGGAAAGCGGGCGCGCGGGAAATCCACGTGCGCATCACCGCGCCGCCGTACCGATATCCATGCTTCTACGGCGTGGACACCAGCGACCGCCGCGAGTTGCTCGCTGCGCGAGTGGAGTCGGTCGAAGATATCTGTCGGGCGATCGAGGCCGACACCCTGGGCTACCAGACAACCGAGGGCCTGATCGAGGCGGTCGGCCTGCCGCGCGCGCTGTTCTGCTTGGCATGCTTCGACGCCGATTATCCCATCCCGATACCGGACGAGATCAAGACCCGCAAGTTCGCGCTGGAGGAGCAACCACCGCCAGCGGCAGAGACATAGTCCGATGTCGTTGCGCGTCCTCGTGATTAGCTCGGACCCCGCTCGCGCGGGCCGCCTACACGACGACGTGACGCGCGTCGGCGGCGACGTCGCTCACCTGGGGCCGGACGAACTGGAAGACCGGGCCGAACACGTCCGCCTGCCGCATGTCATCTTCTTCGACCTCGGCGACGCCGGCGTGGCTGAGACAGAGCTGTGCGCCGCGATCAAGGGCATCCGCCGGCTCCGGGAGGTCCCCGTGCTGGCGGTCGTGCCGGAGCAGCGGCTGCCGAGCTTCAATTCCTGCGCCGACATTGATGACTTCGTGAGCGCACCGTATCGGGACGCCGAACTTCGCGCAAGGCTTCTACGTCTTGCGGCGCGCGCAGACGGCGCGGTCTCGGCGACCGTCATCCGGAGCGGCGATCTCGCGCTCGACCCCGACAGCTACGATGTGAAGGTTCGCGGCGTGCGCGTGGACCTGACGCTGAAGGAATACGAACTGCTCAAGTCCCTCGTCACCCGGCCCGGGCGAGTCTTCACGCGCGATCAGATTCTCAACAGCGTGTGGGGCTACGACTATGTCGGCGGCACGCGGACGGTTGACGTTCACATTCGGCGCCTGCGCGCAAAGCTGGGGGATGTCGGGCGGCGGAGCATTGACACCATCCGCGGCGTTGGCTACGCCTTCCGCCCCCCTCGCACGCAGGCGGCCGAGACCGAGCCGCCGCGCGTCGCGCGGTCGGCCCCCCCGCGAGGCACGGGATGAAACGCACCGCGCGCCCGGACGACGAACTCGTCGCGGTCCTCGACTTCGGGGCCCAGTACGCGCAGCTGATCGCGCGGCGCATCAGGGAGTGTCGCGTCTACAGCGAGATCGTCCCCCACGATAAGCCCGCCGCTGACATCGCTGCCATGCGGCCCAAGGGCATTGTGTTCTCCGGCGGCCCGGCGAGCGTGTACGAGCAGGACGCCCCGCGGTGCGATCCCGGGTTGTATGCGTCGGGCATCCCGATTCTCGGCATCTGCTACGGCATGCAGTTGATGGCCCGCGAGCTGGGCGGCGAAGTCGCGCCGGGCAGCATCCGCGAGTACGGCAAGGCGGAGCTGCGCATCGAGTCCACCGACGATCTCTTCCACGGCTTCGACGATCGCGTCGTCATTGCGTGGATGAGCCACGGGGACGCGGTGATCCGTCCTCCCGACGGGTTCCGCGTGACCGCGCGCACGGCACAGCACATCGCCGCGATGTCGGATCAGCAGCGCAAGCTGTTCGGCGTCCAGTTCCATCCCGAGGTCGTGCACACGCCGCGCGGCATGGAGATTTTCCGCAACTTCCTCTACGGTCAGTGCGGCTGCCGGGGGCTGTGGACGCCGGCCTCGATCATCGAGGAATCGGTGGCGGCGATTCGCGAGCAGGTCGGCGATGGGCGCGTCCTCTGCGCGCTCAGCGGAGGCGTGGATTCGGCCGTGGTCGCCGCGCTCGCGCACCGCGCCGTGGGCGAGCAACTCGTCTGCGTGTTCGTTGACCACGGCTTGCTCCGCGCGGGAGAAGCCGACCAGGTCGTAGATACGTTCACCAAGCACTTGCCCGTCAACCTGATCCACGTGCAGGCCCAGGAGCGATTTCTCGCCAAGCTCGCCGGGGTCGCCGATCCCGAGCAGAAGCGCATCATCATCGGCCGCGAGTTCGTGACCGTGTTCGAGGAGGAAGCGCACAAGCTGGGCGACGTCCGCTATCTCGCCCAGGGCACGCTGTATCCCGACGTCATCGAGAGCGGGACCGGGTCGGCCGCCGTCATCAAGTCGCATCACAACGTAGGCGGGCTGCCGGAGAAGATGGGGCTCGCGCTCGTCGAGCCGCTGCGCAGCCTGTTCAAAGACGAGGTGCGCGCGGTGGCGACGGAACTCGGCCTGCCCGATGAAATCGCGTGGCGCCAGCCGTTCCCCGGCCCCGGCCTGGCCGTGCGCATCCTCGGCGAGGTAACTGAGGAGCGCCTCGCCACGCTGCGCCAGGTCGACCGGATCATCATTGACGAGATCACGGCGGCGGGCTTCTACCGCAAGCTGTTCCAGGCCTTTGCCGTGCTCGCGCCGATCCGCAGCGTGGGCGTCATGGGCGACCAGCGCACGTACGGCGAGACAGCCATCGTGCGCGCCGTCGCCGGAGACGACGCGATGACCGCGGACTGGGCCGACCTGCCGCGCGCCATGCTGGCGACGCTGAGCAACCGGATCGTCAACGAGGTCGCCGGCGTCACCCGGGTCGTCTACGACATCACCTCCAAGCCGCCCGCGACGATCGAGTGGGAGTAGGCCGCGCCGCCTGGATCACCTGTCGCGCGAGTCTCGGCCCGTTCCTCGTTCTCAGCGATGGCGACGGGGCTACATTTCACGCAACTCTCGCATGCCGGAAACCGTGCCGCAACACGGCCCGCGTAACACGACCACGCCCTCGATGATTCTATCACGACGCAACTCGACATCGATTTCTGACAACTCGCCGAAGGGATAGAACATCGGAGAATTCATCGTGATTTCACTCGCGCGAAACGTGCCCGAAACATACGCCTGGTATCCTGACACTATACGACGCGCTGGTGCGCCGCATCGTGAAAGGGAGAGGTGGACAATGCGGCCTGTGAGTGAGCAGAGTGACCCAGCGGCCGGCGTGTGCACGGCGAGAAGGAGAGCGGAGCTATTCCGCGGCACCGTACGCAGCCTGGCGCGGGATGCGGCACAAGCGATGAACGACCTGGAGCCTGGCGAGGATGTCGCCTCTGAGTCGGGGCGGGCGAAGGTGAGCCTGGTGCTTCATTACCTGGACTATCTGATTCGGCTGTCTGAGAGGCAAGCGTAGCGTGCGAAGGCAACGACCGGCGAGCCAAGGAAGGGCGGGAGGTTGAGCGGGCAGGTCAGCGCCGGGGACACGGCGTTCGTGCTGGCGGGGGCGGCGCTGGTGATGTTCATGACCCCGGGGCTGGCCCTTTTCTACGGCGGCATGGTGCGGCAGAAGAACGTGCTCGGCACTATCATGCAGAGCTTCTTCATCGTCGCGCTGGTATCGGTGCTGTGGGCAGTTGCCGGCTACAGCCTGGCGTTCGGCCCGGATCGCGGCCACATCATCGGCGGCCTGGCGTGGCTTGGGCTGAGAGGTGTCGGGCAGGCGCCGAACCCGGATTACGCGGCCACAATTCCGCATCTGGCGTTCATGATCTTCCAAGGGATGTTCGCCGTCATCACGCCTGCTCTCATCACCGGGGCCTTCGCCGAGCGGATGCGTTTTCCCGGATTCGTTGCCTTCACGGTGCTGTGGTGCCTGCTGGTGTATGCGCCGGTGGCGCACTGGGTGTGGGGCGTCGGGGGATGGATCCGGGAACTGGGTGCGCTGGACTTCGCGGGCGGCACGGTGGTGCACATCAGCTCAGGCGCGGCCGCGCTGGCAGCGGCGCTCGTGCTCGGACGGCGCCGAGGGTATGGCTCGTCCGTGTTCGCATCGCATAACCTGCCGCTGACTGTTCTGGGGGCTGGGATTCTGTGGTTCGGCTGGTTCGGGTTCAACGCCGCCAGCGCGCTCACCGCCAACGGCGTCGCGTGCAGCGCATTCGTGGTGACACATCTCGCGGCGGCGGCGGCCGCTCTCTCGTGGGTCGCGGGGGAATGGATTCACCGGGGGAAACCAACCGCGCTCGGCGCCGCGTCGGGCTGCGTTGCAGGGCTGGTGGCGATCACCCCCGCGTCCGGCTTCGTCGCGCCGATGCCGGCACTGTTGATCGGCGGACTGGCCGGCCTCGTGTGCTACGGCGCGGTGCAGGTCAAGTGGCGCGCGGGGTACGATGATTCGCTGGATGTCGTGGGCATCCACGGCGCCGGCGGCACCCTCGGCGCGCTGACGACGGGAATCTTCGCGTCCACACTGGTGAACCCGGGAGGCGCTGATGGGCTTGTGTTCGGCAATCCCAATCTGCTGGCGGCGCAGGCGACCGCGGTATCGGCCACGGTCGGCTATTCTTTCGTGGTCAGCCTGATGCTCCTCAAGCTCGTGGACGCGACGATGGGCCTCCGGGTGACAGAGGATGAAGAGGAAATGGGTCTCGACTTGTCGCAACACAGCGAAACCGCTTATGGGTTCTGAGGCCGTGAGGCGCAGCGAGGGGAGGTCTGCGATATGACGCGTCGAAGGAGCCAGCGGCAATGAAGAAGATCGAGGCGATCATCCGGCCCGAGCGTCTGGAAGAGGTGCGCCGGGCACTGGCCGAGCTGAGCTATCCCGGCCTGACGGTCACGGAGGTCAAAGGGCACGGCAAGCAGCGAGGCATACGCCAGCAGTGGCGCGGGAAGCAGTATTTCGCCGAGCTGCTGTCGAGGATGAAGCTGGAGATCGCGGCCCTTGACGAGGACGTGCCGCTGATCGTGCGCGCGATTGTGGCGAACGCCCGCACCGGGGAAGAAGGAGACGGCAAGGTGTTCGTGCTGCCCGTGGACGATGCGGTGCGCGTGCGCACCGGCGAAGGCGGAGACGACGCAATCTGAGGGCGCCGGAACAGGTGCCCGAGCAGTCACTGCAACTCACACAAGGAGGGCAATGAGGGATGGAGACCAAGGACCGAGACTATGTGATGAAGATGGCCAAGGAACACGACGTGAAGTTCATCCGCATGTGGTTCACCGATATCCTGGGATTCCTCAAGAGCTTTTCGATCACGGTTGAGGAGCTCGAGGGCGCGCTCGACGAAGGGATGGGGTTCGACGGCTCCTCGATCCAAGGCTTCGCGCGGATTGACGAGAGCGACATGGTGGCGAAGCCGGATCCGAGCACGTTTACGCTGCTGCCGTGGCGACCGAAGGAGCATCGCGCGGTGGCGAAGATGTTCTGCGACATCGTGGAGCCGGATGGATCTGCGTACCAAGGCGATCCCCGCTGGGCGCTCAAGCGCGTGCTCAAGCGGGCGCGGGACATGGGCTACACGTACTACGTCGGCCCGGAGTTGGAGTACTTCTATTTCCGCTCCTCCGAGGGGCCGCCGGAGGTGCTCGATCGGGGCGGGTACTTCGACCTGACGCCGCTCGATGTGGCGCACGATCTGCGGCGCGAGACGGTGCTGACGCTCGAAGAGATGGGCATCGGCGTCGAGTACAGCCATCACGAGGTGGCACCGAGTCAGCACGAGATTGACATGCGCTACACCGACGCGCTGACGATGGCGGACAGCGTAATGACCTACCGACTGGTGGTGAAGGAAATCGCTCTTCGCCACGGCATCTACGCGACCTTCATGCCGAAGCCGATCTACGGCGAGAACGGCAGCGGCATGCACACCCACATGTCGCTGTTCCAGGGCGAGAAGAACGCGTTTTTCGATCCCAAGAACTCGTACCATCTCTCGGAGACGGGCAAGCATTTCATCGCCGGCCTGCTCAAGCACGCGCAAGAGATCTGCCTCGTATGCAGCCAGTGGGTGAATTCCTACAAGCGGTTGGTGCCGGGCTACGAGGCGCCGGTGTACTTGTCGTGGGCGCAGCGCAATCGCTCGGACCTCATCCGGGTGCCCGTGTACAAGCCGGGCCGCGAGAGGGCGACGCGGATCGAGTTCCGCTCGCCCGACCCGGCGTGCAACCCCTACCTCGCCTTCGCCGCGATGTTGACCGCCGGGTTGGATGGAATCGAGAATAAGTGCGAGTGTCCGCCTCCGGTCGAAGAGAATGTCTACGAGATGACTGAACAGGAGCGTGCCAAACGGGGTATTGAGAGCCTGCCCGAAGACCTCGGTCACGCAATCGAACTCGCCGAGGGAAGTGACGTCCTGCGCGGGGCGCTGGGCGACCACATCTTCGACAACTTCATCGCCAACAAGAAGATCGAGTGGCAGGAATACCGCGCTCAGGTTCACGGCTATGAACTCGACCGATACCTGCCGATCCTGTGAGTGATGGCAGCCGCGGGGCCTGCGCGCCCCCCGACGTGTAGCTGCCGCGCCGCGACGACGGGCATGGTCAGAGCCACTGGGCTTGGCCGGCGGCGGAAAACACGCTGGCGTCGCGTCAGCAACCGACAACGGAGAGCGGCATCATGCGAATGCAGGACGTCGGCTGGGTGTGGGAGGGACAGGGCATCGATCCGGGCGTGTATCCCTCGATGTACGGCCTGGGCGAGGGCTGCCGCTACTTCGGGTTGACTCGCGCCAACTTCCTGTTTCATCCCAATGATCGCTACGCGTTGGAGAAGCTGGCAGACCTCGACGAGGTCACGTGCGACATCTCGCAGAGCTATCCCGGCTTCGACCGCGAGGGCGTTGACCGCGCGCAACTGGGTACACCGGAGGGCACGCGCGCCGAGGCCGAGCAGGTCAGCCGCCTGTCCCGCGATTTTCCCAATGTGACGGGAGGCTTCTTCGACGACCTCAAGGGCATCATGAAGAAGCACGGCTACACCGTCGAGCAGTTGGCGGCGACGCGCGCCGGGCTCGCCAGTCACAACCCGGCGCTGAGGATGTGGGGCGTCGTGTACGGGCACGAGCTTGGGGATGCCGACTTCTGGGCGACCGTCGCGCCGCACATTGATATCGTCAACCTGTGGGTGTGGCAGAGCAGCGACCTCGAGCAACTCGACGGAGAGGTGGATCGCGCGGGCGACCTGTTCCCAGGCAAGCCGCTGGTTATCGGCTGTTACCTGCGCGACTACGGCATACCCGCGCCGGTGCCGGTCGAGAGGCTTGCTTTCCAGTTCGAGCGCATTGCTGGCTATCTCGAACGCGGAAAGATCGCAGGCTACTCGATACTGGGGGCGGTGCTGATAGACGGGCACCGCGAACAGGCCGAGTGGATGCGCGATTTCATCGCCGCGCATTAGGGGAACGGATCGCCGCGGGCAACGTGTTGTCGCCTGCGGGAATCGGCGCCGGGGAATCCCCGGGCAGCCCTCGTCGGTGCGGAAGCGGCTGTGGGTTATCCCGTCAGCCGCACCTCCACGCTCCAGTCCGTGATATCGAGCGCGGGAAACGACGTGTCGCCTTCGCGCTCGGGAATCAGCGCCCCGGCGTTGTCGTAGAGACCGCTGACGTCAACCGGAATGATGATGTAACTGTTGCCCGAGGGCCCAAGGCCATCGTAGTTCAACTCGATGAACTGGCTCTCCGGCGGCAGCAGGCGGTCGGCGGTGATGACGTTCACTTCGATCTGCTGGACGGTGGTAGTGATCTGATCGAGATCCATGATGACGGCGACGGTGAGGCCGTCCTGCGAGACGCCGGCCTGGTAGGGCGGGCCGATGAAGTACAGCTCCTTGTACTGGAAGAACGCCCCCTGATGGTGCTGGAGATAGAACGGCGGCGGCGCGGTGGAATCCGAGATCAGAAGCGGCACGCCGGTGGCCGGGATGGGCGCGGAGGGATTGGCCACGATAGGCACGGGGCCGTCGGTTGAGACGCCGTTCGTATCAATCGCGACGAAGTAGTAGAACGCCGGGTCAGCCGGGGCGGCAAGGGTAAACTGGGCGATGAGCTGACGCTTGGGCGCGCCGGGGTCGGTGAACTCTGACGGCGTCCGCGCACAGCCGCATGCCAGGATACACACAAAAAGCAACACGCCCTGGGGCAAATGTCTCATGGTTCGCCTGTTCATTATAGCTTGCGCGGCGGCGGCTGCCAAGTGAAGCTGCAGGCGGCGCGCCGGGGCGAGGCGAATCTGTGACAGCGGTGCGGACCATGCGAACCGCTGCTCATCTCGCAATATGCGTCGCCTCCGGCGTCGTCCTCGCGCTCGCGTATCCGCGTTTCGATCTATGGCCGCTGGCGTGGGTCGCGCTCGTGCCGTGGCTCGTCGTGGCCTTCACGGCGAGTTGGCCGATCCTCGTTGTCGGAAGCTGGCTGGCGGGATTTGCCTTCTTTGCGGCGCTGATGTATTGGGTGGCCATCTTCGGTTATCTCCCGTGGGCGCTGCTGGCCCTGATACAGGGGCTCGCGTTTGTGCTGACGGCGGCGGCCGCGCGCGTTATCGCTCCGCGCTCTGCCTGGCGTGTGCTCGCTGTCGGCGTGGCGTGGGCTGCGTTTGAGTTTGCGCGCGGAGCGGGCGAATTCGGCGTACCCTGGGGCCAGGTCGGCCATTCCCAGGCCCCATTTCTGCGGCTGGCGCAGCTCGCCGCCTTCGGCGGCGTGCCGCTCATCTCATTCGTAGTAGTCACGGTGAACGCCGCCGCTGCTCATGCCATCGCCGCGAGGCGTGAGGGCAGCCTCGCATATCAGCCCATGATGTACGCGGGTGCCCTGGCCGCTACGGCGGTCGCCTTGGGCGGAGTGCACGCCGCCGGCGTTCAGCGTGCGCTGCGCGCCGACCGGCAGCCGTCCGTGCGAGTCGGCATCGCCCAGGCCAGCATCAAGTCCTGGCTAACCGTCGAGCAACTCAACGTGCCCCTGACCCTGGATCAGCAGCGCGCGGAACTATCGGCCTACCAGGAGTTGACGCGCGATGCGACTGCGCAGGGGGCGGAACTTGTGATCTGGCCGGAGAGCGCAGTGCCGGGTTACCTGGACTACGAAGGCCTGGTGCGCGAGCGTGTGACGTCGGCGGCGCGCGCGCACGGGATCTGGATGCTCGTCGGAGGGCCGGCGTACGAGGACGGGCGCGGGTTTAACTCCGCCTACGCGGTGTCACCGCGCGCGCGCGTCACCGGTCGCTACGACAAGGTGCACCTGGTGCCGTTCGGTGAGTACGTGCCTTGGCGAAAATGGCTGCCGCTGCTGCGTCACTACCGCGTGCGTGACACCGATATCACGCGTGGGGTCGAGCATCGCGTGCTGCGCGTCGGCCGCCTCGCGGTTGGTCCTATGATCTGCTTCGAATCGGTCTTTCCTCACATCGCACGCCAGGAGGCCAATCGCGGGGCACAGACGCTCTGCATCATCACCAACGACGCCTGGTTTCTGCGCACCGCAGCTGCGGCTCAGCACCTGCAGATTGGGCGATTCCGCGCGATCGAGGAAGGGCTGTACGTCGCACGTGGCGCGGCGACCGGGATATCGTGCTTCTTCGATCCGCTGGGCCGCGTGATGAGTTCCCTCGGTCTCATGGAGCGCGGCGTAGTGGTGGCGGATATCAAGCCGCGAGCCGCCGATACGCTGTACCGGCGGCTCGGTCCCGTCTTTTCCATGTCGTGCGCGATCGGCGTGCTTGCGTGGGCCGCGGCAGCCCTAGTCCGACGCCGTTCGCGACGAACGAGCAGGCGCTAATACGGTATGTCGAACGCGCGACACAAGAATATGGCCATCTGGTCGCGCCGCACCGGCCTTTCGGGGCAATACTGCGGCGGATTGGCAATGCATCCGGATGTCACGCCCGACGCCACCAGCGCCTCAATCGATTGGTACGCCCAATACGTCTTCGGCACGTCAACGAACGTCGGTGTCTCCGGGTTGAGCGGCGTCAAACCCAACGCCCGCACCAAGAACACGGCCATCTGATCGCGCCGCACCTCGCGTTCGGGACAGTACTGCGGCGGATTGGCGATGCATCCGGAAGTTACACCGGACGCCACCAGTGCCTCAATCCATTGGTACGCCCAATACGTCTTCGGCACGTCAACGAACGTCGGCGTCTCCGGGTCGAGCGGCGTCAGCCCCATCGCGCGGACGAGGAACACGGCCATCTGGTCGCGCCGCACCGAGTTCGTCGGGCAATACAACGGTGGGTTGGCCGCGCAGCCGCCGGTTATCCCTTCGCGCTTGATCGCCTCGATATAGCGCCGCGCCCAGAAGTCCCAGGGAACATCGTCGAACGACGTGTTGTCAACCGTGACGGTCACGGAGTCTTCCGCGTAGTTGTCTGAGGCGTCCCAGGCGACGGCTTTCAGCGTGTAGGTCGTCTCCGGGAGGGCGACGGTCTGCCAGTCATACTGGTACGGCGCCGCGTCGTCGGTGAACTCCAACGCATCGTTGACGTAGAACTCGACCCGGGTCACCCCCATGTTGTCGTCCGCATCAGCAGTGACGCCGACTATCCAGGAGACGGTGGCGCCGTTGCTTGGGTCGGTGATGGCCACTGTCGGCGGCGTGTCGTCGCCCGCAGTGAAGCTCCACACATAGTCCGCGGCGAGCACGTTGCCCGCCATGTCGGCGATGTTCCCCGTCCCGCCCTTCAACGTCGCCGTGTAGGAGCGCCCGGGCTCGAAATTGGCGTCCGGGTCGAACGTCGCGGCGTGTGTCCCGGAATCGTACGACACGCTGCCGCTGACCGGCGCGCCGTACTGGTCTTCGAGCACGAACGTACCGGTACCGATCGTCGCGGGATCCATCACATCATCGAAGACCGCCACCACGTCAGCAGTGAGTGCTACCGACTCCTGGCCGTTGGTGGGATCGGTGGATGACACGTGAGGCGGCGTGTTGTCCACGTTGACATCACGGGAATCCGACGCGGTATTGGTCGCCTCGTCATAGGCGATGGCTTCAACGGTGTACGGCCCGTCGCTATCGTCCGGGGTGTTCCATTGCCAGGAATACGGTGCGGCGAAGTCCACGTTGCGCAGCTCCGAGGCAACGTAAAACTCGACTTTGGTCACACCGCGATTATCGTTCGCCGTGGCCGAGACCGTCACCGCGCCGCGCAGGTATGCGCCGTCGGCAGGAGCGGTAAGCGCGCACGTCGGCGGCTGCGTGTCGAGGGTCACCGTGACCTCATTCGAGAACGGGCTGGTGCCCTCGCCGGTAGTCGCCGTAGCCTTCAGGACGTTCACGCCTTCCACCAACGTAATCGGGACCGCGAAAGTGCCGTCGGGCGCCCCGCCGCTGCCGGCTTCGACGTCGTTGTCATAGACGGTGACGGTGCTGCCGACCGGCGCAGTGCCGCTCACGGTACATGCGGGGTCGTTGGTGACCGCGCCATCCACCGGCGAGCTGATGCCGGGCGCAACGGGGAATAATGTCACGCTGATCTCGGATACGTCCTGCGGGTCGCCCGGCCACGTGCCCATGGCGATCTCGTATTCGAGATAGCCCGCATTCGCCTCGACGCTCGCAGCGCCTGAAGTGAGGTAGTCGCTCCACGCGCCGTAGATGCCGGTGGCGAAGGGCGCAATGCGATAGCGCACCCACCCATTGCCGGTCCAGGCAAGCGTCCCGAAGTGCACCTCAGAGCCGGAGGTGAACCGACCACAGAAGCGAGACAGCTGGTTGGCTCCCGGCTTCGGGGCGCTGTAGCACTCCGCGCGTCGGCCGAGGGCGTTCGCTCCGCCGACGGTGAAGATATAGCCGCGACCGAGAGCGGCGCCATGGTTGGCGATCGGCAAGGGCAGGGCGGACGGGGTGGACCACGCTCCGAGAGCGCCGCCGCCGTCTGCCTTGGCGACGTGTATGTGAGATCGGTAAGAGCCACCTGCCAAGCCGCCGACGACTGCGACATAACCATCACTACCGAACGCGGCGTGACCGGTCATTGCGGCGGGGATGCTTGTCGTAGCCGTCCACGCGCCAAGCGTGCCGTTGCCGTTGATCTGGGCATGGTAGACATCATCGCGCACGCCGCCGCGACCGGCATCGCCCCCCAAGACGTATGCGCGGCCAGCGGTGGCAGCCATAGCATGCGACTGCAATAGCACCGGCAGGTCGGTCGTGCTCTGCCATGCGCCAAGGCTGCCATTGGCGTTGATGTGAGCGTAGTACACGTCGAATGTAGGGCCGTACCCGTTATATCCACCCGACAGGACGAGATACTCGCCCGCCACGATCAGCGCGGCCTTCGACCGCGGTCCGGGCAGGGAGGACGTCGCCGACCACGCTCCGAGACTGCCGTCGGGGTTAATCGCGGCACGATACACGGCGGCCGATGGGCTGCCGGCGCTCTCGCCGCCAATGAAGTAAACGTAAGTGTCCGTGGCCGCGGCGCAGGCGTATGCACGGGCTACGGGCAAAGCGGTGGTGCTCGTCCACGGCCCCAGCGACCCGTTCTGTGCGATGGCGGCACAGTACGCAGCTGCGGTGTAGCCCGAGCTGGTGCGCCCGCCCAGGATGTATGCATGGCTGCTGTTGGCTGCGGCGGCCGGGCTGCCGTTGGCTTCTACCAGAGAAGTCACCGGCGCCACGGGCCCGACGCATCCATCAGCGATGGCGCAGCAGTAAACGGCGCTCGATAGTCCTCCGCTCGATGAATACCCGCCCGCGGCGTAGACCCAGTCAGAGCTGCGCGCGCAGGCGTGATAGCGCAGCGGCTTGGGAAGAATGTCAGTGTCGGCCGGAGTGGCGTACCACGATCCCATGCCGCCGCCCGGGGCAAGCGCTGCGGCGGCGATCCCTGCGACGGGACCGGAGACGGTGTCTCCCCCGAGGAGCATCAAGTGGCCGCCAGCGCCGAGGCCGGCAGCCCCGTAGCTGGGTGTGGCCAGTGTTCCGCACTGATACCAGGCCCCCAATCCCCCGGGGGTCAGCTGCGCCGAGTAAACCGCATCGCGCGCGCCCAAAGCGTTGACGCCGCCCGCGACGTAGATGTGCGAGCCGGCCCTGACCGTGCCGTGCCAGGCCAAAGCTTCCGGCAAGACCGATACGCCGGCCCAGGGCTGGAGTTCTCCGTGCGCGGTGACGGCGGCGGCATAGACGGCGCCGGTGTAATCGCCCGAGGTGAGCTGGCCGCCGCAAGCGAAGAGGCGCCCTTCGGCAGCGACGAGAGAGAGCCCGCGTGCCGCTGCCGGCAATGATGCGACTGGCTGCCACGAACCGAGGCTGCCATCAGCCGCGATGGCGGCGGAATAGACGCTGGCACAAACTGCCGTGCCGTCCCATCCGCCGGCGATGAAGACGTGCTCATTTGCGACCGCGATGCCGGCGTACGCGCGGCCGGCCGCCAGCGATCCACACGCTTGCCAGGCGCCGAGGCCCCCGGCCGCGCCGATCTCAGCCCGATACACCGAGGACAGCGCCGAGGCGCCATCCCAGCCGCCTGCGGCATAGAGCCAGCCGTGGCTTGCCACGAGGCAGACG
The DNA here is from genome assembly GCA_020354555.1 of Armatimonadota bacterium. Classification (NCBI taxonomy): domain Bacteria; kingdom Bacillati; phylum Armatimonadota; species Armatimonadota bacterium. The sequence continues at coordinate 3,448,072 of CP070648.1, read as the reverse complement.
CCCTCGGCGGCATACGGCAGAGAGGTAACAGGCTGGAAGCCGTCCGATGCGAGTCGTCCCCAAGGGGCCGCTGTCACCTCGCCGCCGGCGGTATCGGTGAGAGCGGTGCCGCCGTCATACTGCCCGCGCAGGAAATCCTGGACAACGGTGTGGACTTCCTCCAGCGCGTCGCAGCGGCTCGGCGAGAAGCACAGCCCGGCTGTGATGGCTAGAAGCACGGCACAGAGCCATACAAGGCGACGTCGCCCGCACATGGTCAACGGCATAATTCCCGGTTCCCTTCCACTCCCCCAGACTGACAACAAAACCAAAACGCACGCGGCTCAGTTGGCTGAACTTCGCTCCGGGCGCTCGACTTCTCGCTCCATCCGCGGAGTCATCACACCAGCCCGCAGCGCGCGGCCTTTCTCGAAAGACTCGATGACGGCTGCTGCGGATGCGGCCTCCGCAGCGCGGCGGCGCCCCGTGCTCAACGTGAAGTAGAGCGCAATGAGCGTCACCGCAATGAGGAGCAACGCCAGCAGGCGACCCAAGCGCGCCTGCCTTTTGACATTCTTCGGACGCGCCCCTTCGCAACGACGCTCAGGGCGCGCCTCGATGATATGGATTGTCCTTGGGGTCTTCGTAAACCCAGCCATCATCGCTACGCACAACCCAGTATTCAGGCCAGCCGAAGTCATCCCAGAAAGGTTCCGGTGTCTTCGTCTTGGCGTGCCCGTCGGCATATGCCACATTGATCATCGGGTCGTGAACGCCGAACGGCGCCGCCCAGTCGGCGAGGTCCCAGATCATGGGCGCCGCCCCAGGGTTCCCGCACTCGATGAGAGAGCTGCCCGCCACCGCGTAGGGTGGGTCGGCATAGGACAGGAATGCGCTGCCGCTCGTGACGTGCGCCCAGTAGTACGATGAGGGTACCTGCCGGCCGTCGCCGTTGCCGAACACCCATCCACGGTTGAGCGGCCGCGGCGGCACGAGGGTAGCGCGCCCGATGTCGGTGCCGGGCGGCAGCAGGGGGCAGTACCAGATATCGTTTCCCCGCGCGTAGCGGTCCAGCAGCGTGTGCAGTTCGCCGTCGCGCCAGTCCTCGGGAATGGATCCGTCCGGATAGCGCGCAGGGAAGACGTACGTCACGTTGATCGCATAGTTGGAGGTCGCGGTCCAGGGAAGCACCGCGTCGTAGTCATCGCAGTACATGAGGATCGCGGTAGCGATCTGGCGGATGTTGGACACGCAGACTGTGCGCCGGGCGATGGCGCGCGCCCGTGCGAACACGGGGAACAGGATCGCCGCCAGTATGCTGACGATGCACAGTACGACCAGGAGTTCGATGAGCGTGAAGCCCTGTCGCCTCCACATGACGAAAGACCTCCAACCGTGTGAATGGCGGCCCGCCGAGCGCCCGTCGCAGGGCGCCCGGAACGGCGGTCGCCACAGATTGCGCTACCAGCCGATCAGGCAGGTCGGTAAAGCCAGGCCCATTCCCTCACGGCCTTATTCCACATATGACCGAGGGCCTACCATGAGCCCCCGGGGGGCAGGTGCCGATGCGAACAGGGCGAAGACCTACAGTGGGCCGCGAGGGGCCGGAGAATGCCATGCCGCAGATGACAAAATGCCCGCAGTGCGGCGCCGACAACAGCGTCCGGCGCGAGACTTGCTATGCCTGTGGCGCCTCGCTGACCGGGCCCGCAGCCAAGGGGCCGGCGAGCACAAGCAGCCCCGCAAGCCAGCGGTTTGCGGCGGTCCTCGGCGAACGGGGCGACGCCCCGCGCGTGCCCGAAGCAAGTGTGCCCAAAGCAGCGCCGGCGCCCGCAGGGCCGCCGGTGACGATGCCGACGTTCTATGGCGGCATCGGGCAGGTGCGCCGCGCGATGGTGCTGTTTCGCCAACTGCACGCACTGGTTCAGGCAGGGATACCCCTGGCGCAGGCACTGGCGGACCTTCAAAGGCACGTCGCGGTGGGGCTCAAGGGGCCGGTGCGCGCAATGGCGCAGCACGTCGTGGATGGGGGCAGACTCAGCGACGGCATGCGTCCGTACCGCGACATCTTCCTCGCCTACCAGGTCGAGTTAGTGCATGCCGGGGAGTTGTCCGGGAGCTTGCCCCAGGCGTTGGATCAGATCGCCAGCGATTGCGAGGCGGAATACAAACTGCGCAAGGCCGTGGCGCTGGCGCTGCTCCCGGTCTTCTTCGTCACCGTCGTCATGCTGCTCGTGCTGCCGGTGGCGCTGCTGCTCGGCGGTGAGGCCCCCCGGCGCTGGACGGCGGCTGAACTGTGGACGGGGTACGTGCGGATGTTGTTCCGAGTCTCGGTGCCGATTGGCGTGGGTTTCGTGGGAGTGTGGGCTGCATGGCTCGCGGCGTCGCGCAGTCGCTCGTTCGCCGTCATCTCGCACGCCATGCTGCTGCGAGTGCCGATCATCGGCGGCGCCCACCGGCGTATCGGGGTGATGCGGTTCCTCGGCTCGCTCTCCGTGCTTCTCAATGCCGGGGTCCCCGTCGTCGAGGCATATCGCACGGCGGCCGCAGCCACCGGCAACCACGCCCTGGCGCGGCGCCTTTTGCGGGAATCGGACGACCTCTACGCCGGGCGCGGCCTGACCGACACCCTCGGCCGCTTGCGTCTGGCTTCGCGAATTGATGTGAACCAACTTGCCATTGGCGAAACGTCGGGCAAGCTTCCGGAAACACTGCGTCGGATCGCTGCCGACTATCGCGAGCATGCCGAACGATCCGCGAAATTCTTGCCGTACCTGCTGCAGTTCGCGGCGTATGCCGTCGTCGCTCCCCTGGCCGTGTTCCTGTGGTGGACGCTGTTCAGGATCTACATCAATCTGCGATTGGTCGCCCCGTTTGAGCACCTGTTTGATGTCCCGTAGGCGGTGCCCGATTCGCCTCTGCACCGCCGCGAGACCGCAGCCGCGCGTGTTGTGAAGGGATCTTAGCGCTCGATGCTGAAGGCCCCGTAGTACAATTCACGTGGGAGATCGCCACATGAACGTCGCCGTCATCATCACCGACAGCCTACGTGCGGATCACACCGGGTACATGAATCTCGGTGGCAGAGCGCACACACCCAACCTCGACGCATTCGCAGCCGACGCGACGGTCTTCGAGCATTACTACCCCGAGGGCCTGCCGACGCTGCCAGTGCGTACGGCGTGGTGGACCGGGCTGTGGACCTTCCCGGTCAAGGGCTGGCAGCCGTTTCAACTCAACGACGTCTTGCTCGCGGAGGTGCTGTGGGATAAGGGCTATACCTCGGCGCTCGTCGCAGACACGTATCATATGCACAAGCCGATCTACGGCGCCGGGCGCGGTTTCGACAGCGTGCACTGGATTCGCGGCCAGGAATACGACCCGTGGATCGCGGGAGCAGACGTTGACCTCGACGCCAGCCCCCACCATCGCCTGCGCGGCGATGACTCCGACAAGCACTGGCGCCCCTTGTTCGAGCAGTATCTTCGCAACGCGACGACGTTCAAGCGCGAAGAGGACTACTACGTCGCGCGCACCGTGCAGGCGGCGATTGAATGGCTCGAACGCATCACGCAGCAGCAGAAGGATGGGCTATTCCTCTGGGTGGACTGCTTCGATCCGCACGAGGCCTGGGATCCGCCGGAGCCGTACTGGAGCATGTACAAGCGGAAGGGGTACGACGGCGCCGAACTGGTCGATCCCGTGCCCGGCCCCGTGGACGGCTACATGACGCCGGACGAGGTCGAGCGCACGCGCACGCTGTACGCCGGGGAGGTGACGCTGGTTGACAAGTGGGTCGGGGTGCTGCTCGCCAAGATGCGCGACCTGGGCCTGTTCGACAATACCCTCATCATCCATATCAGCGATCACGGCGAGCCGTTCGGCGAGCATGGAATCATTCGCAAGGCGGTGCCGTGGAACTACGAGGAGTTGGTGCGCTCGCCGCTCGCCATTCGTCACCCCCAAGGCGTCGGCGCCGGCAAGCGCGTGAGCGCTTTCGCTCAGAGCGTGGACATCATGCCCACCGTACTCGATTTCCTGGGCCTGCCGCTGACGGTCGAGCAAGTCTACCGCGCGCCCGCGAAGGACTTGTTCCCTCAGGACATGCCCGCTGCCAGGAAGACCGTCGAGCTTGAGGGGCGGAGCCTGCTGCCGCTGATGAGCGGAGGAAAGGAGAGGATCCGCGACTTCGCCTACATCGGCCATTTCGGGCGGTCGTGGACGATTCGCACCAAGGAATGGTCGTTCCACATGCTCCTGGGCGACGGCGAGCGGCAGCTCTTCGATCTGCGAGACGATCCCGGTGAGCAGCGGAACGTGCTGCGCGAGAACGAAGCGGTCGCCCGCGAGTTGGAACTGGAGCTGCGCCGGCATGTGGATGCAGTGGCGCGAGGGCGGGGCGCGACGTAGCTGAAACGCGACATCCCCGCGTGCCCGGCATCGCCGCGCCCGGCTCGTATCGCGTTACAGGGAGAAGTGCTGACCGTAGCGCTGAAGTGAGGCGAAGTCGGCCATATTGCGACGCGGGCGCGCGTCGGGCTGGTGGGCCGGCTTCCCCACCGGCGTCAGAGCGACCACGCGCAGTTCCTCGGGGATACCCAGAATCGCCTTCACCTGCGCCTCGTCGAAGGCTCCCACCCAGCACGTGCCGTACCCGAGACCCGTGGCGGCGAGGATCAGATTCTGCATGGCGATGGCCGTGTCGACCGCGTACCAATTCTCGCTGATGGATGGGTCGCCCAACGCAGCGATGATGGCCGCAGCGTCAGCCATCCAGGTCTGGTCGTGGCTTGCCTGGGCGAGTTCCCGCCGCAGCTTCGGGTCGGTGACGACGACGAAATGGGTGGGCTGACGGTTGCCTGCGGACGGCGCCTGGCGGGCGCATTCCATGATGCGCGTCAGGTCATCGGCCGCGATCGGCTCGTTGAGATACTGGCGTATGCTCCTGCGGCTGAGGATGGTCTCTACGGTATCCATGGTTGCAGACCCTCCAATGCGGAGTCCGGTTGCGGGGCGCCCCATCCCGGGATTGCTGGCTCACCCCCGTGCGCCAGACTGCCGACTCAAGCTGCTGTGATGTGTCCGATGACGCGGCGCAGTTCGTCGGCGCCGATCGCCCCGGCGCGGAGCAGCGTCGGCGGCTGAGTCGTGAAGTCAACGACCGTCGATTCCACGCCCATCGACGCCTGCCCTGCATCAAGCAGCAGCGCGATCCGGCCACCAAGCTGCTCCAACACCTGCCGGGGGTCGCTCGTGCTGCCGCGGCCACTGAGGTTGGCGCTGGTGGTCGCCAGGGCGCCGCCGCACTGCCGCACCAGCGCCAGCGCCACCGGGTGTCGCGGGATCCGGATGCCGATGGTGCCGCGGGCGACGAGCTGGGCAGGCGCTCTCTCGCCGGCGGCAGCGATCACCGTGAGCGGGCCCGGCCAGAACCGGTTTGCGGCCCGCTCCAACTCCGGCGTCGTCGCTGACATATACCGCTGAAGACACTCCCGCCCGGCGACGAACAGCACCAGCGGCAGGGCGCGCGGTCGGCCCTTTGCCTGGTAGATGCCATCCACCGCCCCCTCGTCGTCGGGGCGGCATCCGATACCGTACACCGTGTCTGTGGGGAAGGCCACGACCTGACCGGCGGCGACGAGTCTCGCGGCGTCCCCGATCACCTCAGGGTCCGGCGCCGCGCTGTCAATTGGCTGCACCTGCGTTGCGATCATGCCGCTCCGACGTCTTCGCCCTTTCCGATTTGCTCCAGCAGGCGCGCGCGCTCGGCCTCAGCCAGGGCCTCCAGCACGGGGTCGATCGCGCCGTCGAGTATTGTTTCGAGGTTATGCCACGTGCGCCCAATGCGGTGATCGGTGATACGATCCTGGGGGAAGTTGTAGGTGCGGATTTTCTCGCTGCGCTCGCCGGTTCCGACCTGGCTGCGTCTCGCGGCGGTGATCTCGGACTGCTGCTCCGCGCGGATCTTCTCCAACACGTGCGCGCGCAGGACGCGCATCGCCTTCTCGCGGTTCTGATACTGGCTGCGCTCGTCCTGGCACGAAGCGACGAGACCCGTCGGAACGTGCGTGATGCGCACCGCCGTCTCGGACTTCTGCATGTGCTGCCCGCCCGCGCTGGAGGCGCGATAGGTGTCGATCTTGAGGTCGGCCGGGTTGATCTCGACTTCCACCGGATCGGCCTCGGGAAGCACTGCCACCGTCGCCGTGGAGGTATGGATGCGGCCCGACGCCTCCGTCACCGGCACGCGCTGAACGCGGTGCACGCCGCTCTCGTGCTTGAGGCGGCTGTACGCCCCCGATCCCTCGACCGAGAACACGACCTCCTTCATCCCACCCATCTCGGTCGGGCTCGAGCCGAGCACGTCCACGCGCCAGCCGCGCGACTCCGCGTACCGCGCGTACATCCGGTACAGATTCCCCGCGAACAACGCTGCCTCTTCGCCGCCGGCTCCGGCGCGGATCTCCATGATGACATCTTTATCCTCGTCCGGGTCTTGCGGCAGCAAGCCGATGATGAGTTCGTCCGCCAGTTGCTCCTGGCGCGCCTCCAGCTCGCGCAGTTCCGACCGCGCCAACTCCTGAAGCTCTTCGTCGTCGCTGTCGGCGAGCACCGTTCGCGCCTCGTTGATCTGCGCGCGCACGGAGCGCAGCTCACGGTATTGCTCGACCACTCGCTCCAGCCGAGCGCGCTGCTGGGAGACGCGCTTGAGCCGTACCGGATCTCTGAATAGCTCCGGCTGCGACAGTTCTTCGCCGAGTTCGTCATACCGGCGCTCGAACTCCGCCAGGCGGCTCTCCATCTCCTGTGTGATCGTTTCGCTCATTTCACTGCGTCTTCGTCTGCCGGCAATTCGCTCGCGGCCCGGGATTCGTCGCCTTGCGGCACTTCGCTCTCAATCCGTGCAGCGGCGACTCCGCGCTCCGCGTCGAGCGCGGCCTGCATCGCGCGCTGCGCGACCTCGATCTGGTCCGCCGTCGGCTCGGCGGTGGTCAGCCGCTCCAGCCACATCCCCGGAGCGATGAGCGCGCGCACGATGAGCGAATCGCCGTAGCGGCCGGCCAGTCGCGTCAACTCGTACGCGATCCCGGCGATAACCGGCAACACGACGAGTCGACTCGCCAGCCGGATCGCGAAGCTCGGCCAGCCCATGACCGCATGGACGAGGATCCCCACGATGATTACGTTGAAGATGAAGCCGGTGCCGCAGCGCCGATGAATCACGCTGAACCCGTCTGCATCGGTCAGAGGTCGTCCCGCCTCGTACGCGTTCACCACCTTATGCTCCGCGCCGTGATACTGGAACAGCCGCCTCACCTCGCGCATGCGGTTGATGACCGCGATGTAAGCAACAAAGATCGCCAGGCGCGCGAACCCCTCCAGCACATTGAGCAGAAATGAGTTCTCGGTGACGCGCCCTATGGCCGCGCTCGGGAGCAGAACGAACAGGCCGATGCCGAAGACGAAGGCTACCGCGATGGACAGCGTGAAGTACCACGGGCTGGGCGGCTTCTGGCCTTCGGCCTCGACGGCCAGATTCGCGGAATGGATCAGTGAGCGAAATCCGATAGCGAGTGCGTCAATCAGCGCCGGCGTGCCGCGGATGAACGGGATGTTCAACCACCGGTAGCGCGTGAGCAAGGAGCGCGTCGGCTCCTGGTGGACGACGATCCGGTCATCAGCCACGCGGCAGGCGGTGGCGACGTGACGCGGCCCGCGAATCATCACCCCCTCGATGACCGCTTGGCCGCCGTAGGTGGCCTCGTGCTGCGTCAGCCTCCCCATTTGAAAGCGCCCCGTGCCGGCCTATGCCGCCGGTTGATGCCCCCGTCATGCAATGAGGCCGATCCAGCCCGCGCCAGGCTGAATCGGCCCCACCAGATTGTCCGACGGCTAGGACTTGGATGTCTTGGCCGCCGCTGCCCTGCGCTGAGCCGCCTGCTGCTCGTAGCGCTCGTACTTCTGCTTGAAGCGCTCGACCCGCCGCTCGGTGTCAATCAGCTTCTGCTTGCCGGTGAAGAACGGGTGGCAGTTGGAGCAGATCTCGATGCGGATTTCGGGTCGCGTCGCTCGCGTCTCGAACGTGTTGCCGCAGGCGCACACGACGCGCGCGCGCCTGTATTCGGGATGGATGCCTTCCTTCATGGTCGTGTCCTCAAAAACGATCCGCTGATCTGGGTCCCTCGTACCGCCCCGATCAGCGGCACCATCATAGTACCGAAAAGAGCCGCTCCGTGTCAAGCCGCGGAGCGGGATCAGGGGCGCATCCCAAAGATCGCGATGAGCCGCCCGTAGCCCGCAACGGGCAGCCCGGCGGGCGCGCCTTACAGGAGCCGGCCGTCCCCGCGCCGAATCGCCCTTCGGTGATGGGCGTCTTCTGCACGGAGGTGGCACAGTGATGATTCGGAGAACGAGGCGAGCGCTGCTGCCCGGCGCGGCGATCATGCTGCTCATCGCGACCGGCGCTGCGGCGGAGCAGGTCAACGGGCGCACGTATATGCTCGGCGAGGGCGCGGACGCCGTGCGCGTCATCGAGGTGTGGGGCTCCCCCTACGAAATGGGTTACGCCCACGGCTACCTGGTGAGAGACGAACTGAAGGACTACTGGAGCACGTTCTTCGGCGTCATCAAGGGAGCCATGGGCGCGACCGACGCGCAGCTCGACTACGCGTGGGACGTGATGTCGCGTCACATCTCCGACGAGTTCAAGGAGGAGATTCGCGGCCTTGCCGAAGGCGCCGACGTCCCCGAGCAATGGGCGCGCTGGATGCACATCATCCCCGACCTGAGCTGGATCACGTGCAGCTACTATGCCGCGTGGGGCAAGGCCGTCCCCGACGACCACCTCTACCAGATCCGCGCGCTGGACTACTGGATGGAGGCGCACGTGCAGGACAAGCCGGCGATCATCGTGTGGCGGCCCAGCAAAGGATATCCGTTAGTTACGGCAAGCTGGATCGGCTTCGTCGGCGTCATCACCGGCATGAACGCCGAGAAGATCGCGATCAGCGAGATCGGCGACAGCTTCGGCGAGGACCAGAAGCAGCTCGACGCGGAGCCGTGGGTGTTCATGGCGCGGCGGGTGCTGCAGTACACCGATAATCTCGACGACGCCATCGCAGTGGTGCGCGACTCGGTGCGGCCGAGCAGCTACGACTATCTTATCGGCGATGGGGAGTTGCTCGACGCGCGGCAGATGACGACCGGCAAGACCTTGTTCAAGCTCTACGACTGGCGCGAGACTCCGCATAGCAGCCCACCCGTGGAAGACGTCGTCTATACGTGTATGGAGGTTAAGACCGACGACTGGAATGAGTCCATGCACCAACAGTTGCTTAAGAACTACGGCAATCTGACAGCCGAGACGGGCATGGGAATCATGAAGGCGGTGGGGACCGGTGACCTGCACGCGGTGGCGTTTGACGTCACCGGCCTCAAGATGTGGGTGGCAAATGCGGAAGGGCCGGGCTCGAATGCCTTCGACCGCTCCGCCGTGGTGTTCGACCTCGGCGCGGCGCTCAAGAAGCCCGTGGAGTAGAATCATCGGGCGCCCAGGGCAGACCGTAAGTTTCGGGCACGCCGTGCGTCTATAGAATCGAGGCGATGACCGGGTCCGCAGCGATAGCGTCCGATGCGGAACTAGTCGAGCGCGCGCAGAGCGGAGATGCCGAAGCATTCGCGGAAGTGGCGGCAAGGTACCGCCCCGCCTTGGTCGCCCTTGCGTTCGACCGGACGCGCAACCTCGACGACGCCGAGGACCTCGCGCAAGAGGCTCTCGCACGTGCGTTCGAGCGCCTCCCGGAACTGGCCCACGCCGCATCGTTCCCCGCGTGGCTGAGAGCCATCGCCGGCAATCTGTGCGCGACATGGGCGCGCCGCCCACGAGCGCTCGCATTGACGGAAACCGAGCCGGACCGCGCGGACGTTGTCGCCGCAGCCATCGCGCGGTGCGAGCAACGGGAGATCGCTCGGGCGCTTCAAGCCCTGCCGACGGCCAATCGCCATGCGCTTCTGATGCACGTGTGGTGCGACATGCCGTACGAACGAATAGCCGCGTTTCTCGGCGTGCCGGTGACCACCGTCGAAGGCCGCATCTTCCGCGCGCGGCTGCGGCTGCGGCGGACTCTCATGACCAAGGTAACGACTCTCCGCAGCCGGCACCGAAAGGAGCTGACCGATGAGTAACGACCAAAACCTCGACCCCTTGGACCTGGTAGTCTATACACGGGCGTTCGCCGTACTGCTGAGCGCCGGCGTGCCGCTGGTCCGCATCCTCGACATCCTCGCTGACGTTGCGGACGAGCCTCTCCGCAGCGCAACTGTCGAGATGCGCAAGGGGATTTGCGAGAGCAACCGCACTCTCTCCGCCGAGATGCGCGAAAGGCCTATGCTCTTCACTACGATGTACGCTGCCCTGGTGCGAGCCGGCGAGGTCGGAGGCGTACTTGACGAGAGCCTCGAACGCGCGGCCGATGCCCTCGAGGCCGATTGGGCCGATGCTCAAGTCACGGGAACGCCGTTTCGCAGTCTGCTCCACCCGTCGCGCGAGGAAGCCGGCTTTTCGGACAGCGCGCCCGACGAGCAACTGCATATCCTTGCCGAGTACTTCGGCTCGCTCGCGCTCATGCTGATTTCGGGCGTGCCGATCGTGCAGGCGCTGGAGACGGCTGCGGAAGTCTTCCCGCCGGGACCGGAGCAGGAAGTGTTGATCGCGGCCCCTGAGCGGATCAAGCACGGCGAGAGCTTGGGCGACCTGCTGCGTCTGCCCTTCCTGCCGACGTACGTCTCGACTCTGTTCAAGATCGGCGAACAGACGCACACGGTTGACACCATGTGCCAGAAGGTGGCGCAGTTGCTGGAGCATCAGCGGCGATATCACCTGCTGAAGCAGGCGCAGTGAGCGCGCGACCAGCTGGGGATGGCCGCCGAGGACGATTACGGCGCGCCGCTACTCCCCCATTGCCTTGATGATGACGCGCTTGCGACGCCGGCCGTCGAACTCGGCGTAGTAGATCTGCTGCCACGGGCCGAGGTCGAGCTTGCCCCCGGTCACCGGCACGATGACCTGGTGATGCACGAGAATGCTCTTCAGGTGCGCGTCTCCGTTGTCTTCGCCGGTCTGGTGGTGGTGATAGTCCGGCCCCTTGGGGGCGAGGCGATCGGCCCATTCATCTATGTCCTGAATGATCCCCGGCTCAGCATCGTTGACATAGATGCCGGCCGTGATATGCATCGCCGACACGAGCACCATCCCCTCGCGAATGCCGGCTTCCGCGACCACACGCTCCACATCTTCGGTGACGTTGACGTACTCGCGCGGGCGCTTAGTGTTGAACCACACGTAGTCGGTCGCGAACTTCATAGATCATCCTCCACGGGCGCCGCCGGGCGGCGCGAAGCAGGTTCCGCGGCGGCCGGCGCTTAATGTATCTTCACTTTTCGCTGTGGCAGACGGAAGCGCCTTGGAATCCGACGTCCACTCGCAAGCGCGGAACCGTGCGCGCGGCGTCACCTGGCGGTCGCTGCTCGTAGCCGCCGTCCTGATGCCGGTCAACGCCTACTGGCTCGTCCAGATGGAGATCGTGCGCTACTCCGCCCACCCGACCACGATCTCCCTGCTGTTCAACGTCGTCTTCATCATCCTCGTGCTCACCCTCGCCAACGCGGGACTGCGCCGACTATGGCCGCGCGCCGCGCTGACGCAGGGCGAATTGCTCGTCATCTACGCCATGCTTGCGATTTCCTCGGTCATCGCCGGGCACGACGGCGTGCAAGTGCTCGCGCCCAGCCTTGCCTGGCCGACCGAGTTCTCGACGCCGGAGAACCGCTGGGAGCGCCTGTTCGGGCATCACCTGCGGTCGTGGCTCATGGTACAGGACGACACCGCTCTCGCCGGCTATTTCAAGGGCAACTCGACCATGTATACCCGCCGCGTCATCATGGCGTGGCTGGTGCCGGTGCTTTCCTGGACCGGGTTCATCGTGCTGCTGCTGTGGGTCATGCTGTGCATCAATGCCATCCTGCGCCGGCAGTGGAGCGAGCACGAGCGCTTGACCTATCCGCTGGCCCAGATCCCGCTCGAAATCACCAACCCGGTCGGCGCGCTGTTCCGCAGCAGGCTGTTCTGGATCGGCTTCGGCCTGGCGGCGAGCGTGGACACCCTCAACAGCTTCTCCTTCCTCTACCCGGCGATCCCCCACATTCGCATCGAGCAATACGACCTCAATCAGCACATCCACACGCACCCCTGGACCGCCGTGGGTTGGATGCCGATATCGTTCTATCCCTTCGTCATCGGCATCGGCGTGCTCATCCCGCTCGATTTTCTGTTCTCGTGCTGGTTCTTCTACCTGTTCTGGAAGGCGGAACTCGTGCTCACGCGCGCGTTCGGGTTCGACCGCACCCCGGACTTCCCGTTCGTGAACTCGCAGGCGTTCGGCGCGTATATGGCATTCGCCATCTTCGCCATTTGGATCGGCCGGGGCTATCTTAAGCAGGTGCTCAACAAGATCCTCGGCCGCCCCTCGACCCTCGACGACTCACGGGAGGCCATGAGCTATCGCTCGGCGGCGGCCGGGGCGGCCGTCGGCCTGGCGGGGCTCATTCTGTTCAGCCGCTACGCTGGGATGTCGCTGTGGGTCGCGATTGCGTTTTTCGTCATCTACTTCGCGCTTGCCCTTGCGGTGACCCGGATGCGCGCCGAGTTCGGGACGCCGGTGCACGATCTGCACTTCACCGGCCCGGACTGGACTATGCCCGTGGTCACCGGCCAGCGGTTCTTCTCGGGCTCGGACCTAACGGTCATGTCCCTGTACTTCTGGTTCAATCGCGCCTATCGCTCCCACCCGATGCCGCACCAACTCGAAGGTATGTACATGACCGGGCGTGTCGGCGTGGCGCGGCGCAGCTTTTCGTGGGCGCTGATGATTGCCGCCGCCCTCGGAACGCTGTGCGCGTTCTGGGCGATGCTCCATCTCATGTACTCCTATGGCGCGCAGGGCAAGAGCCGGATGTCCTTCGGCGCGGAAGGGTGGAACAGGCTCGCGTCCTGGCTCGAATCCCCCCAGCCGGCCAAATGGGGCGCTACCGTTGCCATCGGCGTAGGCTTCGTGCTGGCGTACCTGCTCGAGTTGGCGCGCGTGCGCTGGGCGGCGTGGCCGTTTCATCCCCTCGGTTTCGCGGTGTCGGGCAGTTGGGAGATGAACCTGGTATGGATGCCCCTGTTCGTCGCCTGGCTCGCCAAGTCCATCCTGCTGCGTTACGGCGGCCTACGCCTATTCCGCCAGTCACTGCCGTTCTTTTTCGGGCTCATTCTGGGCCAATTCGTGGTCGGGAGCATCCTCAACATCGTCAGCATCGTCCGCGGCATCCCTAGCTACATGTTCTGGCAATAGCGAACGGAAGTTTTAGACAGCGTCCGAAGCGTCGTTTCGGCCCCAGTCCGCGCATCTACGCCGATGCAACCATCTGTTTGGAGGCGTTCCGCCGCCCCCCCCCGGCTGACCCGGCGACCTGTGTGGCATGGTTCGTGCTAGCCGACGGAACAGTAGCGGCCCTTGCTTCGTCCTATGCATTGCCCGAGTGCGCTGCGAAGCGGCAGATCTACGCTCCCATGGGCGAGGCGAGGGTCAAATAGGGACGTTGCGGCCGAGCCGGAAGTGGGGCTGACCCCTTCCTCCGGGAGCGGACAATCCGGCCGTTCCAAGGCCTGACCGTCCGCTCCACCTGCGCTGACCGTGGCTGTGGCCGATCATACGTCAACGCGGGCCGGCATCACGCTGCCGGCCCGCGCGTCTTTTCTCCCCTGCGCCTTCGTGTCGTCTGCCGCCCGGTTGGACCTTTCGTTTTCCCGAAGGGGTTTTGGCGCACGCGAGTGGAAGACAATAGCCCGGCCATTCGAGTACGGCACGACGCCTGGCGGAGCGTCTGCACCGCCATTGGGAGCAGCAGATGACCGGTAAGGAACGAGTCCGAGCGGCCATAGACCTGGAACCCGTGGATCGGGTGCCGCTCGGCTTCTACGTCGTTGACTGCGACACGATCGCGCGCGTCATCGGCCGCGAGACGTACGTGCGCGACAAGATCAAGGCGCAGGTCGCCTTCTGGGAGGGCCGTCGCGACGAGGTGGTCGAGAGCTATAGGAAAGACACGGTCGAGTTCTTTCGGAAGATAGAGTTGGCCGATGTGATTGACTTCAAGGAAGCCCCGGTCGTCCCGCCGCGAGGCTGGGAGCCGGAGGATCCGCCGCAGCAAATCGCGGACAACGTTTGGCGCGACCGCCGCGGCCGCGTGTGGCGGGCGTCCGAGTTGACCAACGACATCACGTGCGTTGAGGATCCGACGACCGGCGATGGTGAGTACACCGTCGAGCAATTCGAAGGCCCGGTAGAGGCCAAGCCGCCGGACCCCTCGGTTTTCGAGGCGTGCGACTACGTCATCGAGCACCTGGGGCATGATCGGTACATCCTCGGCGATTCCGGCGGACTGACGGCGCTGGTTCTGCTTGGCGGCTGGGAGCGCGGGCTGCTGGAGTATGCGCTTCATCCCGAGGTCGTGCGGGCGGCGACGCGGCACTCAGTGGCCGTGCAGAACGCGAACGACGAGTTCCGCATTCGACCGGGCCAGGACGGCGTGTTTTTCCAGCAAGACATGGGCACGACGAAGGCCCCGTTTGTGTCGCCGGAGATGTTCCGGGAGATCTGCTTTCCGGCCATGCGCGAGCGAGTGCAAAGGGCGCGATCCCTGGGCTACCAGGCGGTGCTGCACTGCTGCGGCAACAACCGCCCGCTGATCCCGATGTTCATCGAGGCGGGCATCCAGTGCTACCAGTCCATCCAAACCATCCCCGACATGGATATCGGAGGCCTCAAGCGGGATTTCGGCGACCGGCTGTGCCTGTGGGGAGGGATTCCGGTGGAGGATCTCGTCATGGGCACGCCCGATGACATACGCCGGGACGTGCGGCGGGCGCTCGAGAAGGGCGCACAAACCCCCGGGTTCATTCTCGGCCCCAGCCAGTCCATCGCCTACGGCACGAAGTACGACAACTTCATGGCGCTACTCGATGAATTCCACAAGCTCGCGCCGAAGTACGGCGGCGGTATCTCGAATCGCGGAAAGAAGGGATCGAATTGAAGGAAAGCATGACTCCCAGGGAACGCTGGCTGGCGGTGTTGCGGCGGGAGAAGCCGGACCGCGTGCCGATGGATTATTGGGCGACGGGCGAAGCCACCGAGAAGCTGATGAAGCACCTCGGATGCGCAAGCGGCGACGACATGTTTCAGCGGCTGCACATTGACCGCACGGTCGCCGTCGGCCCGCGCTACGTCGGCCCGCAGGCGCCCCCGGGCGAAGACATCTTCGGGTGCCGCTTTCAAGCCGTGGACTACGGCACGGGGGTCTACAGCGAGTGCGTCCATCATCCGCTGGCGAGGTACGAAACCCTGGCGGAGTTGGAGCGTGAATATGCCTGGCCCAGCCCGGACTGGTGGGATCACTCCGGCATCGCGGAGCAAACCAAGGGCAACGAGGAGTACCCGATCAAGGGCGGCGGGTCGGAGCCCTTCCTGACCTACAAGAATCTGCGCGGCCCGGAGCAGGCGTTTATGGACCTGATCCTGCACCCGGACCTCGTGCACTTCTGCCTTGACAAGCTGTTCGACCTCGCCTACGAGAACACGCGCCGCATCTACGAGCAGATACCGGGGCGGGTCATGATCACGTATGTCGCCGAGGACCTCGGTTCGCAGGAAAGCCTGCTCATGTCGCGCGAGCATATCCGCGAGTTCCTGCTGCCACGGATGAAGCGCATGATGGACCTCGCGCACAGCGCCGGCGCGTACGTCTTCCACCACACAGACGGGGCGGCGCGCGAGATTCTGCCCGACCTCATTGAGGCGGGGATTGACGTCCTCAATCCGGTGCAATGGCGCTGCAAGGGGATGGAGCGTGAAGGGCTCAAGCGCGACTTCGGCGACCGGCTCGCGTTCCACGGCGCAATGGACAATCAGTACACGCTCGCCTTCGGCTCGGTGGACGAGGTGCGCCAGGAGGTGCTTGACAACCTGCGCATCCTCGGCGCCGGCGGAGGCTACGTCCTCGCCCCGTGCCACAACATCCAGGCGGTCAGCCCGCCCGAGAACATCGTGGCGATGTACGAGACCGGCTACGAACACGGATGGATGTAGGCTGGATTCGGGCGGCGCGACACGGGCGTAGGGGCCCGCGAACGTCCCGCGCAGCCCTGCGACCCCGACGGCAAGTGAGGCGGGCTAGTAGGACAGCGGGTTAACCGGGCTTCCGTTGCGCCGGACCTCGAAGTGCAGGTGGGGGCCGGTGGAGAGGCCGGTGCTGCCGACGTTGCCGATGGCCTGGCCCTTGCTGACTGCCTGGCCCGCTCTGACCGCCAGCCGCGAGCAGTGCCCGTAAACGGTGCTCATGCCCCCGCCGTGGTCGATAATCACACACAGGCCGTAGCCCCCGCGCGACGCGCTCCAGATCACGGTGCCGGCGTCTGCCGCGCGAATCGGTGTGCCGGCGGCCGCGGCGATGTCCACCCCGGTGTGCATCTTGCGTACGCGCAGGA
This sequence comes from Armatimonadota bacterium, assembly GCA_020354555.1. NCBI lineage: Bacteria > Bacillati > Armatimonadota > Armatimonadota bacterium. The sequence continues at coordinate 3,431,508 of CP070648.1, read as the reverse complement.
TGGGGTGCATGCGGTAGCCGTAGCCGGAGGTGATGGACCCGTTCACGGGGCGCATGAAGCTGCCGGTCCACGGCGTCGAATACTGGGAGCGGCCGGTGGTGCGCTGGTAGCGGCGGATCTGCGCGGCGATGTCGCGGGAGTCTGCCTCCATCTGGGCCAGCGCGCGCTCCCAGTAGATGCGCTGCTGCCGGAGGTCGCTGACGACGTGCGCCTTCTGGCGACGGCGATTGGCCTCCTCGTCGTGCTTGCGAGCAACGCGCGCCTCAAGCATGACCACGCTGCGTTCCCGCTCCTCGACGCGGCGCCGATAGCTCGCGATGCGCGCGCGCTCCTCCGTCATCGCCCGCAGCAGCCGGAGATCCTCGTCTACGATCAGCTTCACCAAGTAGAGCCGATTCGCGAAGTCGGCGAAGCTGGCGGCTGCCGTCAGCACCTCGAGATACTCGATGCCGCCGCTCTCGTAAATGGCGACGAGCCGGTCGGAGGCGGTCTCGCGGTGATTGTCGAGTCGTGCCTCCGCGGCCGCGAGGCTGCGGGTCGCCTGCTCAAGCTCGGTTCGCGTCGAGCGCAGCTCGGCGTCGGCCCTGACGAGCTCTCGGCGCACCGCGCGCAGACGGCTTTCTACTACCTTCAGGTCGTGGCCCGCGGCCCGCTGCTTGGATTTGGTGCTGCGCAGCCGGGCGCGCACCTTCTCCTTCTCGCGCTCGACCTGCTGCTGGCGCGCGATCAGGTCGTCCTGACCGGGGGTTGCCGCGGCGGTGGGATAGGGTGAAAGGACGAGCGAAGCCTGGCACAGCATCGCGACGAGCACCGCAACGGCTGCTCGCGCCGGTCCGCCGGGTCGCTTCACCCGATGTCTCGCGTACATCAGAACTTTCATCGGGGCCTGAGTTTTCGGCAATGACAGCGGCTGGCATAGGCCTGCCGCAGTTCACAGTTCGCAAGCGCGCCCGTCGGGCGAAACCCCTCGGACGCTGTCTCCGCGCCTTGCGATGACGTGCCTGATTATACTATGCTGCGGCTAACGTATCAACCACCTGGCCACCGAGCATCCGGCGACCGTAGTCCGGAATATACGTTTGCGCTAGCGGCACACGGAACATTCGACCTGTGATCGGAGTCAAATATGGTGGAGAGAGGAGACGCGGCGCGAAGTGACGGGGAGGCACAGGAGCAGTATAATGATACGTAGAGCGTCAGGGCTCGGTAAGGAGCGGGAGATGACGAGATACATTCTGTGGGTAGTAGCGGCGGTCGCCTTGCTAGGCATAACTGCCACCGGCATTGCAGCAGACAGTTACACGGTCATCAACACCTATGGAGCCGCGCCCTTTGTCTATTCGGGGTACAGCTACGTGCCTCTGAAGAGCGCGGCGGACTTCGTGGGCGCGGCCTTGCTGTGGGACTCACTGCAGAACCGGGCCACGATCACCTACCGCAACCGCGAGCTTGGCCTCGTAGTCGGCAGCCACACGGCGTATTACATGGGACAGCCCGTGGCTTTGCCCGTGCCTCCGGTGGTGGTGAACGGTCAGATGCTGGTTCCGGTGACCGTTTTCGACCGCTATTTCGACGTTCCCGTACGCTGGGAACCCGACTACAACCGCGTGCTGCTCCAGGGCCCGCCGGGCTGGGGGTACTACCAGGTGCTGCCGTACGCGCCACCATACGTGGTGACGGTGATCCATGGCTACGGCCCGCCCCCGTGGGCCCCGGCGCACGGGTATAGGCGCCACCAGCAGCCTGTGGTGTACGCGCCGGCCCCGTTTGTGTACTACGGTACGACCTACATCCCGCTGCGCGATGCGGCGGACTTCATCGGCGCCGCGTTGCTGTGGGATCACCTGCGCAACCGCGCGGTCATCACCTTCAACGGCCGCGAGATCGCGCTCGTCATCGGGAGCACGACGGTGTACTACGGCCCGCAGGTGATCGTCCTACCGGCGCCGCCGGTCGTCGTCGGGGGCGCGGTCTACGTGCCGTCCACCCTCTTCGAGCGACACATGAGCATTCCGGTCCAGCGTGACGGCGGTGTCCTCAAGCTCAAGGGGCCGAAGGGGTGGCGGGATTTCAGAGTCGCCTCGACCCCGCCCGGCTATGTGTACGGGACGCCTCAACGCGAACGGGAGCGAGAGCGCGAACGCGAGCGAACGCGCGTCGGGTTCCCCGCCCAGCGTGGGCCGGAGCCCGGGCGCGCCAGCGGTCCGTGGATGCGCACGCAAGATCGCCGCGGCCCGGAGCCCGGGCGCGGCCAGGGCCCGTGGATGAAGCAAACCCAGAAGCCTTCGCCGCCGAAGAGCGCTGGCCCGCCGAAGTCGGCGCCGAAGCCAGCGCCGAAGCCGACACCAGCAAAGAAGGAAGATGCCAAGCAGAAGCAAGGCAGCGGTTGGTTCGGCAAAGCTAAGGGCAATTAGCAGCCGCAGAGCGTGCGCCCCCCGGCGGTAAGTGCGGGCGGTAGTCGAACACTGTGTCGCGAGAAGGGAGGCCGAACCTCCCTTCGCGCGCTCCTACGGAGGCCGGGAAGGTCGGGGGGAGTTACGGTGCTGCGGTGATTTCCGTCGGCGCGCGCTCGCCCTCCCTCACCGCAGCAGTCGCCCACAAGGCAGCGACGATAGTCAGCAGCCCGGTCCACACGAATACCCAGCGGATGCCGACGAATGCCGCCATCGTCCCTCCCACGAGAGGCCCGACCGAGCCCGCGAGCGCTCGCGCGCTGGCGAGCACGCCGTAGGCTCCGCCGTAGCGCGACCGCGGCATCGTCCGCGCGACGAGCGCCGATGTTGTCGGGTTGATTCCCGCGCCGGGCGCCGTCGCCAGCACCCGCAGCACGAAGAACTGCGCGTATGTCTTCACGAAATAGTGAGGGACGAGGAACGCGCCGCACAACGCCGTCGTCGCGACGAGCACCTTCTTCTGTCCGATCCGGTCGCCCATTCGACCGAACAGCGGCGCCGCCACGGTCTGAAGCGATCCCGTGACAAACATGATGTACGCAGCGTACGCCGCCACGCGGTTCATCGGCACGCCGATGAACTGCACGAAGTACGTCAGGATCGGCCACATCGAAGAGAAGCCGAAGAAAACGACGAACGCCATCACCCACAGCGCCTGCAACTGCCGGTTGCCGACGAGCGGCCGCAGATCGCGCGTGATCGCGCCCAGGACGGTGACCTTCTCCAACTGCGCGGGTCTATCGAACCTCTCCTGAACCGCGAGCCACACCGTGATGGCCCCGATCAATGCGAACAGCGCCTGAATCAGAAACGTCGGCCTGGCGCCGATCAGACCTGCGCACGCCTGCCCGACAACGGGGCCGATGAGGAACCCCGCCGCCATCGAGGTCTGCAGCGTCCCCATCGCCTCCCCCATCCGATGACGAGGCGCCGCCGAGGCCACGATGGCCTGCCCTGCAATCACACCTGATCCCAGTACTCCCGCCGCCACCCCAAGCCCGACTAACGTCCACGGCGTGTGCGCGAACGCCCACATCGCTCTGAGCAGCGATGTGAAGATGACGCTGATGATGACGATCCGCTTCCGACCGTGGCGATCGCTGTACAGCCCCCACAGCGGCTGCGCGAGGAACATCGCGAGCGACGGCAGCGCCATCATCAGGCCGGTCCAGTATTGCGCCTGCTTGAAGGAGAGGCCGATGTCCTCTTGAAGGAAGACCGGTAGGAAGGTCATCGCGAACGTCCACTCCAGGAACACGAAGAACATCGCGAGCCACATGCCGTAGAGCGTCCGCCGCCAATGGCCCGCTTCGTCGTCCCCGCCTCTCGGTCCGTTCGCTTCCGCCGCCGTCATTGAGTCAATCCATTCGGTTTCCGCAAGTCCTGGTCACGCACCCCCGCATTCCCGGCTGTTTCTCCCCCGAGCCCGCGTTCGCCTGCGTGCGATCATCCACCGGGGATGTGAGAAGGGCTTCAGCGCGTTCGCGGGTCGTGCCCGCTATCTCGGCGCCGTGGGGATGCGCTGCACCGGGGCTGCCGCTTCACAGCCAGCCTTGCTCTCCCACCTCCGCTGTGCTATCATCGCTGAAGCGGAACTGCGGGTTGCGTCACCCGTCGGTGCCCACAGGTGGGAGGTGCTCGACGCACCTGATCTTACGTCCATGCCGCTGCTCGCGGCTGGGGCGCCCCTGTGCGTAACCCTT
>CP070648.1:3424074-3427252 GCA_020354555.1 Armatimonadota bacterium | reverse complement strand
CTGCGCCACTGACTGCACGACGGACGCCGACCTCGACGGAACCATCTACTGCGCGGACACGTGTCTCGATGCCGACGGCGACGGCTACGGCGACGCGGGTGGTGCGGGCAACTCCTGCACGGCTGCCGACTGCGACGATGCTGTCGATACCTGCACGACCGACTGCACGACGGACGTCGATCTGGACGGCACGACGGACTGTGCGGACACATGCCTCGATGCCGATGGTGACGGCTACGGCGATGGGGGCGGCGCTGGGAACTCCTGCGCCGCTGCCGACTGTGATGACAGCATTCTGGAGGTCTGGGCCACACCCGGCGAGGTCCGGGATCTCGTATTCCTCGCTGACAAAATGACGTTGAGTTGGACCGCGCCGGTCGAGCCGGGGGCCACCACGGTTGTCTACGACACGATTCGTTCAGCCGAGCCGGCGGACTTCATCACCTCCGCGGATTGCGTCGAGTCGAACGACGGCGCAGACACGATGGCGACCGATCCAGAAGTACCACTGACCAACTCGCTCTTTGCGTATCTCGTTCGCGCGGAGAACGACTGCCCCACGAGCCAGGGTCCGCTCGGCACCGACTCCGCAGGCAGTGATCGCCAGGGCAGGGCATGCGACGGGCCAGAGTGCACGCCGAATGGTTCCTCGTGCATCGAGGACACCGACTGCTGCTCGAACAAGTGCAACGGCCCGCAAGGCGGCAAGACTTGTCGCCCGTGAATGCTCCCAGGCTCCGCGCCGACGCTCGAAGGTCAGCGTTCCACGGAGCGCAGCCGATCGTGATGTGGAACCCTCTGAGGTGATCCCCGAACGGTGCGCCCAGACGCGTAAAACACTGCAAATATTGGACGTATGGCCATGGCCGGGTCGTTTCGCCGCGCTGACCTGTAAATCTCTCTTCTTCAGAGACTTGCGTAGTGAGACGCACCGTTGAGGGATCACCTCACACATCATGCACAAGGCGCTTGTGAGCCGGGGCGAGAGGGGGGGCGTGCCGGAAGGCCGAGAAATTCGAGGATGGCGCGTGTGACATCGGGCGGATGGATGGCCGCGAGAAGGCGCATCCGGCGGTGACAGCAAGGGCCTTCGAGCACATCGACGGCGAACACGCGCGCCATCAATTCAGTCCAGGGAGGGCGAAGCGAGGGGGAGCCTCGCCGTGGGGGGCTTGTTTCGGCATCATCCGGTCTTCCACCAGTCTCAGACTCATCGCGTGAGTGCGGGTCGCTCTACGGCGATGACGCCTGCGTGGCGCTACAACAGTCGTGTCGAGCGGGAAACCGATTACAACCTGAGATCGTCGTAGCGTTCGCCATGGCGCACGGGTACCATGCACATGGCGCGAAAGAAACTCAGCTGGATCACGATCCATGAAGCTTCAACCGGGTACGAGACTTGGCAATTACGAGATCCGGGACTATCTGGCCGCAGGAGGAATGGGCGAGGTGTACCGCGCCCGTGATACCCGCCTGGACCGTGACGTGGCGATTAAGGTGCTGCCAGAGAAGTTCGCCGATGATACTGACGCGCTCCGCCGCTTCGAACGCGAGGCCAAGGCCGTGGCCGCGCTCGCTCACCCCAACATTCTCGCCATCTACGACTTCGGCACAGTAGAAGGCGCGCCCTATGCGGTCATGGAGCTGCTCGAGGGCCATTCGCTGAGCGAGCTCCTGCACGAAGGCCCGCTTCCGCCGCGCAAAGCCGCGACGCTGGCGCGGCAGGTGGCCGAAGGCCTGGCCGCCGCGCACGATCGCGGCATCATCCACCGCGACCTCAAGCCCGAGAACATCTTCATCACCACTGACGGCCATGCCCGGATCCTAGACTTCGGCCTCGCTTCAGTTCACCAAAAAGCCCCGGAATCGGCGGAAGGCAGCGCCGCGGCGGCAGACCCGACAGCGATGAAGACGGTGACCCGTCCGGGCACGGTGCTCGGGACGGCCGGTTACATGGCGCCGGAACAGGTCCGCGGCGAGAACGTCGATCACCGCTCGGACATCTTCGCGTTCGGCTGCGTGCTTTATGAGATGCTGGGCGGACATCGGGCGTTCCAGCGCGACACCCGCGCTGAAACGATGACGGCAGTACTACGCGAAGAACCGGATTCACTGGCGAGCATCTCGGGCGGTATCTCACCGGTGATGGAGCGCGTCGTGCGCCGCTGCCTGGAGAAGAACCCGGAAGAACGCTTTCAGTCCGCGCGCGACCTCGCCTTCACTATTGAAGACACTTCTTCTGTTTCCGACTCAACCCATGCAGCGGTGGCGGACACCGGTGAGTCCGTGGGCGAAAGCAAGCGCAGAATGCCGGGCTGGGTGGGCACCGCGCTCGCCATTGCAATCGGGTTTGTCGCGGGCATGCTGGCGCTTCCCCGCGGGGAGCAGGACGTCCCGGAGCCGCCGCGCATCCGTACCCTCACTGTGTCTGGCTATGACTCCGAACCCAACGCAGCCCCCGACGGCCGCATCGTCGCCTTCAGCTCCAATCGTGACGGCACGCCGCGCATCTGGCTCAAGCAGCTGGTCGGCGGCGGGGAAGAACCACTAACAGAGGGTCCCGACCAGTTGCCGAGGTTTTCGCCGGATGGGTCTTCTCTACTCTTCATTCGCGACGAGGGCAACGTGCAATCGGTGTACCGGCAGTCTCTAGTGGGGGGACAGGTGCGCAAGCTCGTCGAGGACGCAGCCGAGGCCGCGTGGTCGCCGGATGGAGAGCGGATCGCCTTCGTGCGCGTACGCAAGGGGCAACGCGCCGGCATGATCGGCGTGGCCGACGCGAGCGGCTCGGGTGAAGAGATCATCTTCGAAGCCGAACGGACGATAAGCTCGATCAACTGGTCTCCCGACGGTCGTACGATCGTCGCGGTGCAGAATTCGCTAACGGGCAATAACCCGGACGGGCTGCTGGTCGTGCTGGATCCGGCCACCCATGAGGCGCGACACCTCGATCCCAGCGGTGCCGGCGTACCCATGTCCGGTCTCAGCTGGACCGCGGACGGTAATCTGATTCTGGCTATCGCCGGGACGCTTCTCGGCGACCAGGGCGAACCGTCGAGCCGGTTCGTGCGCTACGCGCTGGATACCGGTGCTGTCACGACGTTGTTCTGGACGCAGTATCTCTTCCCCAGCCAGGGTCTTCGAGCCGACGCGACCGTCGCCGATATCGTTGCCCCGG
>CP070648.1:3419256-3423974 GCA_020354555.1 Armatimonadota bacterium | reverse complement strand
GTGGCCGCGACGACGATGGCGGACGAAAGCGAGGCGGTGATCCCGCTCTCCGGCCGCGCGAGCGAGGTGTACCTGCTCGCCCTGGCGCGCTTCGTCGGCGACGAGGAGCACCTCCGCGGCGGCGGTCGCCTCACGCGCCTCGATGACCCGGATCGCCTGCGCGTCATCCTGCGCTATGCCGACGGAGAGGAGCGTCAGGCACTGCCGCTTCCCGTCCCCGCCGGCGTTCCCGGCGTTGAGGAAGGCGCGCAAGTGCTCGCCGTTCCTGCCGACCCGACGCGCGATCTGGAGCAACTCCGGCTCTACATCGGCACGCCACAAGCCGTCGTGGGCATCGCCGGTGTGACCCTCAACACGACACCCCGGCGGCACTGCGATGCGGCATGCGACGTGCCGCCGCTTCCCGGGGTCAAGCAGGTCAGCGCCGCCCTTCCCGATATCGAGCCCTCGGCGCGGCTCGACGGGCAGCGCCTGACGCTGGCAAACCGCTACCTCGAAACCGAGTTCGATCTCTCGCGCGGGGCCGCGCTCACGCGGCTGTTCCACCGAACCATCGGCGCGGACTGCGCCGCATCGAAGGGGCAGCAAGCCCTGTTCGATATCGAGATCGGCGATCGCCGCGTCGCGGGGGATGAGTTCGAGCTTATCTCCTCCCAGCCGCTTGAGGACAGCCAGGGGTACAACCTCCTCTATCGCTGCTCGGAGTACGCGGTTGACGTGACGATCTCGCTCGGCATCCGCGACGAACCGCGCGTTTTGTGCGGGCTGACGGCGCGCAACACATCCCCGACGCCGCAGACCATCACCCCCAGCGGCCCGCACCTGCCGCTCGCCATCGGCCCGCCGAAGGATATGTGGTATTTCATCCCCGCCTCGGCGACCATCCTCAGCGATCGCCCGACGGACTACTCGGGCTGGTACAGCGGCGCCGAGGTGTCACTCCAGTTCCTTGACACGTTCAACCCGCAATCCGGCGGCGGCGTATGCATGATGGTGCGCGACCTGGACAGCCTGGAGAAGCGCTACCAGATCCGCAAGTCCGACGCCGGCGTAACGATGGAACTCACGTATCAGCAGCGCGACCTCGCCGCCGGTGAGGAATACACCCTCGCGCCGACCGATATCATGGTTCACACGGGCGACTGGCGCTCGGCCTTCGATGCCTACCGCGAGTGGGCGAAATCGTGGCACGCGCCGACGGCGCCGCGCCCGCAGTGGTGGCGTGAGGTCTTCAACTTCCGCCAGCGCTTCCTCTACTGGCTCGACCCGATGGCGGATCCCGACACGGGTGCGTATCACATGGACGAAGCGCTCGACGAGGCCGAGCGCGAGTTCGGCGGCTGCGAGTACCTCCACATCTTCGATTGGGGCAGCTGCGGGCCGTACGGGCGCATCTACGGGCGCACGGGTGACTACGATCCCGGCGATTACCTGCCCGGCGGGTGGGATGGCTTCCGCGCCGCGGTCGAGCGTGTCCGCCGGCGCGGGGTGCGCGTGGGATACTATATCGAGGGCTACCTGCTCGACGAGCGCGGGAAGATCGGCCAGGCGCACGGCGCGGACTGGCAGATGATGACGTCCAACGGCGACGGCATGCGCTGGCCGAAGTCCACCGAGATCTACGTCTGCCCCGCGGTCGAGCCGTGGCAGGAGATTCAGGCGAGCACGTATCAGCGCATGGTCGAGCGGATGGACGCGGACGGCATGTATCTCGACGAGTTCGGGTTCGCCGGCCCGTGGAAGTGGTGCTGGTCGGCGAACCACGGCCACCGCGCGCCGAGCAACTCTCTGCAAGCCGAGCAGGCCCTGACCTGCCGCGTGCGCGATGCGATGAGCGCGGTCAAGCCCGACGCCGTCCTCTACACCGAGGACACGCCAACCGACGTCAACAGCCAGTACCAGCAGGGGGCGTTCTGCTACAGCATGCAGCGGCATCGCGCGGCGCGCAGCGTCGCGCCGCTGAAGCTGTTCCGCTACGCCTTCCCGGATTTCAAGAACATCGAGATCCTGAACTGCGACAACCCGACGGCGACGTGGGCGACCGGCGTGCGCTGGGCGTTCTGGAACGGCGAGGCGCTGTGGCTGGAGGGCAAGCCCGAGGAATGGTTCGCGCCGCAGACACTGCGCGCGATACGCGAATGCCATCGCGTGCTCCGCGAGCATCGCGACGCGTTTGCGGGCGATGAAGCCGAGCCGCTGGTGCCGACGCTCGCCGGCGGCGTGTACGCGAACATGTTCCGCGGCGACACGGACACCGCGTACACCATCTACAATGCGCGCCCCCAGACCTTCTCCGGCGAAGTCCTCGCGCTCCCGCATCAACCCGGCGCGCGCTACTCCGACGCCTTCGCCGAACGCGAGATCACGCCGCGGATCGCCGATGGTCGCGCGCACCTCTCGCTGACCCTCGACCCCCACGGCGTCGGCTGCATCATCCGCCGCGTCATGTAGGGCGCGCGTTGTCGCACAAGTGGCTGGTTCGCCATTCGCGGCCCCGAAAGTGTCATTCAGAGCGGCGCCCCGACTCGTCGGGGCAAAGCGAAGAATCTCGGCGTCGTGGTAGCGCCTGGCCTGTGCGTACGCCCGCCTCATCCTTGCGCGCGATGTAGGGCGCAGGCGAAAAGACTGTCTCGTGGCGCGGAATGTCGGCTTCTATCCTTTGTTGAGGCAGGGTGATTGTGGTCGCGTACGGAAGACCCTCCTTGGCATAGGAGACGACGATGCGCTTCGGAGACCGCCGACGAGATCGCTCACTGGCGCAAACCGTCATCCCGGCCATGATCCTCGCGCTGCTGCTCGTGGGCGCGATCACTTATCTGCGTTGGCGGTCACCCGCTCGCCCGACCATACCCCCGGGCACTCCTCCGGAAGTAGCAAGCCGAATCCGGGGGCTGTACTCTCAAGACCCGGTTCAACGCGCCGTCGCTGCAAGGAACTTGCGTCTCGAGCCGTCGTCCTCAGCGGCAATACCGGCCCTTATTGGCCTTCTTTCGGACGACACGGAGATCCGACGCCTCGACCCGCCCGACGTCGACCCCGGTTACACACCGACACCCGGCAAGGAGGCCGCAAGAACCCTAGCGAGTATCGGGAAACACGCCGTGGAACCGCTTATCTCCGAGTTGACGAAGGAGGACTCCGCGGGGAGGGCAATGGCCGCATGCGCCCTAGGCGAAATGCGGGAACACTCCGCAGTGGAGGCGCTGATCGCCGCGGTCAGGGACCGACGCCTTAGCGTCCGCGCCGAGGCTTCGAGGGCATTGGGGCTCATCGGGGACAGACGGGCGGTCGGCCCACTCGCCCGAGCCGCGCGTGACCGCGATCCCGGCGTCAGGATGAATGCGGTGATGGCGCTGGGGTGGATCAAAGACGAGCGCGTGATTCGGCCGCTGATGGGAGCGCTCGGGGACGAGGATGAGACCGTAGCTGCGACAGCTTCGTCACAGCTGGCAGACCTGCGCGTTCCGGGATTGGAGGAAAGCCTCATTGTCGCGGCAAGAGATGGTGTTCCAGCCCTTAGGGCGCGTGTAGCAGGTGCGCTCCGTGGACGAACCAGTCGCCCCGCGGTCGAGGCGCTCATCGCCCTCCTACAGGACGAGAACCGTGAGGTCAGGCGGACTGCAGCCTGGTCGCTTTTCTCGAGCGAGAGTCCATTGGCAGTCGAGGCGCTGATACGCGCGCTACGCGATCCGGATTCCGAGGTCGCAAGCTGGTCCGAGAACGCCCTGCTGGCTATCTCGGGCTATGGAGCGGCTGCGGGACGTGACCCGGCCGCATGGGAAGCCTGGTGGCGCAAGAACAAGTCCAGACTCCTGCGCGCGGATAGCTGAAGCCAGCTGTGCGGCAGGACTCGCACTCCCGCCCTGCGAAATCCAGCGCCGATGAGACTCGCCACCAAACGCGCGCCCGCACATCGCGCGTCCGCATTCCTGATCGCCGCACTCGTATGCCTGCCGATCGCAGCGGCAGACATCTCGATCGCGTCCACAGCAACTCCCGACCGCGCCGCTTCGAGGATTACTCCAATGCCTCAACCCACACAGCGCTATCAACTCAAGGTCACCGTTGATTCGCCGGAACGCCTCCGCTTCGTGCCCTACGGCATCGAACTCGACTTCGGCCGCTTGCTCAAGGACAACGGCGACGACGGGCATTTCGACCGCTTCTCGGTGCTGGTGAGGAAGGTCAACCCGCAGACCGGCGCCCTCGACGACGTCCACTTCAACCTGTCCGACGACTTCCTCGTGAGCGGCAAGGGCAAGGTCAACTGGCTCATCGAGGACACGGCCGAGCGCGACTACATCATCTCCTACGACACCCGCGAGCGCGGCCCGTGGCCGCCGCCGGATTACATCGGCCTCGTCGGCAACGGCGACTGCCTGCGCTTCAACGACGGCAAGCTCCACCCGCTCCACGTCGGCATGGCGGCCAATGCCGTCGCCGTGGATTGGGACGGCGACGGCCGCACCGATATCATCTCGACTCAGATCTACAGCCACACTCTCGGCGCCCCCTGGTTCTGCATCCGCCTCTTCCTCAACGAGGGCACGAATGACACGCCCGTTCACGGCGAAGGCATCCCCCTGCGCTTCCGCGACGCCGAGGGCTTCCACGTCATCGAGTCCGGCTACTGCCTCGAACTCTGCGACTGGAATGACGACGGGCGCATGGATCTCATCACTTTCCCCTACTGGGGCGCGGAGCTCCGCTTCTACCGC
>CP070648.1:3409844-3419156 GCA_020354555.1 Armatimonadota bacterium | reverse complement strand
CATCCGTCCGGTTGTGGGCGTCGTGCGCCACGATGTAGTCGTCGCTGATCGCGAACATGCGGTCAATGAGGCTGCCGCAGCGGTCAGCAGCCGCCACGGCGGCGTCGTAGTCGCCCGTCGGGCCCTGCTGCATGGTGCGGAAGGCTTCAAGATACCGCAGGCCCAGATTAACCATCTCGACGCGCTTGCGGATCATGTCGTCGTCCGCGGCAGCCGAGGCTTCGTCAAGCGCGGCGCGACATTCGCGCACGATCTCTGAGGTCCAGATAGCGGGAACGTCCTGGAGGCCCTTGCTGCCCCACGTGGTGTGCGGAGAGGTCGGCGCAAAGGCGCGCCCTAGGGCCCGATAGTAGCGGCGCATGTGCGCCGCCGCAGCGCCGAAAAACTTGTCGCACATCTCGTCCAGAATTGCCTCCGGATCCTCGTCCGGATTCCACATCAGGCGGGCGAGCATGTAGAAGTTCGGAAAGGTTGTCGCCCAGGACTGGTGCGTTTCGAACGAAAAGCCCTTGATGCCGAGGTCGCGGTACGCCTTCATCGAGCGGCCGTGCGCGCCGTAGAGGGGGCACGGCAGCTCGGCATAGCCGGGGATCGGATCGTACTCGTAGATGTAGACGTGCTCGGCCATGTCGGTCCAGGCATCGAGGATTTCGCGCAGCTCCTGCCGGCTCTCGCACTGCTTGTCCGCCACGGAATGGATGGGGCAGAACACGCTCGTTGTCACGACCGGCATCACGCCGGGGTGCACCTTCCCGCGCTTCGGCGGCAGCGTGTGGTTGATGTAGGCGTAGATGGCCACGCGCTTGCCTGGGTGCTCCTTCCACACCCCTTCCGCGACCGCGTTCCAGAACACCATGAGACGGTCGGTGACATTGGGCTTGCCCTCGAGATGCGGGTCCATCTCGACATCGAGCGCCGTGCAACGCGGGCACTCGCAAAAGCTGGAGTTGTCGTCCGGGCACAGCGAATAGGAGATGTACTCCGGGTTCTCGTTGAAGTAGCGATTGGCCACCTCGGTCGCGATGCGCACGACATCCGGGTTCATGGTACAGAGCTGGCTGATGCGACGCTCGCCGCGGACGAGCGCGTAGTATTCGGGGTGTTTCTCAAAGTATATGTCCGGGCGCACCGTGCCCGCGAAGTTGTGGCCGTGGCTGAATGGGAGCCAGCCCACCTTGTTGTGCCGCTGCCAGTCGGCGAGGCGCGCACCGCCCTCGGGTGTCGCGGCGCCCCATGCATACCACATCTGCCGTGACTCGAAGGCCGGGCTCTCGACGATGTCGCACTCGGCGGCGACGATCGTCTCCGCCTGCGGCACGACCTCCCCGATCTCCCCAGGCATGAACCAGCGGCAGCCGAACTCCTCCAGCAAGTCGCAGACAGCGTATGCGACGCCATTCTCGTCCGCGCCCACGAGGTACAGATTCGCTCCTGCGGTCTTGCGCGCGAAGGCGTGCGGGCCGAGTGCGACCTCGAACGGCAACCCGGCGAAATCAGCCGCCGCGCCGACGAAGATCGCTCCCGACGACGGCGCCTGCGCGGGCGCGACGACATCAAGCTTCGCTCCGCTGATGCGCTCGACGTAGAGCTGCAGTTCCTCGGCGGGCGCTTGCGCGGCTTCGCCAACGGCGACGATTTGCGCGACGGCTTTTCCCTCGCGCACCAAGGTCACATCGGCGCAAGCGATGGCTCCCGTCAACAACAACATCACCGCGCAGATCGAAATTGCCCTCATCGGTTCCCTCCTTCGGTGACTGCCCGAGGCGGCGCGTGCCGTTCGACGGGCGCGACGATCGTCTCCAGCATCCGTTCCGCTCGCGCCTGACGCCAGATTGCCGACGACGCTTCGCGCGCCTCTTCGCCCTTCGCGGCAAAGATGACAATCCTGGGCTGCGCTTCGTCGAACAGGTTGTTCTTCGTGAACCGCCAGGCAACATCGCGACGAGCATCGGGGTGCAGGCCTCCGCGCTCGTCCTTCCAGAAGTACACGTTAAACTCGCCGGGCACCACGCCCATGGCGCCGATCGCGGTGCCCGACTTCCCATCCCTCCACGCGGCGAAGGGCCGGTAGTAGCCCGGCACGTCCGGCCCTGCGACCTCCGCCTCGAAATCGGGCAGCAGGTAGTGGAAGTACGCCGGGCACTCCCAGGGTTGTTCGTCGTCGCTGCGCACCCACTCCCGCCGCGCCGTGAACCACGGACGGCCGCGCACCCACAGGAGCGAATACCCGCAGGCAAACGCCCGCGGCGCGTCGAGCCGCTCGCCGGGCTGGTCGTGACGGCCAATGACTCCGTCGGCATTGCGCCCCCGATGCCCCAGGGTCGCGCGTATGTGCACCACCGGGCCGAACTCGCGTACCTCGCACGTTTCCAGCTGGGGCTGCACCCAGCGGTCCTCGGGCGTGCGCTGCCAGATCAGAGGCACAAGACGTCCCACGCGCTCATCGTCCACGAACAGCGCCGCCGCCGCCGCCTCCCCCTCCCCACCCGGTGAAATCGTAACGAATCCGTCCTGGCCCGTGCCAGTGCTCGTCGGATCACCGTCGTTCGATGTGGAATGAAGAAAGATCGCTGCCGCCGCATGCGCCGGGAGTTCGGGCAGCGTCAACAGCACCCCGCCGGTCTCGGAGTCGGGCCAGCAAGGGAGCCACCCGGCTTCCGGCGTCCAGGCTCGCCTCAAGCCGCTCAAGCCGCGGCCGGATGCCTGCACCAGCGCTGTGCTAAGATCCACGTCCGTCGGATTGGCGACTACAATGGGCACGCGGTCGCCGGCGATTCCTTCCGCCCAGGGCAGACCCGCCACGTACCAGGCCGCGTGCGCTTCATTGTCGGTGCGATCGCCCTCCGCGAGCGCGGCGTCGGGATCCACGACGCACTGCACGAGGTGCGCTCCCGGCGATGCGGGAAGATCAAGCGCGACGTCAACCTCCGACTCCGCGGGGACCGCGACTTCGATGTCCCGCTGCGTGCCATCAACCCAGATGCGCACAGTCGCCTCCGCATCCGCAGGCCCGTTGTTGCGGACGCGCAATCGCGGCGGCGTGCCTGAGAACATCGGCCGCAAGTCGGCGACGCGACCCGCATGGAGCGAATACACGAGCCGGTTCACACGCCGTGCGGTTTGGGTCAGTTCAGCGTAGGGCTCGTCTCTTTCGTTGACCAGGCCGTAGTTCGTGTCCTCGGGGAAAGTGGAGGAGATGCCGAGCGCCGGCTCGTCCACCCACATGAAGTAGTCGGAGCCGACGAGATAGGGAGTGCGGAAAAGGAGTTCCTGGAAGATGCCCCAGGCGGCGGCGCGCTGCTGCTGCGTGTCGAATCGCTGTCCGGCGCCGTGCTCACAGGGGAGCCCGCTGTCGAGCGCGGGGAAGCTCCACTCGGTAATCATGAGCGGCCGCTGCGCCGCCCTGTGCCACCGGCGCAGATCCTCTTCGAAGCCGATGATGACGCCTCGATTGAGATCGGCCTGGCGGTAGCAGTTGACGCTGACGATGTCGCAGTGCCGGCCCGCGACATCCCAGATATCGGGGGCCTGCCCGGCGAAACGACACCCCAGGACGAGGTGATTCGGATCGAACTCCCGGATGGCTTCGGCGCACGCGGAGAAGTAACGCTCGGCGATAAGGCGGACGAATGCCATCTTGTCCGCTCGCGCGGCTTCGCCGTCCTCTCCGATCGGCCGTCGCCGCCCGAGGAGAGACTCGAAGCCGCGCACGTGGACTCCCCACGCGTGGTTGAAGGCTCCCACATCCCCGTCGTATCTATCGCGCAGGAAATCAACGAGCGCGATCTTCGCCGTGTGGTCCGCCGGTTTCTTAAACGCCTCGTCGGCCAGGCCCCAGGGGCGATACGACTTGCCGTACCATTCCAACTCGTTGTCCAGGAAGTAGCCGATGAGCCACGGATCGTCTTTCGCCGCGGCGCAGCGCTGGCGGGCTTGCTTGCGGCAGTGCTCCTTCCATTTCGGGCTGAAGACGTTGGGGAAGCCGGTCCAATGCACTTGCGGGCAGATGTCGTCGTGGGCGGCGAAGCTCGTGCCGAAGCCGAGCAGGTCAATGTGCGCCAGGCCGCGGTGGCGGAGAGACGTCGAATGGTTGGCAGCCACCGTATTGAAGCCCCACGACTTCAGCCGCGCCAGCGTGCTGTCAGCCCAGGCCTCCTCGCTGCCGTACTGCTCGACCATGTTGCGGTGATAGGGAGCGTATCCCAGGGCCTCGCACCAGTGGACGTTGTAGTTCGCGTGATCGGTGCCCAGGATATAGAATGCGCGCCCCTCGGGGTCAAACAGCCACCAGCGGCCGTCTCGTTCCGCGATGCGGAAGAAGCCGGTCGCTTCGCCGTGCAGCCCGCTCCAGGCACGCACCTCCACCGACGGCACGGCTTTATCTTGCGCGGGTGGTTCCCTCGTTTTGCTCACCTCCAACCGGAAATCGTCGAAGCGGGAACCGAAGCCGCCGCTGTCGAGGCCGGCGTATCCCGCGCCTACCGATCGCGGGTTGTCCAGGCGATAGGCGATGCGGCTGACGGTCCGGCCGTTCGCGTCGGTAACGGTTCCCTCGATCCTGTCTCCGGTCAGCCGCAGCCGGAGCCGATAGAACTGACCATATTGCCACGGGAAGTCCCAGCCAGTGCGCTCGATGGCCGTGAGCTTGGTCTCAGCGGCGGCTTCGGACAGCCACCTCCCGTCGTAGGATTCCACCAACTCGACGAAATGCCGCGCGCCGTCCGCATCCGGGCTTTCCACGAGAGCGAGATGCCAGAAGTTCCCGTCGTCCTCGAACACGACGAGGCCCGCGATCTTCCATTGGTCGGTGGTCGTCCCGGCGATGGCAAGGGTCACCTCGATGTCCTGCTCAATCGCGAAAGGGGCCGCGGAGTAGATCGCGAAGCTGCGTCCCGGGCTGACACACTCGAAAGCCCCGTCGCGCATCTCCCACATCACCGAATCGCTCGCCCACACCGGCTCGCCCGTCGCGAGGTCGGGATACGAGGCGAAGTCGTCCTGGAACGCGGCCGCATCCCCAGCGCCCCACGTACATACCAGCGCGAGGGCCCACAACACCATCGCTCGCCACATGCTCAGGCCTCCTCACGGCGCTTCGACGGCACCGACGGTGCGAACCATCCAGGGAAACCGCAGACGAGGTTTTGTCCGCTCAGAAATCCCTGAGGCGCGCGGCGGAGAGGGCGCGCAGATGGCACACGTCGTTCATGCTCGTCACGACCCACGTGTCCGGCAGTCGTTCGATGCGATTGATGCATGCGGTATCCTGGCGGATCTGCCAGAAGTGGGAATCATCCAACCCGAGCACCGCGCAGAGCAACACCTTCGTCACCACGCGGTGAGACACGGCCGCCACCGCCTGGCCGACGTGTCGGGCGGCGATATCCTCAATCGCCGCCAGCGCGCGCCGACGCACGACGGGCAAGCTCTCGCCGCCCGGGAACGTCACGCTGCCGGGATCGCGCTCCCATCGAGCAAACACGTCGGGCCATGTCGCACGGACCTCGGTCAGCGGCTTGCCCTCCCACTCGCCGAAGTGGAGATCGGTGAGCCGCTCCTCGATCTGAGTCTCGACGCCGTGCGCCGAGGCGATCGGTTGGGCCGTGAGCGCCGCGCGCTGCAGCGGGCTTGAATAGACTGCGCTGACCGCGTCATTAGTCAACGCCTGAGCCACAGCGTGCGCCTGCCGCCGGCCTTGTTCGTCCAGCGGCACGTCGGCGCGGCCGCGGAATACCTCCTCCACGTTCCATGCCGTCTGGCCGTGGCGAATCAGATAGACGACCGTGCGGTCACTATCGGGCATTCCTCCACCTTCATCTCGCATCATGTTGCGGCAATTCGGTGTTGGCGCGGCCCGGTGCGGGCCGGGCGTTCACCTCACGAGCACCGAGGCCGGCCGACAGAGGCGGCCGGCCTCGTTATCCTCAACTCCGTTGCGCGGCGACCGCTATCCCTTCTGCGCCTCTTCCCCCTTCAACGTCACCTTGTCGATCTTGGCGCCGCCGGTAAGCTTGGGCAGTGCGTCGCGAAACTCGACGTGTCGCGGCGCCTTGTATACCGCGAGGTTGTCGCGGCAGTACTGTATGACATCCTCCGCGGTGAGTGTTTCTCCCGCAGCCGGCACGATGAACGCCTTGACCGCCTCTCCGCTGTAGTCGTCCGGCACGCCGATCACCGCCGCCTCGACGATCTTCGGATGCTTGTACAGGAGTTCCTCCACCTCGCGCGGATAGACGTTGAAACCGCTCATGTTGACCATTTCCTTCTTGCGGTCAACGATGGAGTGGTACCCGTCCTCTTCTATCCGCGCCATGTCGCCGGTGTGGAACCAGCCGCTGGTGAACGCCTCGCGCGTGGCGTCTTCCTTATTCAGGTAGCCAGCGAACACATTTGGCCCGCGCACCACCAACTCACCGACCTCCCCCGGCGCTACTTCGTTGTCGTCGTCGTCGAACGCCTTGGTCTGAACGCCGGGGATCGGGTACCCGATGGAGCCCGCGCGGTTGGCCGGCGCCGCGCCATTGCTGCACACCACGGGCGAGCACTCCGTGAGGCCGTAGCCTTCCGTGATCATGATGCCGTGACGAGCCTCGAACCGCTCGAGGACGGGCACGGGCAGCGCGGCCGCACCGGAGTGCATGATGCGGACGGCGTCGAGATCGAACTTGCGGTCGGTCTCGATCGCGCTCATCGCGACGTACATCGGCGGCGCGCCGTAGAACACCGTGACCCGGTATTTCTCCAGCAAATCCAGCACGAGCGCGGGATCGAAACGCTCGACAAGCACCGTCGGATAGCCCAATTGCATCGCGCTGCCCAGGCCGACGTTGAGGCAGTAGATGTGGAAGATGGGCAGCACGAGCATCGAGATGTCGTCATCGGTTTGCGCGAATCGCTCGAGGTCAATAACGGCCTGCGCGTTGGAGATGAAATTGCGGTGGGTCAGCATTGCGCCCTTCGGCGTTCCCGTGCTGCCGCCGGTGTAACAGACGACGGCAACGTCGTCTTCGTCGCAATCCACCTGCGGCCGCCTCGAAGATCCGCCCTCCAACACCGCGTCGAACGAACGCGTGTTGGGCGGCGTCGCGCCCGTCACGAACACATCACGCAGGGTCGGTATGCGCCCGCGGATTGATTCCCACACCGGGTAGACCGCGTCCTGGACGATCGCTGCCTTGACCTCGGAGTCCGTGGCCATGAACTCCACTTCGCCCGCCTTGTACATCGCGTTGAGCGATATCATCACCCCGCCCGCCCGCACAACACCGTAGTACGCGTAGACGAACTCGGGCCGATTGCCGGTGTGCACGGCGACGCGGTCGCCTTTTTCGATGCCGGCGGCGATCAGCGCATTGGCGACCTTATTGACACGATCGTCCACCTCGGCGAATGTGATGACTTGATCTTTGAAGTAGATTGCAGGCCGGTCCGCCTTGCGGTCGAGATGCCGCTCTGTCAGTTCCCCGAGAAGCATATGCCTCACCTCCGTAACGAAGCTTGTTCCCCACTTGTCGTACTGCCTGATTCTGACCCCGGAGCAGCCAATCCTCTGCCCGGGCCTCGGTCATCAACGAGGAGATCGTACTCGCGGATCTCTGATCGTGCGGCGCGGCGCCCGTTACATCTCGAAGCGCTCGCCGAGGTAGAACTTCCGGGCCACCGGGTCGGAGAGCAATTCGCTCGACGTGCCCTGCGTGAGGATGCGCCCCTGGTAGATGATGTAGCTCCGGTCCGTCACCGCGAGAGTGTCGCGCACGCTGTGATCGGTGAGCAAGATTCCGATCCCGCGCGCCTTGAGCGATCCGAGGATATCCCGGATGTCGTCAATCGCGATGGGGTCTATGCCGGTGAAGGGCTCGTCGAGCAGGATGAATGTCGGATCCGTGGCCAGCGCCCGCGCGATCTCGACCCGGCGCCGTTCCCCGCCGGACAGAACGTACGCCATGCTGTTGCGCAGGTCGGCGATGTGAAGCTCGTCGAGCAGCCGGTTGATGCGATCCTCGCGCTCTCCGTGAGGGGTCGCCTGCATCTCGAGCACCGCCCGCAGGTTGTCTTCCACGGACAGCTTGCGAAAGATTGACGGCTCCTGCGACAGATAGCCGATACCCATGCGCGCGCGGCGGTACATCGGAACCCGCCCGATGTCGCGCCCGTCCAGGCGCACGCCGCCGCCATCAGGCCGCACCAAGCCAACTACCATGTAGAACGTCGTCGTCTTGCCGGCCCCGTTCGGCACAAGCAGCCCGACGATCTCGCCCGGCTTCACCTCCAAGCTCACCCCGTCCACCACGCGGCGCCGCCGGTAGATCTTTACCAGCTCTTCGGTGACCAGCTTTATATCGGCTTTGGCCATGCCAGTGTCTGCGTCTGCGGGGAAGCCCAGGCGTCTACGGCGAGCGACGACCCGCGCGGACGGTGGTCGCTCACTTCGCCTCGCCGGGCGCGGACTCGGGCTGCGCCGGCACCGCCTCCGTAAAGACCAGTTCCGCCGGGCGGATACGCAACCGGCCCTCGTCTATCCAGAACGTGATCTCGTCTGCCGTCATCTTGACCTCGCGCTGGCTCGCCGGCTCCTTGAGGTCAGCAGTGACGTGCCCGGCAAGTTGCACGGTGCGCTCCGCGGCGTTGTACGCGGCGCGGTCGGCACTCGCCTTCATCAGTCGCTCGACGCCTTCCGCGCTCGTGTAATGGAAGTCCATCGTGACGTCGCCCCGGGCCTCAGCCGTCTCGACGGTGTTGCCCTCGCCAAGGCGGGCCTGAATCTCCCGGCTGGCAATCGTCCCCTCGTTGGTCGCCAGCTTCGCCCCGCCGCTCAGCAGCAGGGTGTTGTTCGCCGAATCCAGTTCCGCCACGGCTCCGGTTGCGACTACTTTGCGCTGCTGCATGTGAGGCTGCTTCTCGCCCGCGCCGTACGTGGGAGAGGTCAACAGCACCCCCGCCACCAAGAGCGCCGCCCCTAGGACCGACACCGCCATGCGGACCGCTTGTCTCACGCTTACCCTCGCCATCACGACACCTTGTGCTTCCATTCACGGGCCTATTTCGCCTTGAACGGCTCCACGGCCTGCATCTTGACGCCCCCTTCCAAACGCACCCGCTTCAGAGCCAGATCGCTCCGCAGGCGAGGCCCGGTCAGCACGAAATCGCCTCGAACGTATTTCACGTTGCCGCTCGCGTAGACCTCTTCCTCATCCGCCTTCCATTCCACCTTGTCGGCACGCAGCGATGTCCGGGTGACGCGCGATCGCGCAACGACCCCTCCCTCGAGTACCACTCGGCGCTCGCCCATATCGGCAACCACCGTGGGCGCCT
>CP070648.1:3386824-3409744 GCA_020354555.1 Armatimonadota bacterium | reverse complement strand
GGGCCGTAGTTGTCCGGCACTTCGCCCCAGAGAAACGTATGGTAGAGGCGGTCGCCGAGCTTCCAAGGCCCCCCACCGACCGTCTTGCGCCCGCCGGTGCCCTGAACGCGGCCGTGGCAGGAGAGGGCGATGACCTCCTCGGCGAGCATGTCGTTCTTGCCGCCCCACCAGACGTGATAGCCGGCGTCCTTGAAGTAGCGCAACAGGTTCGGCTCGTGCCGGCGCAGCATGCGATGCATCGTGCGGTGGCCGTTGACGTGGCAGTACCAGCCGGAGGCCATGGAGGCGCGGCTCGGCGTGCTCACCGGGTTCTGCACAAAGCACCAACGGCAGCCGGCGCCGGCAGCGGCGAGCGCGTCAATGTGAGGCGTTTGAATGACCGGGTTGCCCCAATAGCCGGTATCCTTCGCCCGCCATTGATCCGCGACAAACAGAACGACGTTGGGCCTGGATTCAGCAGACATCTCGTGCGCTTCCCTCCATCGCGGCGCGCGAAGTCGGTCACGTGTTGCGCCGACAGCGTCTGCGCGGTGAGGATGCGCGCGCCGATTCACTTCATGTTGCGGCGCCTGCGACACGATTCCTTCCGGCGCATCGAGCGGAGACGCTCAACCGGTTGTCGCAACCGCGACACAGGGGCGGGAAGATGCCTGGCCCGGCGAAGGGGAATCACTGTCGTGTTGGCGGCGCGGAGGTGGGTGGCCTTCACCAGGCCGCCGCGCGAAGGGACGACGCGGAGTGAATCACACTAATCGCCTGATCAACGAGAAGAGCCCGTACTTGCTGCAGCACGCGCGCAACCCGGTGGACTGGTACCCGTGGGGGGCGGAGGCGTTCGAGCGGGCGAAGCGCGCGGACAAGCCCATCTTCCTCTCTGTCGGCTACTCGACATGCCACTGGTGTCACGTCATGGAGCGCGAGAGTTTCGAGAGCGAGGAGACCGCCGCGGTGCTTAACGAGCATTGCGTGAGCGTCAAGGTCGACCGCGAGGAGCGGCCGGACATTGACCAGGTGTACATGACTGCGGTGCAGCAGCTCACCGGCCGCGGCGGGTGGCCGATGTCGATGTTTCTGCTGCCCGACGGTTGGCCGTTCGTCGGGGGCACGTATTTCACGCCGAATCGTTTCCGTCATTTCATCTCGCAGATCGCGGAGGTCTATCGGAGCCGGCGTGCCGATGCGGAGCGGGCCGCGGCGGAGACGGTGGCGGCGGTCGAGCAGAGCGTGCAGCCGCCGGGGGCAGAGGCATCACCCCTTGACCGCGCGCTGGTGAGCCGCGCGGTCGACGCCCTGCGCCAGCAGTTCGACGAAGAGCACGGCGGTTTCGGAGCTGCGCCGAAGTTCCCGCCGCACGGCGCGCTGCCGCTGCTTTTCCAGGAATACCGACGCACCGGCGACGACGACCTGCTGCGCATGGCGACGCGCACGCTCGACGCCATGGCCATGGGCGGGATACACGATCACCTCGGCGGCGGGTTCCATCGGTATTCCGCGGACGCGGAATGGCTGCTCCCGCATTTCGAGAAGATGCTGTACGACAACGCGCTTCTCTCCAAGGCATACGTCGAGGCATACACGCTGACACAGGACACGTCGTATCGCAACGCGGCGGAAGACGTGTACGCGTGGGTCGCGCGGGAAATGACGCATTCACAGGGCGGCTTCCACTCAGCCCTCGACGCGGACACCGAGGGGGAGGAGGGCAAGTTCTACGTCTGGCGCAAGCAGGAGATCCAGGACGTGCTTGGCCGCGAAGACGGCGAGCTGTTCTGCCGCGCGTACGACATCAGAGATGAGGGCAACTACCACGACGAGGTCACGCGGCGGAGGACCGGCGCCAACATCATTCATTTGGCCAAGGAGCCGTCAGCGCTGGCCGACGAGATCGGTCTCGATGCGCCGACACTGAACGACCGGCTGTGCCGCGCGCGAGAGAAGTTGCTGGCCGTGCGCGATGGGCGGGCACGCCCGCATCTCGACGACAAGATCATCACCTCATGGAACGGGCTGATGATCGCCAGCCTCGCCTATGCCAGGCGCGAGCTTGAGGACACTCGCTACAGAGATGCCGCGGAAAGCGCGGCGGAGTTCATCCTGGGACAACTGGCGGAGAATGGACGGCTGCTGCGCCGCTGGCGCGAAGGTGAAGCGAGGTACGACGGGTTCCTCGATGACTACGCGTACCTCTGTCACGGCCTGCTGGAACTCAGCGAAGCCACGGGCAGTGACGAGTGGCTCGATTATGCCGTCAAGTTGATGGACCGGGTTCTGGCGGAGTTCTGGGACGACGCCGCGGGGGGCTTTCATTACACGAGCCGGACCCATGAGCCTTTGTTCACCCGTCCCAAGGAGATGTTCGACCACCCCCTGCCGTCGAGCAATGCCATCGCGGCGCAGGTCTTGCTCCGCCTTGCAGCGCTCACGGGGAACAATCGCTACCTGGACGCTGCGGAACGGACGCTGCGCGCGCTGTCGGGATGGATGGCATTCGCGCCGCAGGCGACGGAGAGCCTGGTGATGGCGGCTGAGGTGTGGCTCGAGGCCCAGGAACGGGGCGGATAGAGCACGTGGGCGAACGCCCGCGCGATGCGGGCCAAGGTGCGGCGGCGCGCGGCGGTGAATTCCTCGGGACACGGCGCACAAGGGCAGCGTCACCTGTTGCGCGGATGCCGGTCGAGCAATCCAAGTGCGCAGGTTCTCGCATGGGACTCCTGTACAAGCCCGATTGGGAGGAAACGAAAGAGCGCTACCTGGCGTGGTGGGCCGGAGCGTATTTCGGGCGGTGTGCTCTGGCGGTCACCGCGCCTCGTGCTGACGCGCGCGACGCGAAGCCACCGACTGCTCCGTCCGATCCGGTGCAGCGCTGGACCGATCTGGACTACATCGCGGCGCTCAACGACTACCAGCACGCGACGACCTTCTACGGCGGAGAGGCGTTTCCGATCTGGCACGGCGGGTACCCGGGGCACACGGCGATCCCGGCGTTTCTCGGGTGCCCGATCACGTTGGATCATACGACCGGGTGGTGGGATGCGATCCTTGACGCGCCGGACTGGGATGTCACCGCGCTGGAGATTGATCCGGACAACCGGTGGTGGCAGTTCACCGGGGGACTGCTGCACACGGCCGCGCAGGCGGCGGCGGGCAAGTCCATCCCGAGCATCGGCGCCTTCGGAGGCAGCGGCGACACGCTCGCGGCACTGCGGGAAACCGGGCGCCTGCTCTACGATGTCGTTGATCACCCGGATCGCGTGCTGGCCGCCGAGCTTCATCTGATGCGCCAGTGGTGCGAGGTCTACGACGAGTTCCACGGGATCATACGGGCGGCCGCGCAGGGATCCACGTGCTGGTTTCCGCTGTGGTCACCCGGGCGGTTCTACGCGAGCCAATGCGACTTCTCGTACATGATCTCGCCGCGGATGTTCCGGGATCTATTCCTGCCCGCGATAGAGGTGCAGACGAGGTTCCTGGATCACGCGGTGTATCATCTCGATGGCATTGGCGCGTTCGCGCACCTGCCGGCGCTCCTGGAGGTCCCCGGAATTCAGGCCATTCAAGTGCTGCCCGGCGCCGGGAAACCGAGCCCGCTGCATTACCTCGAGGTGCTGAAGCACGTCCAGGCGGGCGGGAGGAACCTCCACATCTCAATCCCTGCCGAGGAGGTGGAGACGGCGCTGTCGCTGCTCAGCGCGCGGGGGCTCTTCATAGATACGTCGTGCCGCACCGAAGAAGAGGCGCGCGACTTGCTGCGCCTGGCGGAGCGGTGGTCTCGGCCGTAGCGCAGCCCGGAATCGGAAGCTGTCCGAACTGCCTGAGGGGCGAGAGGCCCCGTTAGTCGCCCTTGACCGTATCCCGCAGTTCGATCACCCGCGCGCCGCCCTCAGCGACCAGCACCGGCACGCGCCAGGCCACTGAGCGCATCTGGCACAGCCCATCGTCGCTGCAGTGGTACACCGTCGCCTCGATCGTGATCGCGTCCTCACCATCCACCGCCCGGTACGGTATGGTCACCGCAGCCGATTCGACGGGCCCCGTCGGCGACGTCACGTTGACCGCGGTGCCGTCGGCGGTAACGGTGTAGGTCGAGGGAGCGCCCGGCGTCACGTGATGGCCTTGAGGCAGCGCGAACGAGAGACGGATATTGCCTTTGCCGGGGGCCAGGGTCGCGGGTGCGACTTGAATCGGTTCGACGGGCGCAGCGACGTGTGCGGGCGTGAAAACCGGCCGCGGCACGCCGGTGAGCGCGAGAGTTGAGACCTGGTTCGCCGCGAGATCAACGATGCGGACGCTGTGGTTGTTCGTGTCGGCGACGTATAGGCGATCGCCGACGGCCGCGAACCCCGACGGCTCGTAGAACTCCGGGGAATCGCCGTCGCTTGCGCCCGGCTCGCCGCTGCCGAGGTAGGCCTGAACCGTCCGCGCGACCGGATCAACGATCTTGATCCTGTGATTATACGTATCCGCGAGGTAGAGCTTTCCCTGATGGAAGATCACCCCGAGGGGATGTTGGAGTCTGACCTGGTCGCCCCTGCCGTCAACGTCACCGAAGTCAAACAGGTCGCCGCCGGCGATGGTTGCGACGTCACCCGAAACGAGGTCTATGGCGCGCACGGCGGAGATCTCCGAATCCGCGACATAGAGCTTGCTGCCGTCGGTGGCCAGCCCGGACGGCTGGGCGAAAGTTGCGCGATGCGCGGGACCGTCGGTGCGGGCTTCGCGGCCGGTGCCGGCGAACGACTCGATATGATCGCGCGCGAGGTCGTAATGCCAGATCTGGTGCGTGCCGGCCATCGCGATGTAGACGATATCGCCGATGACGAGCACGTCCCAGGGAGTCGAGAGTTCTACGTCGAGCCCCTTCCCCGAGCCCCTGGCGTAGGTGCGCGACTGCTCGCCGGTGCCCGCGACGGTGCGCACCGCCCTCGCCGCGGTGCCGACCCGGCGCAGGACGTGGTTCTCCGTGTCGGCGACGATGAGATCGCCTTGGTGGATCGCGAGCCCCTGCGGGCGGTTGAACTGCGCTTCGGCGTAGGAGCCGTCTCTGAGGCCGTTGGCGCCGGAGCCGATGGCTTCGACGAACTCGCCGGAGAGGTCGGTGACGACAATGCGGTTGTGGTTCGAATCGGAGATGTAGAGGCGACCGGCGTCGGCGTCTATTGCGAGCTTGCCTGGGTAGGCAAGGTCGGTCGGCGGGCGCGTCTCGCGCTGCAGGTCGAGCGGCGTGCGGTCGAGCTTGCCGAGGCCGTCGAAGTGCTTGAGGCCGGCACCGATAATCTGGTCGAGGATCGCGCGGTGTTTCTCGCCGCCGGCGGACCACGCGACATGGCCCTCCGGATCAATGAGCACCAGCGTCGGCCAACTCGATACGCGATATGCCTTCCACGCCTCCATGCGCGCGTCGTTGACGACGGGATGATCGAGTTCGTAGCGCATGATGGCCTGGCGGATGTTCGCCGACTCCCGCTCGTTGGTGAACTTGGCGGAGTGGACGCCGATCACGACGAAGGGTTCGCCCGCGTACTTGTGTTCCAGGTAGGCGAGGTCGGGGATGGTATGGATGCAGTTGATGCAGCAGTAGGTCCAGAAGTCGAGCAGGACGAACTTGCCGCGCAGCTCGCGCAGGGCCAACGGGCGCCCGGTGTTGAGCCATTCAAGATGAGCGGGCAACTCCGGGGCGCGGGCGCGGGCCCGGCCGACAAGCGATTTGTAATCGGTCACAACGGCTCCTTTGTGCAGCCGCGCCGCCGCGATTGCAGCGGCCGATCATGCGTACAGCAGCGCGCACCGACGCGCCGCGCCACAGTGGGGCGACACTGCCGCTTGGGCGTGCATCGCGGCCGTACCGTCGGATGCACGCCATGCGACAGGGATTAGTGCCCATAGATTGCGCCTCCGAGACACGATCCCCTGGCCTAGCAAACGCACAAATCCAGGCCCAGCTTGTGTCCCGCCTTCAGCGCGCGTCGGGCGAACGCAGTTCAATGTTACCCGCGCGGCGGCGGGCGGAATCGAATCCCAATGAAATTCCGCCCGGCGGCGCGACGCCCTGTCGATTCGCGACTTCCCAGCGCAGAACGACGGCGCGTAATCTGGGCTGTGAGACGCATGCCGACCGTGCGGCAGGAAGGCAGGCGATCGGCAAGGAAACACCTGTTGTCGGCCTGGAATCCCCCCACCGGACGACAGCCGCTCGTCCGCGGACGTGATGGCGCCGCGGCGAGACGCGCTTGCCAGTGGTTTCGTGAATCGCAGCCGCGAGGCGCATGGTGCGAACCGGCCGCGGCGCCCCGGGATGGAACAGATGGGAGGCCGCTGCCGTTCGGCCGGTCTGAGTTGCGCGGGCGCCCGCCGTTCGACCGCACTGCGATCCGCCCGCGGTGCGACCAAGCCTTGCGGCTGCCGCCCGCGTTCGAGGTCATTCCAGGCCCGCGATTCGTCCCGACGCCACGGGCGCGATGACTGGCTCCGACAACACGCCCTGGCCGCACTGCACGGGTCGCCGCGCAGACGACCCAGCGACCGATTCAGTGAGTCGTCGGCACGCGAAGCGCGCTTCGGAGTCGCGCGGTCGCGCAGGCAGGGCCAGTCTCCGGTCATAGGTGGACCATCGGCCCTGGCGCAGCTAACGCCGCTGAGGCAGGAGAGAACGGGGATGGACGAGAATAGGAGCAACGTCGTCACCGCCGGCCGCCAGCCGGGTGCGACCAGGCGATGCAGTACTGCGATGGCGCTGGCCGGCGGCGCGGTGTCCGAGCATCACGGTCAGACGGTCCGGGACGGGCCCGGAACAGCGCTCCCTGTCGCAGCGCAGTGGGCGACCCGCGGGGTCCGGTGTATCCCGGCCGAGAAGGGGGCGAGGGATGAGCACGTCCGATGCCAAGCTGCATGCGGAACTAGCCCACCTGACCACGTTCCGCGAGATCTGCGAGCGGGTATGCGCCGCTCAGACGGTGGAAGAGGTCGCCGCGGCTGCGGTGGCGGTTGTCACCAAGGCGCTGCGGGCGGAGGGCGGCGCGGTGCTGCTGGCGGCGGACCCATTGACCCCTACTCCCCAGGCCTACGGTTGCACCAGCGAGGCGTGGAAGAGCATCTCCGGAGAGGGGCGACAACGCTTGCTGGCGTTGCTGGGGCGCGGGGCCGGCGCGCTGGCTGAGCCCGATGCGGCGGCGTTCTTCGTTCGCGAAGGGCTGCGGCCTGCGCCGGCGGTGAGGAATCTCCTCGCGCTGCCGCTCACGCTCGACGACGGTGTCGCCGGCGCTCTCGTTGCGGTCAACCTCGCCGACCCACAGAATCTGGGCCGCTGTGCTGACGATGCGGCGCCCCTGGTTACCCCACTATCGCACGCGCTGAAACACGTGCGTGCGCTCGACATCCGCGCACGAGGGTTCCGCATCTTGCAGGCGATCCTCGAGAATGCGGAGAGCCAGCTTGCGTATCTCGACCGCGACTTTCGATTGGTCATGGTCAACTCGGCGTACGCGAAAGCGACCGGTCGACCGCGCGAGGAATTGATCGGACGCAGCAATTTCGATTTCTTCCCCAGCGCCGAGAACAAGGCGATCTTCGAGCGCGTGCGGGATAGCGGCGAGCCAGCCGAGTATCGCGAGCAGCCCCACGAGATTCCCGGCCGGCCGGAACGCGACGTCAGGTACTGGGACTGGACGCTGATTCCGATCAAGAACGCGCGGAGCGAAGTAGAGGGCCTGGTGCTGTCCGCGACGGACATCACCGATCAGGTGCATACGCGCCAGCGACTCATCGAAGCCCAGCGCGCGCGTGCGAGCATGGCCGAAACCATGGCGGCGGAGATTCACCACCGGACGACCAATAACCTGGCGCTGGTCGCCGGACTGCTCCAGCTGCAAGTCAGCGAAGCGCCCGACAGCCCGTCGGCGGGCATCGTGCGCCAAGCGATCAGCCGCATTCGCTCGCTCGCCGCGGTCCATGAGCAGTTACGCGAGACGCGTGCGGAGAGCGTTGAGCTGTTGGACGCTCTGCGGCGTATCGCGCAGGTTGGGTGCGACGCCCTGTCGCGCGCGGGAGTTGAGGTGTCGGTGGAAGGGCAACCCGTCTTCTATTCGTCGAAGAGCGCGAGCATGCTGTGCGTCGTCTCGAATGAGCTGATTACGAACGCGATAAAGCACGGCGCGCCGGATCCCGGGGGCAAGCTGCGGATCAAGATCGCGGCCGAGATCCGCGAGGGTGACCTCCATGTATCTGTCTGGAATTCGGGGGACCCGGTCCCGCGCGGCTTCGATCCAGGCAAGCAGAAGACCATGGGGCTGAGCCTCGTTCGCGAGCTGACGGTGCGCCAGCACAAGGGGTCATTGACGATCCGCCCCCACGACGGCGGCTCACTGGCCGAGATTGTCATCGCGGATCAAGCACTGCGGCGGGAGCACTAGCCTCAGTCGTCGCCGGCGGGTGTCTTCCCGACTCCGTCTGGCCTGACTCGCTTGTGGAACGCGACCCGGGCGATGTCCTTCCAGTCGAGCTGGAATGCGCTCGTGTCACCGGCGGCCCTGGGGCGCAGACGGCCCAACGATCTCCCCTCGCGATCCCACGCATTCGCCGTCCAATCGCCCGCGGGCAACACGATGCGCGTATCCGTGTCGCGACACTCGCGACAGGTCAACCCGATGCGCCGGTCCGTGGCCTCGATGTCGAAAACGAGGTCGTGCCAGTGGATACCGGTGACCGCCAAGGACGGCCAGCCCTTGGGCAAACGGGGATCGAGGCTCAACCCATCAGCGAGCGGCCGCAGCCCGAGAAAGCCGTCGGTGATGATCTGCGGCACGAGGATGCTCTCGAAGAACTCCATGTCCACGCCCAGGCCGCCGGCCGTGCCGCCGCCCTGCAACGTGCCGCGCGTTCCGTCCTTGTAGTACTCGCGCGGCCCGCCCGCATCCTGGACCTCACTATACCAGGCCGCGATTTGCTGGAGCCGCTGCCAGCAATCATCAGGGCCCAGCCACTTCAAACGCGACATCAGATCGTGATAGGAAAAGCCGAGTACCGCACCGCCGTCCTGCACCTGGCCGCCCCACGGGATACTCTCCGGCGCCGACCACGCCCAGAAGTAGTACTCGACGTTGCGGCGGGTGGTCGAGCGCGGGCCGAACCGCCAGTGGTAGATGTCGTCGCCCTGCGACGTATCACCGCGGACAGTTCGCTTGCCGGTGATCCAGGTCAGGATGTCCCGCGCCTGCCGCGGCGTCGCGAAATCATAGTGAATGGCCTCAAGGTTCAGGAACACGAAGCCGTAGTCATAGATCCTGCCGTCAATGTCCGGGCCGGTGGTGAAGCGCCGCGTCTCCTTGTTCCAGAACAACTCGGAGGCGTGCGCCTTCACCTCGCGGGCGTGGCGCGTGAGGTCGTCCGGCGCCAGGCGCAGCGGGCCGCCTGGGATGCTCCATTCGGGGTGGCGCTCGATGTCGCGTTCGAGGTCGGCGAGTTCGTTGAGCGCGCTGTAGTACTGAATGGTAGCGTAGGCATCCCGGTAGCCCATGGGCAGCAGATCCCAGTAATTGTTGCCGATGCCCCGGCCGGTGTGTATCTCCTTCGTGCCGTCATCCTTGACGGTGAACCCCGGCCGCCCGTCGTGGCCGACCCATGGGACGACGATGCATTTCTCCTCGAGCCCGCCCAGTTCGGTCATCAGGTAGCGCATGGCGAGGCGCACACGCTGGATGTTGTCGCGCAGGAAGTTGACGTCGCCGGTCCAGCGGAAGTAGATGGCGCTGCCCCTGATGAAGTTCTGGTTGTTGATGGTGTGCCGCGTATCGTAGTTCGTGAACACCGCCTGGAGCGCGACCTTGCCGCCCGGCGCGGGGTTGCCGAAGCAGATGCGCAGCCGGGTAATGTCGCCCGTCCACGCCGGGTGTTTGTACACCGGGATCATCGTGTACGTGAACGCGGGAGGGACGGCCTGCTGCAGATCGCGTGATGAGGCGGGTGCATGGCGCAGCGCCCACTGCGACGGGGCCGCTGCCCCGGCCGGCGCGAAGTGCATCATGCGCTCCCGCGAAAAGTCGGGGTGCTCGCGCGTTGCCCACTGCACGTAGGGCTGGGCGCTGCCCAGGTTCTCGCCCGCCCACCGGATCTGTATGAACGGCGCGTCGTCGGGGTGGACGTCCATTTCGGGCGTCGTGACCGCTGCGTCCGGCGCGGCCAACTCCAGGCTCCAGGCCGCGTCGTCAACTCCGAGGTCGCGCACGCCCTCGACGGTCCAGCCGGTCTGGTCTCTGGGTTCCGTGCCGTGCCAACCCTCGGGGACGTTGTGGAGGGAGAAGTGCCAGCCCCAGCCGTGGCGCCCCTGCATCCAGAACGGGAACGGCCAGCCCTGCTGGTGCGCGATGGAGCCGTGCTGGTGAGTAGCGACATAGCCCTCGTCGTCCATGTCGCGGCCGAGCAGGGCGGCGCGCCAGCGGTCGCGGATCGTGCTCATGCGATCATCGGTGGTCACCGCTGGCCACAGCGTCGGCCCGGACTCCCACTCGTCCCACAAGGTGGCGAGTGGCCCGCCGCGCTCGTAGTGCGTCCAGAACAGCTCGCGCAATTCCGCCATGAGGCGATCCTGGCCCGGGACGACGAAGGCGGGGAAGTCGGGCGGGATGACGATCTTGGGCCGGGCAGCGTGTGCTTGGCCGGTTTGCCCGGCGAGCATCATGACGACGAACAGCAGCAGCAAGAGCTTAGGCATCGGGCAGTCCCTTGACGACGGTGTGGCGGTGAATATTATCCGCGGAGCAGCGCGACCCTGCACCGCCCCGGCCGCAGGAAGCCGCGCCCGGGGTGTTGAAGCGTCACCGAGGGCGCTTCGGCGGCGAAGCGCAGAGGCCGAGTGAAGCGGCAGGAGTGGCGCGGTATGAGCGACGGCATGGTGACGGTCGGGATTGCGGAGGGCGAGTTTCGCGGAGCGGACAACCGCGCCGTCCAGGCGGCGATTGACGCAATGGCGGGGAGCGGCGGCGGCATCGTGCGAGTGCTGCCGGGAACCTATGTCCTCGATGATTCGGTCCATCTCCGCGATAACGTCACGCTCATCGGGTCAGGTGCGGAGACGATCCTGCGCAAAGGGCCGGAAGTGTACTCGAAGCTATCGGAAGACCTCGGCTACGGCCACTACGACGTGTCTATCGCAGAACCGGACAAGTTCCGGGTGGGCATGGGCGTGACCATCCGGGACGAGCGCGCGGTCGGTTTCTACGAAACCATCGCGACGCTGCTGTGGCGCGACGGCGAGCGCTTTGGCGTGGATCACATGCTGAACCATGATTACGCGCGGGGGTGCGGCGGGGAGATCTACACGAGCTTTGCGCCGATCAGCGCGAAGTTTGTCTCC
The DNA here is from genome assembly GCA_020354555.1 of Armatimonadota bacterium. Lineage (NCBI taxonomy): Bacteria > Bacillati > Armatimonadota > Armatimonadota bacterium. The sequence continues at coordinate 3,398,400 of CP070648.1, read as the reverse complement.
AATGTCGAGGTCCGCGACCTCGTCGTGGAGGGCAACAAGGACGACAACCCGCACGTACTCAACGCGTGCCGCGGGGCGGGCGTGTACTTGCTGGCGGCGAGACATGCGCGGGTTGCGAACGTCGTCGTGCGCGATCTCAACGGCGATGCTATCGGCTTCCAGCAATGCACGCACGTCGCGGTCGAGGACTGCCTGATGGAGAACAACACCGGCCACGGGCTGCATCCCGGCAGCGGGTCGGCCGGAGCGGTGATGAGAGGCTGCCGGTGCATCGGTAACGGCCGCGACGGAGTGTTCTTTTGCCTGCGCGCCACGTACTCCATCTGCGAGGAGTGCGAGTTCATCGGCAACGGCAATCGCGGCGTGTCCATCGGGGACCGCGACACGAACAATGCGATCGTGCGCTGCACGGTGAGCGGCAACCTCGCGGCCGGCATGGCGCTCCGTGAGACCGACCAGGTCATGGCGGCGCACACGACCCTGGTGGCGGAGAACGCCGTCGCCGACAACTGCGTCGAGAGTGAAGACGCGGAGATCGCGGTGCTCGCGCCGGCTCGCGACGTGCACATATTAAACAACCGCATCGAGCATCGCGGCGGCCCACGGCCGGTATTCGCCATCAAGACCTGCCCAGACGTGAGAAACGTGCACGTCCACGCAAACCGCTGCACGGGTGAGTTCAAGGAGGAGATACGAGTCGAGGGCGACGGAGGCGGCGTGTTGTTGAGCCCGCCGGCCACGCCCCTGCCGGTCGGCCCGGGAGCGGCTCCGGACCATGCCGATTGGCATCTCCCGCCCAACGTGCGCGGGTGAACGCAAGCCGCAAGGAATCGCAAACGATGTACGTTGAGCTAAAGGCCGGCCTTCTCCTGGTTGCCGCAATTGCGGCAGCGGCTGCGCTGGGGTCCGGCCCGGCGGCGAGCGCGGACGCGCCATCCAACTGCCGGTTCTACATCGCCAGCCAGTACGATTGGGGCCGCAAGCTCGGCTTCTACCTCGACTTCGAGGGCGAGCGACTCGCCGAGCTGCCGGTCATTCTCGGCGTGGCTGACGGGGACGATTGGCGTTTTCCCCAGCACCGGCCCGGGTTCGTCGCGGGTCGTGACTACGCGATCCGGGCGGTCATCGCGCCCGATACGGCTCGGCTCTTCCTCGACGGCGAATTGGTCGCCGAGAGCCCGGGAACATGGCGACCGTCCCGCGGCCGCCTGGCACTCAACGAGCGCCCGGCGTGGGCCGCAGCACCGGGCGACTGGGTTGCGACGGTGCGCCGCATCACAGTCCTGGTGACACGCGCGGGCAAGGAGGTGGAACGATGCGAGTTCGACTTCCGCGATGTCGCCGCCCGCCCGTTGCCGCTCCAGCTGTTCGAGCCGGGCACGGCAACGTCGGCCGAATTGCACACCGAGCCGGGTGATACGATCACCGTCGAAGTTGCGCTCCGTTTCGGCGAGGCCGGGCTCAGGCGTTGGGCGCCGTTCATTGACCGCTACGAACAATGCCTGTACGCGGATTGGCCGGAGAAGGTGCGCAGCAACCAGGAGTTGAGGGACGATGTTGCTCGCGAGGACGCGGAGTTGGCCGAGATGCTGCCCTCGCCGGACTATGACGAATATGGAGGATACCTGGAGGCCGGCTGGCGCGAGGAGGCGACCGGGTTCTTCCGCGTCACGCGTCGCGACGGATACTGGTGGCTCATCACGCCGGACGGGAATCCGTGTTTCTACCTCGGCGCGTGCGTCGTTCCCGGCGCGACGTGGGCGACGACCCCGGTGAGCGAGCGGGAGTTCCTGTATGAATGGCTGCCGCCGCACGAAGCGCCGTGGTCGGCAGCGTGGAGCAGGAACAACTGGGGGATTACCGACGGGACGGAATACGTGTGCTTTCACACCGGCAACCTGATTCGCAAGTACGGCTCCGAGCGCTGGCTGAGCGAAGCGACGGCGCGCGCGATTCGCCGACTTGAGGCGTGGGGCTTCAGCGGCGGGGGCAAGTGGGGCGCGCCGGCGGAGTTAGTCTCGACACCGGTACTTTCCGCCGGGGCGACGCCGCGCATCGCCAGGCACCCGGACGTTTTCGACCCGGAGGTGTGCGCGGTGTTCCGCCGGGAACTGGAGCGCCAGATCGCGCCCCGGCGCGACGACCCGCGCGTGCTCGGCTGGTCGCTGGGCAATGAGTGGGACGAGATCATCACGCGCGCCGAAACCAGCGAGATACTCGGGAAACCGGCCACCACACCCGCCAAGAGGGCGCTGCTCGATCATGCCGTGGACGAATTCTACGGCGGGTCAGTGGCGGGGCTCACCGAGGCGTGGGAACTGGAAGCCGCGGATCGCTCAGGCCTCTATGCAACGAATCCCGATCCGCCCGCCGAGGATCTCGAGAAGCTGCGCCGGTTCTATGCGGATCGGTACTACGATTTCATCTACTGGACGGTGAAGTCAATCGATCCCAACCACCTCTATCTCGGCTTTTGGATCACGTTCGGCTGGTGGGAGGATGAAGAGGACTGGCGGCTGATCGCGCGCCACTGCGACGTCATCGGCTACGACCGCTACGTGCGCGAGTATGCCGACGACAATCTGGCGCGGCTGCAAGCCGAGATGGACAAGCCGACGTTGGTCGGGGAGTTCAGCTTTCCGGCGTGGTACGGGGGCATGCGCGGCTACGGGCGTTATCCATGTTACGCGCGTGATGACGCCGAGTCGGGGGAGCTTTACCGGGGATGGGTGCAAGGGGCTGCCGGAGACCCGTACTGCGTGGGCCTGATCTGGTTCAAGTATCGCGACCAGCCGCTGACCGGGCGGGGGCCGGGGCGCGGGCTACGTCTCACGCATGGCGAGCATTACGCCTTCGGCCTGATAACCGTGACCGACCGCCCCAAGTGGCCACTGGTGCGGCGGATGCGCGAGGCGAACCTGCGGGCGGCCGCATGGCGGCTGAAGGCTGCCGCCGAGTGAGCGATCCGGGGTCGGGTCGCCCGAGCGATCATTTCGATCCGAAGGCGGGGCCGGCCCGCCGCAGGCGAGGAATGACACTCTCTGTGCTCGTGCTCGGCTTGACAACGCGAACGAACGGTAGTAGGATACCGGCGTCACCTGAACCCATCAGGCGAAAGGAGGTGAGGACGATGACCAGGATCACGCACGTCTCGAAGGAGGTCGGTCATCGTCTGCCTCCGGTGCCTAAGGGTTGGGCCCCCGCCTGACGCACAGCGTCAGCATACGCTGAACCGCGCGCCACCCCACTGCATCGGGGTGGCGTTTCGCATTGCCGACCTCCTCGGGACTATTCACGAGACGACATGGGGCTTTGCCCCGAGGAGGATACGAAATGGCAGGCAGTGCAATTCACTTGCATTCTGCGCAGCCCGTTGTTGTTGAGACAAGAGATGCCTTTTCCCGCCACGGCGAAGAGCTGCTTGTAGCCCGGTATGCGCCCGGAGTTGCGGATCGCAGGTTCACGTGGCCAGCCACGGACATAACGCCGGATGGCTATCGAGATCAGGAGGGCCTCGTCGCCCACGTTGACGGAGTGGTCGCGGGACGCGCGATACTCGAAACCGCCTTCCACCCGCTGGCGGAACTGGTGAACCTGGAGGTTCATCCTCCCTATCGAGGGCGCGGTGTCGGCAGCGCGATCGTGAGCCATGCGATCGAGACCGCCGCCCGCGCCGGATTCCTGGCGATCCACGTCCAGACGTTTGCGGACGAGGTCGGCGCACATCGTCTGTATGCTCGCCACGGTTTCCTACCCGCGACGCGCGGCGAAATGCTGCGGCTGTGGCGGTTCCTCAACCTGCCGGCGCTCGCGCAGTTTTTCTACGACCACCCGCTCGCGTTGTTCGAGAGCACCTCAGGCGACACGCCCCGCCAACACATGTTGCGCTGGCGCGACCCGACGGGCGAGGATCAACTCGCCGTCGCCATCACCGGCGGGTCCTGCCAGTTTGACAGTGACGGTATTCGGCCGGCCGTTTCCACGCTGCGCCTGCGCACTGGGGCGGTTCGTCTGACAGCGAAGTGCGAGAGTCAATCAATCCGCGTTGGCGAGAGCGTCTGCGCGCGTATCGCTTTGACCAACGAAGGCAGCGAGGAACTGACCGGCGGCTTCCGCATCGGCCTCAACCCCGGTTTCGCGATTGCTTCCGACCATCCCGGCGGCGAGCGCTTTGCACTCGATGCCGGAGCCACGTTGGAGCGCGCACTGACCATCACCGTCGAGCCGAGCTTCCCACGCGAGTTGCTTTGCATCGCGTCATATTGGTCCGTTCCGGTCACCGTCGAGGTCCTGCTCGGCGACCACACATTCTGGCTGACAATCGAGGTACGGTTTGGCAAACCCAACTAACAGAGGCGTGACATCTGATTGCTGCGTCGAGGGCGTCGTCGTCGAGAACCACGGGGCGATCTTCGACGTGCTCGTTGACGGCCGCACGGTACGCTGCTTCCTGCGCGGGAAGCTGAGGAAGGACAAGCGAAAGAAGGTCTCCGTCATCGCTGCCGGGGACCGCGTGAAGATTACGCTGCTCGAACGCGACCGTGGAGTCGTCGAGGAGGTTCTGCCCCGGGAATCCGATTTCTCGCGCAAAGCCGCGGGCAGCGAGCCGCTGGAGCAAACGCTCGCAGCGAATGTCGAGCAAGCGATCGTGGTTTTCGCCGCCGCCGAGCCGCGGCCCGACTTGTTCCTCCTCGACCGCTTTCTCGTTGCGGCGACGGGGGCGGGCCTGCCGCCGGTGATGTGCATCAACAAGTGCGATCTCATTGATCGCGATTCACTGCGCGCGCGGTTCGCGCTGTATCGCCAGATCGGATACAACGTGCTGTTCACGAGCGCGCTGCGCCGCGACGGTCTGGCGGAATTGCGCGAAGTGCTCACGGATCGCCGGTCGGTGATCTGCGGGCCGTCGGGCGTGGGCAAGTCATCGCTACTGAATGCAGTCGCGCCGGGCCTGTCGCTGCGCACGGGTGAAGTCGGTACTGTGACTCACAAAGGCCGGCACACGACTTCCAGCGTAGCCTTCCTGCGACTTCCTTTCGGGGGCTGGGTGGCGGACACGCCCGGGCTGCGCCAGCTCGCGTTCTGGCACGTATCGGCGGAGCGGGTGGCGCAGGCGTTTCCCGATCTCCTCCCCTACCTGGGACGATGCAAGTTCGCCAATTGCACGCATCGCGGGGAGCGCGGCTGCGCGCTGCACGCGGCACGCGCGGCAGGAGATGTGGATACGCGCCGCCTGCGGAGCTTCCTGGAGATGGGAGGGAGGTGAGTATGGGAGCGAATCCGTGAGTTGTGACGGCAGCACGACTGCGCGCATGTGGCTGACACGATGCCTGAGGCGTAAGGACGTCGTCGTCATCGAGGCGCGAGAACGAGGGGGCGGCAGCGGGTGCCGAGTTTGGGAGTGCAACGTACGGGGGGCAGTACCGGTGGTCCTCAAGCTCTACAGGCCCGGGTCCGACGATTACTCCCGGCTGGGAGCCGTGGAGACCGCCCGCAAGCACGCGTTGGCGCTGCAAGAGATGCCGGCCCACGGTGTTCCGACTCCGAGCCTTCTCGGCTTTGCTTGCATAAAAGGCGAAGCGGCGCTCGTGATGGAGAAGATGATGACGCTCCCCTTCACAAGCGCACACCGAGTCGAGGCAGCGCGAGTGCTGGCGAGGCTGCATACGGTGCAACTGTTCGATCTCAGCCCCGGGCTTTCCGACCTCATCTCTCGCTCTATGCCCAATCGCGGGCGCGTCGGCGAAGCGCCGGATGAACCGCCGCTTCGGGAGATTACGCTACAACACGGCGACTACTTCTCGGTCAACCTCGCGGCTACGCGCGAGGGCGTACGCGTGCTTGACTGGGACCTGGTCGCCCTGGGTGACCCGATGTGGGACCTGGGTTTCCTACTCTCGGCCGACAAGGGCGTCTGTGAGGTAGAGGCAACCGCGGTCGTCGGCGCCTACCGGGAGGTGCGCCCGGTTGATGAGAAGCGCCTCACATGGCAGCGACGCTGCTGGAAAGCATACTGGGACTTGCGCGATCCAGTTCGCCGCGCGACATGAGGCGTCGTTGGCTCGGGACGCAGAGGAACCCGCGTAGGCGGTCAGACCCCAACCCACGGGGCGCACGCGTTGTCGCGCACATAGGTCGCGGTGACTTATCCGCGTTCATCCGCGCCAGAGACCGGTTGTTGCGCGATCTCGAGGACGAGGCGGCACGCGGGCTTGCCGTCGCACATGCGCTCGGGCCAGGACACGGTGATCGTGGGGTCGAACTCGCGCGCCCAGGCGGTGTATTCCGTCGGACAGATGGCGTCGGCGACGCGCGCGGCGAGGTGTTCGCGATTCGACTTGCGCAAGAGTTCAATCCACGGGCACTCCGCAAATTCAATCTCCGCGCGATTCGGCTGCTGGCTGACGATGCGATAGCCCAATTGCTCGGCCTGCCACTTGAACGATAGCGCGGCCATCAGGTCTGCGAGAGCGCGGCCTTGGATCCGTAGCACCTCCTGCGCCTTGCGCGCCTGGATCTTGCCCAACACACGCCACACCGCCACATCCAAACGTAGGGCTTCATCGAAATCCAGCCGCTCCTCGACCTTCATGAACCACAGGCCGTCAACGGCGACGTAGCAGCGGCGCAGATAATCGGCTATCGCGCGGTCGTCGAACATCTTAGACCTCCAGTGAAACCGTCAGTCCTTTTCGCCGGCCGCACGCGCGGTCCTGGTTCAGTCTGAGTCGGCCGCCGGAGCTCCTTCGGTTCGCCGGGCGCGGAGCGACGTTACGCCAGGCAGACAGGAGCGTCGGTTGACCGCGCTGAACCAGACATCAGCTGGGCATCCAATCATCAAGGAGCGAATCGTGCGCAAGTACTCGGGTATCCCACTCGTGGCCGCGGTGCTGATCGCCAGCTCCGCAGTGTTGTATTACTGTCACTACCTGGTCTTTCACGACCCCCACCACATCTTCATTTACATGTTGGGCGACATCGCGTTTGTGCCGCTCGAGGTGCTGCTCGTGGTGATCGTCATCGAACGGATCCTCTCGCAGCGCGAGCGGCGCTCGCTGATGAATAAGCTCAACATGGTGATCGGCGCGTTCTTCAGCGAGGTCGGGACGCAGTTGCTCGGCGAGCTGACGCCCGCGGTCACTGAGCGCGGAGAGGTGCGCGAGCGCCTCGGGGTTCGCGCGGACTGGCGGCCGCGGGAGTTTCGACGGGGGATCGCTTTCGAGCACGATTTCTCGTGTCGCGTGGATCCCGGCGGCGTGGACCTCGCCGGCCTGCGCGACTTCCTCGCGGCGAAGCGCGGGTTCCTGGTGCGGCTGTTGGAAAACCCGAACCTGCTCGAGCACGAGCGGTTCACCGACATGCTGTGGGCGGTGTTCCACGTTGCGGAGGAGTTGAGCGCGAGGAAGTCGCTGGACGGGCTCTCCGAACCAGACCTGGCCCATCTCGCCGGGGACATGCAGCGTGCGTACTCGCGACTCACCGCCGAGTGGATCGCCTACGCGCAGCATCTGCAAACAGCTTACCCCTTCCAGTTCTCGCTCATGGTGCGCATCCATCCCCTGCAAGAGCATCCACAGGCGGAGATCACGTGAGGGAGCGGTCGCGGGCAATCGGTGGGAGGGTGCGGCCCGGTAGAGGACGACGGGCGCGACAGGTCGAAATCGTGCCGCTGCTCCTTATCCAGACCGGACCCACATGATGCTGCACGCGATCCTCTGCTTGGCGATGACGATCCTCCTTGGCGCTCAAGCCGCGCGCGCCGCTGGGAGTTGTGACTGGGCCACCCCGCGTCACGACACCCATCTCACCGCGCGCCAGCCATGCCCGGGGATGATGCGCGAGGCCCCGGCCGTTCTCACGCGCACTCCGATCGCGCCCGGCAGTGCGGCGGTGACGCCTTTCTCCTCCACCCCGGGCGGCGCGGTGGATCGCGCGCTCGCCCTGTCCAACGGCATCCTGCGGTGCTACGCGCTCAGCGGCGAACGGCTGTGGGAAAGCCACCCCCCGGGGTTGAACTTCGAGGCGCTCTCCGCTGTGGAGGACGTGGACGGCGACGGCCGGGTGGAGATCGCCGCGACGGCGGGGCGGCCGACGCCGCCATTGGGCGCGGCGCTGTTGCTCGACGCGGAAACCGGCGAACTGCGGTGGCGCTACGACGTCGAGCCGATGTCGTATGCGTGGTACTACCTGCGCGGCAATTACCTGCCGGAGGCGGTTGGCAAGCAGCTGCTCGTCCTGATGCACGGCTACCCGCCGGATAAGCGAAACGGGTACATCGCGATGTTCGAGTTCCCGGCGCCGGGCGCGATACCGGTACAGCGCTGGCGCTACGACTTCGACCAATACACCTGCTTCCCGACGGTGCTCCAGTCGGATGTTGACGGCGACGGCGTGAAGGAGCTGTGCGTCGAGACGCACAGCCGGATGTGGGTGCTCGATGCGCTCACGGGCGGCGTCAGGCAGTTTGTGCAGTGGGACGTGTCGCCGGCGAACATCAGGAGCTACGGGCTGGTTGAGTTCATAGACCTCAACGGCGATGGCCGCGAAGATTTCCTGTGCATCGCGAGTTTCGCGCAGCATCACGAGGTGCTGCTCAACGAGGCCGGCAAGCTGAAGCTGGCCTGGGCGCACGGCTGGGACAACTCGGTCACGACCTCCAAGATCGCCACGACCTGGCCCCGGCCGCCGGTGGCGGATGTGGACGGCGATGGACGGCTGGAGGTCGTCGTCTCGATGTTCAACTCGGAGAACGACGCGCGGTGGATGATCCGTGTGTACGACGCGGTAACCGGGGACCTGGAGGTTAAGGTGCTCGACCGAATCGCCGTCCGCACGCAGGACGTGGACGGCGACGGCCGGGCGGAGATACTGGCGGAGGTGAGCCGCGACGCCACACGCGCCAACATAACGGCCGCGGAGTTGATCGGGATCGTTGGCGGCGAAGTGCAGCACATATGGCGCGAGGATGGCGTGCGGGCGGTCGAATCACGACCCGGCGTTGTCATTGCGCGCGGCGCCGAGCAGTACGCGCTCGCCATGGAAGACGGCGCGGTGCGGCTCCTCCCCCACTCCCCGCCGGTTGAGGCAGGCCCCGACCTCTCGCGCATCAGCGCGCCTGGGGGCCAGATGGTTCCGCCGCCTTTGGTGTGTGACGTGGATGGCGACGGCAAGCCGGAGATCATCCACACGTGGCAAGGCAAGGCGACGGTCTATCGCTGGGATCGCGCGGCGGGGCTGGAAGCGATTCGCGCACATCCCACCAGCGGCGATCCGGTTCTCGCCGACCTCGACGGCGACGGCACGATGGAACTCGTGGTGGGCGAGTCCGCGCCAACGCACGAGCCCGTCATCCGCGCGCTGCGCGCGGACGGCTCCGAGTTGTGGGGGTCGCGCCTGCCGCCGGTTGACCGCCAGGCTCTACCGCATGGGCGGGCGCTGTACATGCAGGTCGGCCGGTTCACCGGCAAGCCCACGCCGGACATCTACGCCTTAGCCGGCACGCCCCTGGTGCGCAGCGTGATGCTGGACGGCGCGACCGGGAAGCTCATCTGGGAGAAGAGCGAGTTCCCTGACATCGAGCGCTACTGGGGGCCGACGGTCAACGTGGCGTCGGTGTACGACGTGGATGGCGACGGAGCCGAGGATTTGGTGTTCACGAACCCGGACTACTACTGCGTGGCCGCGGGCAAGACGGGTGATCTAATGGTCGGCCCGATCATCCCCCAGAAGATCTTCGACCAGCCGAGCCAGGGGCTGTACACGCTGCCGGCGATTCTCGAGCGTGGGGGCTCGCCCCTCGTCGTATTGTGCGCGGGGCATTACTTCCTCGGCGCGATCAGCCTGCGCGCCGAGCCAAGGTGGTATTCACTGCCGGAAACCGGTGACGCGCGCTCCGGTCAGGAAGGTTTCATGCGGTCAGCCGACGGGCGATGGCTGATCGGCTTCGGGCGGCAAAACGGCGCTTTCGCTTGTCTCGACGCGGAGACAGGCGAGGTCCGCTGGGAACTGCCATTGGAGGCCTCGGCGGGAGACGTCGTTGCGTGTGACATCAACGGCGACGGCACGGAGGAGTTCGTCTTCGGCGACAGCCACGGATGGCTGTGGGCCGTGGCCGATGATGGTGCCGACGCCAAGGTCGTGTGGAAGGCGGACCTCGGCGCCGCCGTCGGATCGCCGGTGATCGCGGATGTGGACGGCGACGGCGCGCCGGAGATTGTCGTGCCGACCGGTGACGGGAACTTGAACGTGCTCGGCGCGGCGCAGCCGGGTTGATCGAGTCTCCCCGGAAACGGCCCTCGCGACAATCGCTCCGACCTTCTCAGAGATGCCGCGTGCCGTGCGGCCCTAGAGCCAGCTTCTCCTTCGGAAGTAGAGGATCATGGCACCGCCGGCGAGCGCCATGATCGCGAGCAGTCCCGGATAGCCCCAGTGCCACGCGAGTTCAGGCATGTACCTGAAGTTCATCCCATAGATACCGGCGAGGAAGGTAAGCGGGATGAATATGGTGGCGATGATGGTCAGCACTTTCATGATCTCGTTCATGCGGTTACTGACGCTGGAGAGGTAGATGTCGAGCATGCCAGAGACCATGTCGCGCAACGCCTCGATGGTGTCGATCACTTCGATGGTATGGTCGTGGACATCTCGCAGATAGACCCCGGTGGTGTCGCGAATGAGATGTGACTCGCCTCTACTCAGCCCGCTGATGACTTCGCGCAGCGGCCACACCGAGCGGCGGAGCAGTATCATTTCGCGCTTGAGATGATGGATGGTGTGAAGCGTCGCCGTCGTCGGGTTCGTGACCAGTTCCTCCTCGATGTCCTCGACCTTTTCGCCGATCGTTTCCAGCACGACGAAGTAGCGATCAACGATTGCGTCCATCAGCGCGTAGGCGAGGTAGTCGGCACCCGCCTTGCGCAAGCGGCCGCGGCCGTTGCGGACCCTTTCCCGCACCGGATCGAATAGACCGCTGTCCCGTTCCTCGAAGGAGATCACAAAGTTGGGCCCGACAATCAGGCTCACCTGTTCCGCGTTCACCTCGCCCTCATCGGTCGGACTGTCGAGGGCCTTGAGGACGATGAACAAGTAATCCTGGTAGTCCTCCAGCTTCGGCCGCTGCTCGGTGTTTGAAATGTCCTCAATCACCAGGGGATGGACCTGGAAGCAATCGCCGATTTGCTGCAGCACAGCAACGTCATGAACCCCGACGACGCTGATCCAGGTGACGCCGGGCACGCCGGTCAACGCGAAGCACTGGTCGAGCGCGGCGAGTTCCCGCTCTGCGGTGGCCGTCTCGTCGTAATCCGTCACCGTGAGCCGCGCGCGCTCGGCCTTCTTCTCGCCGATGTGCACCGGCGTGCCGGGAGGCAGGCCTACTTTGCTCGACCGGCCGGGTTTTCGTTTTCGCATTCCGCACCCCCTTCCGGCAAGTGTCGGCGTTCAGGCCGGGGCTGCTCTCGCTGCAACGTTCTTCTCCGCCGAGTTGGAATCGCCTCCCCGCGCGGATGGACTGGTCAGGCAGGAAACGCGGCTTTCCCGAGCGAACGCAGCATGCGCGCATCGGCCAAGTCCCGTCG
>CP070648.1:3379109-3386724 GCA_020354555.1 Armatimonadota bacterium | reverse complement strand
CCGGCGGCGAGCGCGAGAGCAGAGCCCGATATCCCTAGGCGCCTCTTCAACGAACTCACGGAGGAACCGAAAGCCACGAGCAGCGCCGCCGCGATAAGCATCGAGTAGTGCGCCGTCGGATCGCGCATGGGCCACGGTGACGGCTGCGCCAGAATGACGGCCAGGGCGTCCGGCGCACCGAAGATCACCGGCGACGCGCCCAGCGGGACAACGTAGCCGTACGGTTTCGATATCTCTTCGAGGTATATGCGGTTGCGCCCGCGGGTCAGCAAGCGCACGGCGCGCCCCGGGTGGGAGGCGAGGTAGCGCGCGGCCTCTGTCGGCGTCTGTCCCAGGTACCCGTAGAGGTAGCGGAAGGGACGTCCCGACTCCTCGGTGCGGAAGTGCGGCATGATGAGACCGATCGTGACAGCGCCGTACGCCGCGGCGCCGACGGCGGGCAGCACCACCCATCGCCAACCGCGCCGCCTCGCCGCCGCATAGAGGGAGAACAGCGCCACAGGTACGACGAAGCTCTCCTTCACCAGCAGGGCGAGGGCGGCGAAGAGCGCGAAGCGCAGGGGCCGACCACGTTCGAAGTACATCAGCGCCGCCAGGAACGCCGCCACGCCGAAGGCGACCTCGTGGAACTGCCACAGGGTTGATCCCAGCATGGCCGGCAGGAGCAGCAGGCCCGCGGCGAGCGCCAGCGCCTCCCCCTCCGGCCATGTGCGCCGCAGAATCGCATGCACTGGGAAGGCCGCCGCGGCCATCGCCGCGCTCTGCAGGATGAGGAGCGGCACGGCCGATGGCCAGACGGCATAGAGCGGCAGCAACGCGAAGAGAATCGGCGACCAGTGGGTGCCGAAGTGCGAGCCCCCCTCGTCGGATACGTGGAACAGCCCGCCGCCGTGGAGCGTCGTCCACAGCCCCTGCTGGAACAGGTAGACATCGCTGATGTGCTCGCCGAAGAGAAGCTGGCGGAGAGCGACGACAAGGGACAGCACGCCGATGGCGCCCGCGGCGTAGGGCAAGTGGCGATCGCGGCCCCATTTGAAGGATGCCACGGCGATCAGCGCCGCGCCCGCCGCGAGCAGCAAGCGAGAACAAGATGCGCCGACGTCGAGCGCGACTTGACCGGCCAAAAGGTACTTGCACAGGAGCGCCCATCCTATGAGCGCCACGACGCACGCGGCGCCCTTCCATCCCCACGGCAGTGTCGAACGCGCGATGAAGTAGGCCGCCGCGCCGGCCGGGACGAGCAGAATCGCCAGCGCGGCCGGTGTCCCCAGCGCTGCCGCGATAATCAGGACTGCGGCGACCGACTCCCGGATTAACTGCGTCACGACGGGGAGGGCGAAAAGCAGCACCACTGCAACGCAGGCGCCGAGGTCACGCGACGTGAGCCTGTAATCCGTGCCCGTCGCAGGCGGCGGGGCGCTCGCGCGAGACCGGCTGGCGGTCCCGTTCACGAGCGGCTCCCGAGTCGGCCGAGTTCGGCGCGATCCATGCGCTTGCGGCGGGCGCGCGCGTATCCCTTCGCGCCTTTCCTAGTGGAGTGGTACTTGTTGCGCGGCAAGATGGCGCGGCCGAACTTGAGGATGTATCGCTGCTGCTTTCGCATATCTGCCGCGTTGGAGAACTGACGGAAAGAGCCTGCGGCCCGACCGCCGCGAGTATAGCAACGCGGCCGGTGGGTGTCAATTGTGCCGGGCCAGCCGGAGGATGGCGACCGAGGCGGCTTCGTGTGTCGGGCTTGCCTACGGAGCGCTCGCGTGCCACGAAGGAGGGGGTTAATGTCGCATCTCTAAGACAAAGCCGCCACAGTAGCTCACTTGCGGCATGGAAGGACCTCACTGCAGGAGTAGAGCCGTCAGGTTATGGCTAGAACTAAAGGGGAACGGTATGGTGACGGCATGATGAACCTGAGCAGCGACAACGGGGACAGTGCGCCGAGGAAACGCGTGCTCGTCGTGGACGACGACGACGAGCTGGCCCGTGAGCTGCAATCCATAATCGAGCGCCACGGCTTCGCGGTGCGGCGCGCGGAGAACGGCGCGGTCGCACTCGACATGATTCAGAGGGAGCGCCCGGACATCATCCTGCTCGATGTCGTGATGCCGGTGATGGACGGGTTCCAGTTGCTGGCGGCGCTGCACGAAATCCCCGAGGCGCGCGACATCCCCGTGATAGTGCTCAGCGTGGGCCGCGAGGAGACGACGGTGAGCGCGGCGCGGCATGCCGGCGCCGCTGTGTACCTGCCCAAGCCGTTTTCCCCGCACGAGTTGATTGCGGTGCTGCGGCGCGTCGCGGGCATCGCCGACGAGCCGCCCGGCGACGAAGCCGCCCAGCCGGCCGAAGCCGCCTCAGGCAGCCACGGCTGAGCAGGCCTATCGAGACCCCGGGTTTCCGCCGCTGGCGTCGTCAACACGGCAGCGACGAGACCGAGGCCCTGGAATCCCGCACAGCGCAATCAGGCGAGGATCATTGACCCCATCGCGCCCGCACCAAGATCCCGCGGCGGGCAAGCTTTGCCTTGTTTAGGGGTGACAGGCCACGGTTCTATGGTCTCACCCGGCGCACGCGTATCGGCCCCGGAGGCATGCTCCCTCTCGCCGCGGCTGCGGCGCCCGCATGGGGCTTGGTCGCGGACCACGCGCCGCTGAGGGTCGTGGTATCAACGGCTTGCTGCCAGATCCCACCGGCCTCGGTCTGGCCGACGCCTCCGCTGAGGCTGAAGCCGGTGCCGTACAGGCCGTCGCTGGCGTTGATGCCCCAGCTGGCACCAGGCTGAGGGGGCGGGGTCAGCATCGCAGAGCCAATGTCCGAGGCGAACCAGTCAACTCTAGGCGCATCCGTCTGGTCAATCATCACGACGATATCGTCAACCAGGAAATTCATGATGGCCACTCTGCCTTCGCTGTCCCCCGTGTATCCCCCCATATACGTCCCCAGGGGATAGATGTCATACAGGAAGCCAAACCACTGCCCGGACCCTACGCCCTCCGCAGTGAACGTGCCCGCGACGTTCGAGCCGTCGAGGAAGTTGTCGAAGGTGCCGGTGAGAGTGAAGCTGCCGACATCTTCGGTGCCGCTGTTGCCGATCAGGCGGCCTGACGCCGTAAGGTTGTTCGAAGCATCTACGGCGCCGGTGAAGAACGCGTCCCGATTGACGATAGGTCCGCTAAAGAACGCCGCTCCCCCCACGGTACGGTCGCTCCGCACGACCAGCCCCACTTGAAGCACTGGTTGGTCGTACGCGCTCATGATGCCGTGCCCGAGGTAGGAGCCGACAATCTGCACTGGCGGCGGCGGGGTCGGCCCGCTGCCCCCGCATCCCGCAATAACCGCGACGGCGGCCATCAGAACGACCGCCGTTGACATCCTTTGCATCACATAGTACCTCTCGTTTTCTCAACTTCGCCGCGCGCCCCGCCAGCGCCTCCCGGCACAGTCCGACACGCGACCTGCGCTCTACCAATGTTAGACGCGCTCCGCCGCCCTCGGTTTCCTATAGAGTCTCGGGTATTACCGGGGCACCGGTAATGCCCGCAGACTCTTCCGGACGAGGTTCGTTCGGGAGGAGCGCTGCCATCCTTTGCGTCCTCCCCTAATGCACGAACCTCGGTAATAGGAGTTCGCGCTGCGACACGGAAACAGTACTCTTCCGCCGCGCTGCCGAGGCGCGGCTCATGCTTGGAGGTCGCGAGATATGCCGACGAAGCGCAAGCGAATCTATACCACGCAGGAATCCTCCGCAGCGCGCCTGGCCGCCGCCATACGCCCGTTGGCTTTCAAGGCGCGGTCGGTCGAGGAATGGCGCGCCTGGCGGCGACGGTTCAGGGCGGCGATTGTGCGCGAACTCGGCGCGATGCCGGACCCAGTCCCGCTGCGGCCGGAGGTCTTGGAGCGGACGGAGCTGCCGTCATACACGCGCGAGAAAGTGGTGTTCGATTCCGAGCGGTTCCAGTCGGTGCCGGCGTGGGTGTTGACTCCGCGGGGGGTGAGGCGCGGCGAGCGGCGTCCCGCGGTGATGTGCCTGCACGGTCACGGCCCCGGGAAGGATCCGCTCGTCGGTCTCGGGCCCAACGGGGAGGCGGTGGAGGACTATCAGCACCAGCTCGCGTGCCGCCTCGCGGAGCGCGGGTATGTGACGATCAGCCCGGACTGGCGCGGGTTCGGCGAGCGCCAGGACGACGCGGACTGGGTGCGCCCGGGCCGGGACCTATGCAACGTGACCTATTTCGCGGACGGCTATTTCGGGTATCACCGTCTCGCCCTGCAGATCTGGGACGGCATGCGCACGCTGGACTACCTGCTGTCGCGGCGCGAAGTTGACCGCCGCCGTATCGGCTGCATCGGCTGTTCGTTCGGGGGCACCATGACGACGTACCTCGCGGCGCTCGACCGGAGAATCGGCACCGCCGTCATCGTGTGCTACTTGAGCACCCTGAAGGACGCCGTAGCCCGCGCGAATTACTGCGGGGCGCAGTACATGCCGGGGCTGGGGAAATACGGCGACATCCCGGAGGTGGCGATGCTCATCGCGCCGCGGCCGCTGATGATCCAGGTCGGGGAGAAGGATCTGTGCTTCACGGTTGACGATGCGGCCCCCGCGGCGCGCCGGGTCGGGCGCCCCTATCGCGTCCTCGGCGTGCCGCAGCGCTTCAGCCTCGACATCTTCCCGGGCGAGCACGAGATCGACGTCGGGCCGGGGCTGGAGTGGTTCGACGCCTGGCTCAAAGGCGACCGACCGCCGCCGCTGACGCCGTAGGCCGCGGCACGGCGAGGCCGATCGCGCGGGAACAAACAGCCGGCTGGACGCAACCAACAGACGGACCTTCCGGGCGAGGCTTGACAGGGGCGCTCCGCCTGCGTATACTTGATTAACTAACCGTTGGTTTAGCATTGGGTCGTGGCGCAGTCGCAGACGCCCGGCAGTCGGAGCCGGGCGCCTGCCGTCAAATCCGCGAGGTCACCGTGGCGAAGTCGCCCATCCAGCAAGACGAGCAGGCCGGCGCCAAGGAGCGCATCATGGAGGCCGCGGAGCGCCTGTTTGCCGACCAGGGCTACTCCGCGACTTCCGTCGGCCAGATTGCGGAGGCGGCGCGGGTTAACCGGGCGCTGCTCTACTACTACTTCAAGAACAAGCGCGATCTCTACTGGGCCATTATTCACTGCGGCCTCGAGGAGGTGCTGGCCCTGCTCGCGGACGCGAATCGGGCGCCGGGCGGGGCGTGGCAGCGTGTCGAGCGGTTCGTGCGCTCGTACTGCGAGTTGCTGGTGACCCGGCACAACCTGGTGCGCATCGTGTTTCGCGAGATGACGGGGACTGGAGAGCAGGAGCAGCTCGGGCTGCCGATTCAGCGCTACCTGCACGACAGCCTGGCGTCGGCGCGCGCGCTGTTCCAGGAGGGCGAGGCGGCGGGGGAGTTTCAGGGGCTCGACTCGCGGCTGACGGCGTTCTCGCTGTTCGGCATGATTCACATCTTTTTCATGGAGCGCCTGACCAGGCGCCGTCGGTTCTCGACCGACGCGGTCGTCGCTCACACCCTGGAACTGCTGCGTCACGGCGCGCACGCGCCAGAGGACGCGACGGCGGCGCACTCTACTAAGCGGAGCATAAAGAGGAAGGCATGAAACCTAGGGGTGCTGGAACTCGGACTCTAGTCTGGCTCATCGTCGTCGCCGTGGTCGCCGTGCTCGGCTGGCGCGTCTACCACCGCATCGTGGCGCAGCGGAACCGACCGGCGCCGCAAACGCGAAGCGCCGTTCCCGTGGAGACGGCCGCGGTCGTGACGGCGGACCTCGCCGCCGCGCTCAACGTCACGGGCAGTGTGGAGCCGGATCGCAAGGCGGCGCTCGCGTCCAAGATACCCGGCAAGGTGGTCGCGGTGACGGTGGACGAAGGCGAACGGGTGGCTGAGGGGCAGGTGGTGGTGCGACTCGACGACAGCGACGTCCGCGCCCAGGTGGCGCAGGCGCGCGCCGCGGTAGAGGCGGCGGAGGCGGCGCGCGGCATGGCGCAGGCGCAGCTCGATCTCGCGCTCGCCGGCGCGCGTCCCCAGGAGCGGCAGCAAGCCCAGGCCAACGTGGCCCAGGCGCGCGCGGCGCTGGAGGCGGCGCGTGCGGGCCTGGAGGCGCTGCGCAAAGGCGCGCGCGAACAAGAGCGCGCCCAGGCGCAGCAGGCGGTGCGCCAGGCCAAGGCGGGGCTCGACAACGCCGAGGCGAATCTGCGACGCGCCGAGGAGCTGCTGAAGGCCGGCGCCATATCGGAGCAGCAAGTGGACCTCGCGCGCACCCAGTACCAGGTCGCCGAGGCGCAGTACCAGACCGCGGCGGAGCGACTCGACCTAGTGCGCGAAGGCGCGCGGACCGAGGAGATCAAGGCCGCCGAGGAACGGGTCAAGCAAGCGGATGCCGGCGTCCGGGTGGCGGAGCAGCAGTTGAGCATCGTCAACGAGGGCGCTCGCGCCGAGGACATTCGTGCCGCACGCGAGCAGGTCAACCAGGCCGCGGCCGGCGTTGCCCAAGCGCGAGCGGCGCTGCAGGCGGCGCAGGTGATGCTCGACAACACGGTGATCCGGAGCGCGCTAGGAGGCGAGGTGGCCCAGCGCGAGGTGGATCCCGGTCAGACCGTCGTGCCGAGCCAGCCGCTGCTGGCCGTGGTTGACAACCGTCAGGTCTACGTCAAAGCGAAAGTGGGCGAGGACGACGTGCGCAATGTGCGCCCGGGGCAGTCGGTCGAGGTGACCGTGGACGCCTATCCCGGGGAAACCTTCGCCGGCCGGGTCACGGAGATCCTGCCGGCGGCTGAGGTCGAAACGAGAATGTTCCACGTCAGAGTGCGCATCCCGAATCCGCAGGGGCGGCTCAAGTCGGGGATGTTCGCGCGCTGCGCGATCACGCTCGAACGTCTGCCCGGCGTCACCGCGGTGCCGCGGTCTGCGGTGGTGCGCGAGGGGGACGGGGCGGCGGTGTTCGTCGTGCGCGCGGGCAAGGCACATCGCGTGGCGGTCAAGCTCGGCGTCGAGCAGGGGGATCTGGCGCAGGCGCTCGCCGGCGTCACGCCCGGCGATGCGGTGGTCGTCGCGGGGCATGACACCTTACGCGACGGCGATGCGGTGCGAGTGACGGGAGGGAGCTAATGTCTGTTTGGGGCCTCTCAGTACGCCGCCCGATCCTGATCGCGATGGTGATGCTGGCCCTGGTGGTGGTCGGCTTCATCAGTTACTTCCGTCTCGGGATGGATCTGCTGCCCAACCTCAAGATTCCTTTCGTCACGGCTACCGTCGTGTACCCTGGCGCCGGGCCGCGAGAGATCGAGACCGAGATCACCAAGCGCATAGAGGACGCGGTCGCCACCACCCGCAACGTCAAGCAAATCGACTCCTATTCGTCGGAGGGCGTCAGCGTAGTCGTGGTGGAGTTCGAGGTCGGAGTGGATCCCGACGTCGCCGCACAGGATATCCGCGACAAGGTGGCGCCCGTCGAGCGCATCCTGCCTGAGGATGCCGAGCGGCCGGTGATCTCGCGAGTTGACCTCGAAGCGAGGGCGATCATGCAGTTGGCGGTCTCCAGCAACCTGCCCCTAGTACGGCTGCGGCGCCTCGCCGACGACGTCATCTCGCCGCGT
>CP070648.1:3364529-3379009 GCA_020354555.1 Armatimonadota bacterium | reverse complement strand
GACGCCGTGCTCGCCCGCGAGGGAGTTGAGCGCCGCGATCAGCTCCGCGCCGGAGTGAGCCTTGCCGTCGAGCGACACCGGCACGCCGTGCTCGAAGCCGATCTCGACGTAGGCGGGCGCGGCGGGGGCGTCCTCGGGCGCGCGCGTCCACTCGAAGACATCGGCAGGCGGCTCCTGCCACGGGTCTTCGAGGACGCCGCACTCGATGCTGCGACCCCACAGGTTGACATCCGTGCTGTACGGCCTCGCCTTGTCCGTCGGCACCGGGACATTGCGCTCGCGCGCCCAGTCCATTTCCTCCTCGCGGCTCACGCGCCACTCGCGGAACGGGGCGATGATCTCCATCTCCGGGTAGAGCACGCCGAAGGTGACGTCGAAGCGCACCTGATCGTTGCCCTTGCCGGTGCAGCCGTGGGCGACCGCCTGCGCGCCGTTGTCGCGCGCGACCTGGCCGACGATCTTGGCGATGAGCGGGCGCGCCATCGCGGTGGCGACGGGGTACTTGGCCTCATACATCGCGTTGGCCTTGAGCCCGCGAAAGACGTAGTCGCGTGCGAAGTCCTCTTTGGCGTCTATGACCACTGACTCCACCGCGCCGATGTCGAGCGCCTTCTTGCGGATGGCCTCGTAGTCCCGCTGCTCGCCGACATCAACCGCGACCGCGATGACGTCGAAGCCGCGCTCCTCCTGGAGCCATCTGACGGCGACGGAGGTATCCAATCCTCCTGAATACGCAAGCGCAACCTTTGCCATGTGGTCCTCCTTGATACTCTGTCGCAGGAACCGCCGAGGCACGAAGTCCGGATCGGGATTCCTGGATGGGCGATCTCCCCCTCCTCGGTGCCTTTATGCCGTTGTCGTTCGCCGCCGACCGCTCGCGGCGGGTGACCAGACTGACGGTTCACGGCGGCGGTGCGGAGCGCATCGCCCGGTTGATCGAGTACAGGAGATGCACGAACAGATAGAGCGCCACCACCGCGCCGGCCCCAAAAAGCACCTGGGACTTGCCGAGTGCTGTGAATCTACGCCCGAGATCCTGCATTTCCACGCCGAGTCCGCCGGACACGTCGCCCGGTGGGCCGAGCATCTTCCCCATGGTCATGAGCAGGGCGACGGCGGCGCCGACGACCACCCACAACTCGCCGATCAGCATGTTTATGCGGCGAGCCGGCAAGCCGCCTGCGCTGAGCCTGGTGACGAGCATGACGCTCAGCAGCAGGAGCGCCAGGATCACGACGGCGGCTATGGCGAGCGAATCGGACATGATATCAACAGCAACGGTTACGCGCAGAGCGTCGTCTGCTCCTGTCGGGCGGAGCATGCGCTCAGGCCGCAGCCGCCTCCGCCAAGGCCTCGTCGAGCGCGCTGAGTCCTGCGTCGGCCTGCGCGGCGGTCAGGATCAACGGCGGGATGAAGCGCAGCATGGAGTCGCCGACGATCTGGATCAGCACGCCGCGCCGCAGGCATGCGGACCGCACGTGCGAGGCCACCGGATCCCCTAGGTCCGCCGCGGCCATCATGCCCAGGCCGCGCACTTCAGTCACGACGGGGTGCTGTTCCGCGAGGCGCTTGAGGCCGGCTGCGAAGTGCGCGCCGATGTCGCGCGCGTTCTCGACGACCCCGCCCTCGATGATCGCGCGGACTCCGGCGAGCGCCGCCGCGGCTGCGAGCGCGCCCCCGCCGAAGCTCGATGCGTGGTCGCCGGGCACGAACGCCTGCGCGGCCTCGTCGGTCGCCAGCATCGCCCCGATCGGCATGCCGCTGCCGAGCGCCTTGGCGAGAGTGATCGCATCCGGCCTGGCGTCGTAGTGCTCGTAGGCGAACAGCTTGCCGGTGCGGCCGAGACCGGTCTGCACCTCGTCGAGAATGAGCAGAGCGCCGTATCGGTCACACGCCTCGCGGCACGCCGTCATGAATTCGGGAGTCGCCGGGTACACGCCGCTCTCTCCCAGTACTGGTTCGAGCATGACCGCGCACGTGCGGTCGTCCACCGCCGCGTGCAGCGCCTCGACGTTGTTGAATTCGACATGCTTGAACCCGGGCATGAGCGGCTGGAAATCGCCGTGGTATTTCGGCTGGCCGGTGGCGGCGAGGGTCGTCATGGTGCGCCCGTGGAAGGACTTGAGCATGGTCACGATTTCCGTCTTATCGGGGCCGTAGTTGACGCGGGCGTGCTTGCGGGCGAGCTTGATGGCCGCCTCATTCGCCTCGGCGCCGCTGTTGCAGAAGAAGGCGCGTGTGCAGTGGCAGACCTGACCGAGCAGGTGCGCCAGCTCCAACTGCGGCTCGGTGTAGAAATCGTTGGACATGTGGAGGAGGCGGCCCGCCTGCTCGCAGATGGCTTGCACCACCGGCGCCGGGCAATGGCCGAGCGCGGTCACCGCCCGCCCGCCAGCCACCAGGTCAAGGTAGCGATTACCCTCGGAATCCCAGACGTACGCGCCGTCGCCGCGCGTGATGACCATGGGCTGACGAATCTTCGCGTACACCGCGAACATGTTTTGGGATTCGATGGCTCTCGCTTCGTCTTGGTTCATTGCCGATTCCTGTATCGCCGGACTCTGCCCGTGCGGGCAGGCGTTCTACTCTTCCGCGTCGTCTTCGGGCGCGGCGGCGTAGTCGTCGTCTTCCTCATCCAACGCTGACTCGACCTCGTCCTCGAAATCGTCGCCGAGGTCGTCGCCGAACTCGCGGCCCATCTTGCGCGCCCAGCGCCGCAGCGCGCGGGGGTCGTCATCCGCGTCGTCAAGGTCAGCCAGATCGTCGAGATCCGTGTCCTCGCGGAACGAGGAGAAGCGCGACACGAGCTTGGTCAGTTTGTTGCCGCCGCAGCGCGGGCACTCAACGCCCTTGTCGCCGGCGACGACGCCGACCAACGCCGAGAACCGGCGCCGACACTCATCGCATGAGTATTCGTAGATGGGCACGAGTCATCACCCCGGAGTGCAGCGCGCGATTGCGCCCGCGCAGCGCTACGGCAGCACCATGGTGCCGATGCCCACGTCGGTGAAGATCTCCATAAGCAGCGCGTGCGGCGCGCGGCCGTCTATGATGTGGCAACGCGGCACGCCCTGCGCCAGCGCGTCGAGACAGGCTTCGACCTTCGGGATCATGCCCGACTCGACTTTGCGCTCCGCGATCATCTGCCGCGCCTGCTCGGTGGTTAGGGACGACACGAGCGTACTCACATCTTGCGCGTCGGCGAGGATGCCCGGCACGTCGCTGAGGACGATGAGCTTCGTCGCCTGCAGCGCGCCGGCGATGCTGCCCGCCGCCACGTCGGCGTTGATGTTGTAGGTCTGCCCGTCCTCGCCGAGACCGATGGGGGCGATGACGGGTATGTAGCCCTGCTCGCTGATGGTGCGAATCAGCGTCGGATCAACTCGCTCAATGGCTCCGACGAAACCGAGGTCCACTTCGCCGGCCTGCTTGGTGACCGTGAGCATGCCGCCGTGTTTGCCTGAGAAGCCGACCGCCTTGCCGCCGGCGGCGTGGACCGCGGCGACGAGATCCTGGTTGATGCGGCCCATGAGCGCCATCTCGACGATGTCCATAGTCTCGGCGTCGGTGACGCGCAGGCCGCGCACGAAGACCGGCTCCTTGCCGAGGCGGCGCATCATGTCGCTGATCTCAGGCCCGCCGCCGTGCACCAGCACCGGATTCATGCCGACGTAGCGCAGGAGCACGACGTCCTGAAGCACCATCGCCTGCAACTGCGGCTCGACCATGGCCGCGCCGCCGTACTTGATGACCATCGTCGCGCCCCAGTACTCGCGCAGGTACGGCAGCGCCTCGATGAGTGTGTTCGCTCGCTGCTGTAGGTCTTCAGTCATGGCTCGCGCTCACGTCGTGTAATGGGCGTTGATGCGGACGTATTCCTCGCTTAGATCGCAGGTGTACACCGTCGCCGACTGCGGGCCGGCGTGAAGGTCGAGATGGATCGTGATCTCGCGCTCGCTCACCGCCTGCGCCGCGCCTTTCTCGTCGAAGGGCAGCGGCGCGCCGGCGCCGACGACCGGAATCCCGGCCAACGACAGATCCGCCGCGCCCGGATCGAACTCCACGCCCGCCGCGCCCGCGGCGCCCATGATCCGCCCCCAATTCGGGTCTCCCCCATAGAGCGCAGTCTTGACCAGCGGCGAGTTGGCGATGGCCATGGCGACGCGCCGCGCCTGCTCGTATTCCTTGGTCCCCGAAACATGCACCTGGATCGTCTTCGTGGCGCCCTCGCCATCGGCGACGATCGCACGCGCCAGCCGGGCGGTTATGAAGTCGAGAGCGCGCTGAAACTTGCGGCGATCTTCCTCCTTGAGCACCTGCGCCCCGGAGGCGCCGTTGGCGAGCACGAGCACAGTGTCGTTGGTGCTCATGTCCCCGTCCACGGTGATGCAGTTGAAGGAGCGGTCGACCGCCCAACGCAGGGCGAGGTCGAGGTTCCGCGCCTCGATCCCCGCGTCCGTGGTGATGACGCAGATCATCGTGGCCATCGCCGGGCAGATCATGCCCGCGCCCTTGGCCATGCCGCCCAGGCGCACTCTAGCCCCGGCGAGTTCCATCTCCAGCGCCATTTCCTTCGGTCGCGTGTCGGTCGTGATGATCGCGCGCGCGGCCTGCGGACCACCCGACGGGCTGAGGGCGGCGCAGGCGGCAGGGATGCCGCTCCGCAAGGCGTCCATCGGCAGCGGGTGACCGATGTGTCCGGTCGAGGCGACCAGGACAAGATCGGCGTCAACACCAAGTTTCTCCGCGGCAAGGGCGGCCATCTCCTCGGCGTCGAGGCGGCCTTGCTCGCCGGTGCACGCGTTCGCATTGCCGCTGTTGATGACCACGGCCTGCGCGCGGCCGGAAGCGACCCGCGCCTGGCTCAGGAGCACCGGCGCCGCCTTGACCTGGTTCGACGTGAAGACGCCTGCGGCGGCAGCTTCGCGATCGCTGAAGACGACCGCGAGGTCATGTGCCTCGGACTCCTTGAGGCCGCACGCTACGCT
The DNA here is from genome assembly GCA_020354555.1 of Armatimonadota bacterium. NCBI lineage: Bacteria > Bacillati > Armatimonadota > Armatimonadota bacterium. Next base: position 3,374,021 of record CP070648.1, on the reverse strand, counting down.
GGCGGCGCTGAAGCCTTCGGCGGCGGTGACGCCTTCGCCGTCGAGCGCGTGCCAGAGCAGCGGGCTCACGCCGCCTGGCTCGATATCCTCGTTATCTTCAGTTGCCACGTGCGTCTCCCGGCAATAGAATGCCCCGGATAAACGGCAAGCTCGGTGATCCGGGCAGGCAGCAAGCTCCTGCCTCATAGCTTGGGCTGTCTTATGCCCCTCCGCGTTCAGCGGCGTTTGTCTGCGGCTGATCCGAGTTAGGGATACGGCCCCGGCTCCGAGATCGCCGTGGCTTCCTCGAAACCGCACATGATGTTGAAGCACTGGACGCAGGCGCCCGACAGCCCCTTGCCCAGATTGTCGAGAGCGGACAGGGTGATCGCGATGCCCGTGCGTTCATCCACCCGCGCGGTGACCTGGCACAGGTTCCACCCCGCGGTGTGTTTCGTATGCGGGTAGGTCTTCTCGTCGAGCACCTGGATGAACGGCTCGCGCGCGTAGAACCGCCGCATTTCCTCGATCAGTTCCCCGGCCGCGGCCGGGCGGCACAGCGGCGCGTATGCGGCGGTGGCGATCCCGCGGGTCATCGGCACGAGGTGCGGCGAGAAGGTCACGGTCACGGGCGACCCGGCGATCGCCGACAGCTCCTGCTCCATTTCGGGCGTGTGCCGGTGGCTCGCCACCTTGTAGGCCGAAACGTCCTCATTTGCCTCGGGGTAGTGATAGGCGAGTTCGAGCGCGGTCCGGCCCGCGCCGGAGACCCCCGACTTGGAGTCAACGATGAGCTTGTCCGCATTGACGAGGCCCGCGGACACGAGCGGTGCCATCGCCAGTATCGCGCCGCTCGGATAGCATCCGGGCGCAGCCACCAGCCGCGCTTCCCGCATCGCCGCGCGGTGGAGTTCCGGCAGCCCGTATACCGCCTCAACCAGAAGCTCGGGATGCGGGTGCTCTACGCCATACCAGCGCGGGTAGGCGGCGGCGTCGCGCAGCCGATGATCCGCGCTGAGGTCAATGACGCGCTTGCCCTTCGCCAGCAGCGGCGGGACGAGCTCCATCGCCTGCCCGGAGGGCAGCGCGAGAAAAGCGACCTCGGATTCATGGGCCAATCGGTCGGGATCAAGGCCGTGGAGTTCGACTGTAACGCCGTGCAGATGCGGATACACTTCGTCCATCCGCTTGCCAGAGTAGGTCTCGGAGGTCAGGTAGGCGAGTTCGACCTGCGGGTGCTGCTTGAGCAGCCGCACCAGTTCGACGCCACCGTATCCCGTGGCTCCCGCTATGCCGACTCGGATCATGGCTGATTCACGTGCCGTTTCGGATGTCTCGCCGCGGGAACAGTCGGCGGCGCGCGGCGCCGCCAAGCGCGCTCCTCAGGCGTCGTGTGAATAGATCAGGCCAGGAAAGCCGGCTGTCGTCGCCGGCCCCGCGATTATACTACATTCGCAGGACGCAGGACAACTCGCGCGCAGCGCGAGATGCGCGGCCCCGCGGTGTCCGCCGCAGGTCTTGCGTTGGCGCCGCGCACGGCTTATGATATGACCTGGCTTTCGGCGCTGATATGTCAAGGCGCCGCGCCCCGTGTCTGTCGGAGTGGATCGAATGGCGGAAGGCGACAAAGGCGAAACCCTAACGCAGCAGCTCGCCGAGCTGCTGAGCGCCGGGCGTACTGCGGAGGCCGCGCAATTGCTCGCCGTCAGTCATCCCGTTGACGCGGCGGCAACCCTGGAGGATCTTCCCGAGGAGATGCGGCAGACCGCGTTCGCGCTGCTCAGTGACGAGCGCGCGGGCGAGGTGCTCGACGAGGCGGATGACGAAGTCGCCTCCGAGCTGGTATCTGCCCTGACCACCGAACGCGCGTCCGACATCGTCGAGGAGATGCCCTCCGACGAGGCGGCGGATCTCCTGGCGGATCTGCCGGAAGAACGGGCGGAGGAGTTGCTGAGCGCGATGGAGGCGGACGACGCCGCGCGCGCCAGGGAACTGCTGCAGTACGACGAAACGTCGGCCGGCGGGCAGATGGCGTCGGAGTTCGTGGCCGTGCCTGAGGACCTGACGGTCGGCGAGGTAACCGAGCGGCTGCGCGAGCTGATACCCAAGGCCGAGTTCGCGTACTACGTGTACGTGGTGGACGCTGAGGGGCATCTGCGCGGGGTGACGTCGCTGCGAGAGCTGCTCACCGCGGAGCCGCAGCAACCGGTGTCGGAGATGATGCGCCGCGACCTGATATGGGTCAGCCCGGAGGTGGATCAGGAGGAGGCGGCGCGCGTCGTGGCGCGCTACGATTTGCTGGCAGTGCCGGTGCTCGCGGCCGACGGCCGCATGGTGGGAATGATCACCGTGGACGACGTCGCCGAGGTCATGGAGGAAGAAGCCGAAGAAGACGTGCATCAGATGTGGGGGGCAGAGGTTGGCGGCGGGAAATCGTTGCGGGAGGCGCCGCTCAAGGCGCTGCTTTCGCGCACGCCGTCGTTGGCTGCGGGGCTTGCCGCGGGACTCGTGGGCGCGGCGTTGGTGCGCATGTACGACGAGGTGCTCGCACCGCAACTCATCGTGGCGCTGCTGGTTCCGCTGCTGCTATTGGTCACGGGCGCGACGTCGAGTCAGGCCACGAGCAGCGTCGCGCGCGCGACGCTCCCGCTGGTGGCGGATCCGGCGGAGCCATGGCGCAGCGTGAGCCGGGAGATGAAGGTAGCCGTGGTGCTGAGCGCCATCGCGGGTGCGTGCGCGCTCGCTGCCGCGGCGATCTGGGGCGGGCCGCTCGCGGTGGCGTGGGCGATCGGGATCGCAACGGCGCTGGCGACCGCCGCGGCTTCTATGGTCGGCTGGCTCGCGCCGCTGGTGTGGGCGAGACTGGGCGGCCAAGGGACGGCGGCGGCGTGGTTCGCGCGCGCAACGGCGGACGTCGCCGCGCTGGTGGTGTACTTCGCAGCCGCCGCGTACCTGCTGACTCGCGGTGTGGGCGCGGTGCAGGGCTGACCGGTCGCACGACGCGGGCGCGCGACGGCGACTCGCGGACCGCTGCGACGAGGAGTCGCCACGATACGGCGCGGGGAGTGGCGCTGCGTGAGTTGCCGCGCCGGAGACATCCGCGCGGCGCCACGGGCTGTCTTGACAAGCCCGGTGAATCGGGATACAACAAGTTAGGTTGCGTCAATGCGCGGGGCGCGTCAGCGCCCTTGGGTTCGGGGTACGGGAGGCCGTATGTTTTCAAGAGTTGCTCTCGCGAAGATGATAGACCACTCTCTCCTGCGTCCGGAGGCGACTGAGGAGGAGATCGTCGCATTCTGCGAAGAGAGCCGTCGAGAGCACTTCGCAACCGTGATGGTGTACCCGTGCTGGCTGACGGTGGCCGCGCGATGCCTGCGCGACTCCGACGTGAAGCTGGGCACGGTGGTCGGGTTTCCCTTCGGCGCGACAACCACGGCGTGTAAGGTGTTCGAGGCGAAGCATGCGATCACGACGTACGCCAGCGAATTGGACATGGTGGTCAACATCGGGGCGCTCAAGTCGGGCAACCTCGATTCCGTCCGGCGCGACATCGAAGAGGTCGTAACCGCCGCGGAGATGACACGGCTCACCGCGAACGGTGAAGAGGTGCTGGTGAAGGTGATCCTCGAGACCGGCCTCACGACTCGCGAAGAACAGGAAAAGGTGTGCCGCATCGTCCAGGAAGTGCGGGCTCATTTCGTCAAGACTTCGACGGGCTTCGGTCCCCGCGGCGCCAGCGTCGAGGACATCCGCTTCCTGCGCCAGGCGGTGGGCCGTGACATCGGCATCAAGGCGGCCGGCGGCATTCGCACGTACAAGCAGACCCTCGAGTTCATCAACGCTGGCGCCGACCGCATCGGGACCAGCTCGGGCGTGGCCATCCTCGGGGGCTATGACAAAGTGGAAGAACCCATCGCGGAGGAGGCCCTGGGAAAGGAGTAGGCTCGCGCCGCGGCGGGCCGTGTCCGGCCATGCCTCGCCCTCGCCTGTATCGCGTATCCGCCCTCGTCCTGCGCCAGCGCGACCTCGGCGAAACCGACCGCATCCTCGCCTTGCTGACCCGGGAGCGCGGCAAAGTCGTCGCGGTGGCCAAGGGCGCGCGCCGCCCGCGCAGCAAGCTTGCCGCGGGAGCCCAGCTTTTCTGCTGCTCCAACTTGCAGCTCGCCGCCGGCGCCAATCTCGACATCGTCACCCAGTGCCAGGTGCGCGAGCCGTTCTACGGGCTGCGCGAGGACCTGACCCGACTGTCGTACGCGAGCTACTTCGCGGACCTCGTGGACAGCTTCGTCGAAGAGCAAGACGGCAGCCAGCAGCTCTTCGATCTGCTCTACGCCGCACTCGCCCAGGCCGAGCACAGCGATCAACTGGAACTGCTGGCGCGCGTGTTCGAGCTGCGGCTGCTCAACGCGCTCGGCTACGCGCCCGAGCTGGGCGCATGCATTCGCTGCGGAGAGGAACTGGGGGACGACTGGGTAGGTTTCTCGCCGGCCCTGGGCGGGGCGATCTGCCGTCGCTGCGCCGAGGCGGAGCAGAACTGGCGGCGCCTGTCGGCGGGCGCTCTGCGTACCGCGCGCATCTGCGTCAACGCGTGGCCCGGCCTGTTGCCGAGAGTGCGCCTGACGCGCGTCGTAGCCGCCGAACTCGCCGTCGCTTTGCGCTCATACGTGGACTACTATCTCGGACGGCGGATGCGCTCCGCATCATTCCTCGAAGCGCTGCCGGGGCTGCTCGCGGCGCCGCAGCGCGCGGCTCCCAACGACGCTGCCGATGACTAATCGCGACACAGCGCGCGTGCTCGAAGAGATCGCGGATCTCCTCGAAATCAAGGGCGAGAGCCCCTTCAAGGTACGCGCTTATCAGCGCGCGGCGCAGGCTATCGAAGGCCTGTCGGAGCAGCTCTCTGATATGCGCGGGAAGACGCCGTTCACCGACATCCCCGGCATCGGCGCCAGCATCGCGCGGAAGATCGAGGAATTGCTCGATACCGGCACCTGCGCCTTTCACCAGGAGCTGTTGGCCGAGTTCCCGGCAAGCCTGACCGCGCTGCTCGGCATTCCGGAGATCGGCCCACGCAAAGCGCAGATCCTCCACGACCAACTCGGGATCACCAGCGTGGACGAACTCGAAGAAGCCGCGCGCGCGGGCAGGCTTCGCGATCTGAAGGGCTTCGGCGCAAAGACCGAGGCCAATATCCTGCGCGGCATCGAACGGCTGCGGGTGCACAAAGCACGCTTGCCGCTCGCCGAGGCTCATCCCCTTGCCATGGAGGTGGTGGAGAGCCTAGTGCTCGCCGCGCCGGTCGAGCGCATCGAACCCGCGGGCAGCATCCGCCGCATGCGCGACACCATCGGCGACATTGACATCCTGGTCACGTCGTCCGAGCCCGAGGAGGTGATGTCGGCGTTCGTCTCCCTCCCCGTTGTTCATCAAGTCGTCGCGCGCGGAGGGACCAAGAGCAGCGTCGTCAGCGCGAGCGACGCGCAGATAGACGTCCGCGTGGTGGAACCGGAGAGCTTCGGGGCGGCGCTGCAGTATTTCACGGGCTCAAAAGAACACAACGTGCGGCTGCGCGAGTCGGCGGTGCGGCGAGGCCTGCGGTTGAGCGAGTACGGGGTGTTCGAGGTCAAGACCGACCGGCGCGTCGCCGGGGCGACCGAGGAGGAGGTGTACGCCGCGCTCGATCTGCCGCTCATCCCGCCGGAGCTGCGCGAGGACCGCGGCGAGATCGCGGCGGCTCAGCGCGGCGAGCTTCCGCAGCTCGTCACCGTCGAGGATATCAAGGGCGACCTGCACGTGCACACGAAACGCACCGACGGCCATCATACGATCGAGGAGATGGCGGAGGCCGCCAAGGGCGCGGGGTACAAGTACATTGCGATCTGCGATCACTCGAAGTCAGTGGGCATGGCGGGCGGCCTGTTTGACGATGCGCTGTTGGAGCACGTCGAGGAGATCAGAGCGGCCAGCAAGCGCATCAGGGGGCTGACGATTCTCGCGGGCACGGAGTGCGACATTCGCCGCGACGGGAGCCTGGACTACCCCGACGACGTGCTTGCTCAACTCGATTTCGTCATCGCCGCGGTGCACTCGGGCTTCAAGATGGATGCGGACAGCATGACGTCGCGCATCATCGACGCCATGAAGAACCCCTACGTGGACGCCCTCGCCCACCCCACCGGTCGCATCATCGGCAGGCGCGATCCGTACGAGGTGGACGTCGAGCGATTGCTCGCGGCCGCGGCGGAACTCGGCGTCGCGATGGAGATCAACGCCTATCCCGATCGCCTCGACCTCCGCGACATTCACGCGCGGCGAGCGAAGGAACTGGGCGTGAAGATCATCATTAACACGGACGCCCACGACTGCGACCACCTGCGGCTCATCACGTACGGCGTCGCCACCGCGCGGCGCGGGTGGCTGGAGCCGGAGGACGTGCTCAACACGCTGCCGCTCGCGGCGCTGCGCAAGCAACTGCGGAGGAATCGCACGCGTGCGGCGTAAGCGCGGCGCATCGGATTCAGGTTCCCCGGGCGGCCGGCCTGGCCGGCCGTTCCCCCGCGAGTTCTACCTGCGCCCGACGATCGAAGTGGCCCGTTCGCTACTCGGCGCGCTTCTCGTCCATGAGACGGCTGAGGGTCGTGTCGCCGGCTACATCGTGGAAACCGAGGCATACCTCGAAGGCGACCGGGCGTGCCACGCGGTGCTGCGCGACGGTGATCGCTGGGTGACGAAGATGACCGCGCGCAATCGCCGGATGTTCGGGCCGCCGGGACATGCGTACGTCTATTTCATCTACGGGAATCATCATTGCCTCAACGTCGTTACCCAGGAGCAAGGCGTCCCCGAGGCGGTGCTCATTCGCGCGGTGGAGCCCGCGGAGGGCATCGCGCTCATGCGACGACGGCGGGCGCTGAATGCGGCGCGCTCGATCCGAGCCGGTAATGACCGCAACCTCGCGAGCGGCCCGGGCAAGTTGACCCAGGCCTTCGGGATGGACATGACCTGCAACGGCGCCGACCTCACGGGCGGCCCGCTGCGCATCGAGCCGGGGCGCGATACGCGCCGTGACGACGTCGCGGCGCGCCGCCGCATCGGCGTCAAGCCCGGGTGCGACGAGCCATGGCGATTCATCGTCGCGGGCAGCCCGTGGCTGTCGCGGCCATAGCCGCGCGCAGCTTCAGCCACGAGCCGTTGTCGCGAGGCTTGACAAGACCACGCCGATGCCGCGCTGCCGATCTTGCCAAATCGGGGTTGATGTGCTAGCATCCATGTGGAACAAGAGAGTAATAGGCACAGTGCAGAAACCCTGCAGTGCGCGTGCTTGCCTTCAGAAGTTTTGAGCCAACACTCATAAACTGGGAGCTTAAGCCGGCCGGTTGAGTGGCAGCTTCCCGTCTGCGGGAAGAATCGCGAAGCGGTCGCATAGAGCACCCACCTGCTTAGGCGGGTTCAAAAACGGAGAGACACACGGCACATGCGGGGTTTCTCTTTTCCACCGGCTCCCCCGAGTGATCGCGGGAGCCGGTCGCTTTTTTCTGCGCGTCGCCATCGGCGCCTGCGGCTCAGGCGACGGTTACCCAATCACTGCCGGACGCCGAACGGTACGCGGCGTCCATCACGCGCTGCACCGCGAGACCATCTTCCAGTGACGGGCACCCGGCGCGGCCGGCGGCGACGTTTTCCAGGAAGCTGTGGATGCTCGCGACGTGGAAGCGCAGCCAGCCGACCGTGTTTTTCGGCACCGCCAGCGATGCCGGCGCGGGATAGCGCTGCACCGACTCGATGCGGGTGAACCCCCTCATGCCGCCCAAGGGCTCCTCGGGCAAGCGGTTGTCATAGACGTACAGCCAGTTGGGATCCATCAGGTTGAACGCAATCGCACCCAACCGACCGTGGATCTCCAGCCGAATCTCGTCGCTCGCGCCGGTTGACACGCGCGACGCTTCGAGGGTACCGACGGCACCGCACGCCAGCTCCGCCTGCATCCACACCGAGTCGTCAACCTCGACCGGCGCGGTGTCGGCGGAGCCCTTGCTCACCGGCCGGCGCGACGTGAAGATTCTCGTCATCGCTCGCACCTCCCGGAAGTCGCCGAGCAGATGGCGCACGAGGTCAATGATGTGCGAGCCGAGATCGAGCAGCGCCCCTCCCCCGCTCCGCGCGGCGTCGAGCCGCCACGACATCGGCCGCTCCGGGTCAACGTACCCGGCGTGGAGATATACGGCACGGAAACACAGCGGCTCGCCGAGAAACCCTTCGCCGATCAATTCCTTCGCGCGCATCAGCGCCGGGACAAAGCGGTAGTTGAAAGCCATCTGGTAGGTGCGCTTGCCCTCGCGCGCGGCGGCGCAGATGGCCTCGGCTTCGGCCACATCGCGTGCCAGCGGCTTGTCACAGTAAACGTGCTTGCCGGCCTCGATGGCGGCGACGACGACATCGCGGTGCGTGTCGTTCGGCGTGCAGCAGTGGATGATGTCGATGTCGTCGCGCTCCAGGAGTCCCCGATAGTCGTCGGTGCACATCTCGTACCCGCCCTGGCGCATCGCGCGATCGCACGTCGAGGGCGACGACGTGCAGACGCCGACGAGCCTCGCTGCGACCGGAACCGGGTCGTAGAAGATGGAGAGCGTACGGTAGGCGTAGGTGTGAACCTTGCCCATGAAGCCGTAGCCGACCATGCCGACGCCAAGTACTTGCGGTTGATTCATCATGTTCACCTCGGGTTACAGCGCGACTGCCTCGATCGCGGCCTCGGAAGCTTGCCGTCCGCGACGGGAAGGTCCGGCTAGTTCTCCCGCCCCGTGCGCAGCTAGCTTGCCGGCTCCCACTCGTAGGTCGCATTGCCGCGCACCCAGCCGCCGACCCACTCCGACCACACCCGCTCGCCGGTGACCAACTCGGTGACGAGACGCGCGTTTTCCTCGATCTCCTCGAAGCGCGACATGCCGACGATCACGCCGTCGGTGGGCTTGATCCGTTCCAACGCGAACGCGAACGCCTCGCGGGGTTCGACGCGCCCGGCGGCGAGGATCTTGAAGGCGAGCACCGGCCTGGGGCAGTCGCGGATGGTACGCGCGACGAGATCCGTGTCCGCGGCGGCGAAGTACGCGACCGGGTTGATGGTCTGCATGTAGAACTCGGCGCCGCAGTCCTGCTCCTCGGCGATACGCAGGACTTCGGGGTTGTGGCACGCAATGCCGGCCGTCATGCCGAGGTCCTTGATCAATGCCAGCCAGTCGGCGACACGGGCGATAGTGCGGGATTCGAAATCGGTGAGCTGCTCGGTCAGGCCGCCGTGGATGTAGCAGCCGATGGCGCCGAGTTCCGCCACGCGCCTGATGCATTTCTCGGTGCCGTCAACGCCGCCGACGCTTTGCGCGATCCAGCGCAGGCCCCTGCCGTGCCGGTCCCAATAGGACTGGACGATATCGCCGATATGCCGATCGCCGCGTGCCTGGATGCAGTCGATGCCGTGGGCGACGCAGGATTGCAGGAACTCAACAGTCCGCTCGG
>CP070648.1:3357337-3364429 GCA_020354555.1 Armatimonadota bacterium | reverse complement strand
GTCCGGTTCTTAAGCAATCCCAGATCGGCTGCATCGTCATAGTACACGTTGACCATTTCCTACCTCCAGACTTATCTCAGGCTCCGGCCGCAATCGGCTGCGACATGCCAGAGCCAGGTTTCAATTCCGCCGCTACGGCCCTGCGTTTCACCGCCAACCAGTATATGAGGGGCACGAGCGGCCACAGACACAAGACCCCCGCCAACCACAGGAAGCGCCGTATCGAGAACACATCCGAGTCGCCGAAACCGCGCGAGTACGCATCAAGCGCCATCCATCCGCCGAACCACAGATAGCAGACGGCATAGAGCGTATACAGCACCCGGATGACGGAAGGAATCCCTAGTTGCTCCGCCCCCTTCTGCAGTTCCCGGCCATCTGCAAACGACGGCACGGCAAGCCACAGCACGTACCCCGCTAGCCACACGCTCCAGAGCACGGCCAGGCAGTCAGCCACGAGCCGCTTCGTTTCGAGCGCCCGCCGCGTGGACATGCGCGCGACGAGCCCGTTCCAAAGGCGTCTCACGGCCGACGTCACGATGCTGCCCCTCAGCTCTTGCGATCCGCTGGTTGCGCGGCCCAGCGCCACGCCCGGCCGGCCGCCAGGCCGTACACCAGGCCGGCGACGGCGAATATCCCCAGGTTGACCAACAGCGCCTTGACGCTGTCGAGGCCGAACCGCGCGACGATGCCGTTATAGACCGCCCACAGCACGTAGACCAGCGCGCCGGCCACCGTAACGAGAGATCCCACCGCGAGGCCGGGCCGGCGCCGACGTGGTAGCGCTGCCGCGGCGGCGCACCCGAGGACGCCAACCGCGATCAGGGCAATCGCCGCCCCGCGGACAATCGCCTCGGCCTGCTGCGGGGAAACGAGTTCGTGCATGGCATCACCTGCGCCCGCGCGACATGAAAACCAGGGCCGCGACGACGATGCCGATCAGGATCAACACGATCGCGGGCCGGCTCAGGTTGATTTCAGGCACCTGTCCGGCGATGGACTGGATCAACTGCCCCCCGCCGTACACGGCGAAGAAGTAGCCGAGGACAAGCCCGATCGCCAATATCACGAGGTCTCTCGCCAGACCGCCGCGCATCATGCACCTCCACAGGGCGCAAAGCCTATCCCGAAAGCGGCTGAGGTCGTCCCGAGCGGCTCGGCATCGCGTTGGGACGGCCTCCCGGTCAGACCCCACGGGTCTGCTGGAAAGGACATCAGCCCTCACGCCCCCCGCAGCGCGCTCACGTCGGCTTCGCGCCGCGCACGAGCACCACCTTGCCCGTGCGCACCATCTCGACGATCCTTTGTCTGCCCAAGAGGTTCTCCAGCGCGCTTATCTTCTCCTCGTCGCCGGTGACCTCGATGGTCAGCGTGTCGTCGCCGACATCAACGATATTGGCGCGAAAGATGCTCGCCACCTGCATGATCTCCGCGCGGTCCTGCGGGCGCGCCTTGACCTTCATCAGTGCCAGTTCGCGCGACACCACAGCGTCGCCGGTGTGGTCGAGCACCTTGATGACGTCCATCAGCTTGTACAGCTGCTTTTGGATCTGCTCCAGCACCCACTCCGGCCCCGCAACTACGATCGTCATGCGCGAAATCGTCGCGTCCTCCGTCGTGCTGACGGCGAGGCTCTCGATATTGAACCCACGGCGGGCAAACAGCCCGGCGCACCGGGCGAGCACGCCGGGACGGTTCTCCACGAGCACTGAAATAGTATGTCGCATCTCTCCCTCCGACTCCGCGGCCCTGCACGCCGCGGCGCAATCCGGCCCGGGCGGCCTGTCAGTCAATCATCATCTGGTCAATCGAGCCGCCCGCGGGAACCATCGGCATCACGTTCTCCTCGCGACAAACGCGGAAGTCAATTAGGCACGGCTTCCTGCGTAGGCGCATCGCCTTGCGTAGCGCCGGGCGCACCTCGTCATCTTTGTCGACCCGTATGCCCACCGCCCCGTAGGCCTCCGCCAGCTTCACAAAGTCCGGCATGCCGGCCGCGAGATCCACGCACGAGTAGCGCTTGCCGAAGAACAGCTCCTGCCACTGGCGCACCATGCCGAGATAGCCGTTGTTGAGGATCGCGACCTTGACCGGCAGCTCGTTGGCCACCGCCGTGCCTAGTTCCTGGATGTTCATCTGGATGCTGCCGTCGCCGGCGATATCCCACACCACGGCGTCGGGACACGCGATTTGCGCGCCGATCGCCGCGGGGAACCCGTACCCCATCGTCCCCAGGCCCCCCGACGACAGGAACTGCCGCGGACGCTTGCACGGGTAGAATTGCGCCGCCCACATCTGGTTCTGACCCACCTCAGTGGTGATGATCGCGTCGCCGTTCGTGATGTCGTAGATCTGCTCCACGATCATCTGCGGCTTCAGCCCGTCGCCTTTGTAGGACAGCGGATAGCGCTGCTTCCATTCCGCGATGAGGGTCATCCACTCCGAGCGGTCTTGCTTCTCCAGCCGCTTGAGGAGCGCCGCGAGCACCTGCTTCACGTCACCCACGATGGGCACCGTCGGCTTCACGCTCTTGCCGATCTCCGCCGGGTCAATGTCTATATGCACGAACTTCGAGTTCGGCGCGAAAGTCTCCAACTTGCCGGTCACGCGGTCGTCGAAGCGCATGCCGATCGCGATGATCACGTCCGCCCCGTTGAGCGCGTAGTTCGCATACGCCGTCCCGTGCATGCCCGGCATGCCGAGCGCGAGGGCGTCGCGCTCGGGGAAGACGCCCTTGCCCATCAGCGTCGTCGTCACCGGCGCATTGATCAGCTCGGCCAATTTGCGCAGCTCATCCGCCGCGTCGGAGGCGACCGCGCCACCGCCGGCGATGATAACGGGCCGCTCGGCGCTCGCAATGAGTTCCGCCGCTCGCTTGATCATGAGCGAGTGCCCCTTGGCCTGCGGCTGATAGCTGCGCAGCTCTGCCTTGTCCGGGTACTCGAAATCGAGCTCCGCCTGGCTCACGTCGCGCGGCAGGTCAATCAGCACCGGGCCGCGCCGACCGGTGGACGCGATGTAAAAGGCCTCCTTGATGACGCGCGGGAGCTCGCGCACGTCCTTGACCAGGTAGTTGTGCTTGGTGATGGGCATGGTGATGCCGGTGATATCGGCCTCCTGAAAGGAGTCGCGCCCGATCGCCGGCGTCGGCACCTGTCCTGTGATGGCGACCACCGGGATGGAATCCATGTACGCCGTCGCCAGGCCGGTGACGAGATTCGTCGCACCCGGGCCGGAGGTAGCCAGGCACACCCCGACCTTGCCCGTCGCCCGCGCGTATCCATCGGCGGCATGCGCCGCCCCCTGCTCGTGTCTTACGAGCACGTGCCTGATGGCCTTCTCGTGATAGAGCGCGTCCGAGATGGGCAGCACCACCCCGCCGGGATAGCCGAAGATCACATCCACGCCCTCTTGCTTGAAAGCCTCCAACAGCGCCTGAGCGCCTGTCATTTTCATTGATTACTCCCTCCTCGCGGGGCTTCGCCCTCCGCCGATAGCACCGCGCCCGACGCGGCCGACGTCACCAGCCGCGCGTACCGCGCGAGCCAACCCGTCCCGACCTTCGGTTCCGGCGGCCGCCACGACTTCCGCCGCCGCTCCATCTCATCTTCCGCCACCAGCAGGTCAATCGTCCGCGCGTCGAGGTCTATCGCTATCTCGTCCCCCTCCTGCACGACTGCGATTGGCCCGCCGGACATGGCCTCGGGCGAGACGTGTCCGGCCGACAACCCGATCGTCGCGCCCGAGAACCGCCCGTCGGTCAGCAGCGCGACCGATTCGCCCATCCCCGCGCCGGTAATGAGGGACGTCGGGTAAAGCATCTCGCGCATCCCCGGCCCGCCGCGTGGGCCCTCGTAGCGGACGACGACGACATCACCCGGGTTGATCTTCCCCTCGAGAATCGCCTCCGTGGTCGCCTCCTCGCTGTCGAAGACGCGCGCCGGCCCCCGGAACTTGCGCATCTTATCGCTCACTGCCGACTGCTTCACAACCGACCCCTCAGGCGCCAGGTTGCCACGCAGGATAGCCATGCCGCCTTGCGCGTGGTACGGCCTGTCGAGCGGTCGGATCACTTCCTCATCGCGCACTTGGGCGTGCTCCGCCACGGCGACGATATCCTTGCCACCGACCGTCGGGTTCGCTTCGAGTGACTCGCGTAGAACGTGCAATACCGCCGCCACGCCTCCCGCGTCGTCAAGATCCTCCATGAAGTGCTTGCCGCCCGGCAACATGTCGGTCACATGCGGCGTCTCGCGGCTGATGCGGTCAAACCAATCCAGGTCGAAATCAATGCCCGCCTCATGCGCGATCGCCGGGAGGTGCAACACCGTATTCGTCGAGCCGCCGAGCGCATTGTCCACGCGGATCGCGTTGCGCAATGCTGCAGCGGTCATGATCGAGCGCGGCGTCACGTTCCCGGCGATCAGCTCAACCGCGCGCTTCCCAGTTTCGTACGCCAGGCGCCGCTTCTCGGCCGACACCGCCAGGGCTGTGCCGCAATCGGTCAGGCTCATGCCCATCGCCTCGGTCAGGCAGGCCATTGTGTTCGCGGTGTACAACCCCTGGCACGAGCCCGCGCCGGGACACGCGCAGTACTCGCGCTCCGCCAGGTCGCCCTCGGCGATCTCGCCCTTCTTCAACTGCGCGACGGCGTAGTACGTCTCGCCGTAGGACACCCTGTCGCCCCGATAGCGGCCGGCGAGCATCGGGCCGGCGGTGAGCACGATTGAAGGTATGTTGAGCCTCGCCGCCGCCATTAGCATGCCCGGGGTGATCTTGTCGCAGTTCGTGAGCAGCACCAGGCCGTCGAACGCATGCCCCTCTGCCATCGATTCGACGGAGTCGGCGATCAGCTCGCGCGACGCCAGCGAGTAGTGCATGCCCTTGTGACCCATGGCGATGCCGTCGCAGATCGCGGGCAAACCGAAGAAGAACGCGGCGCCGCCGCCCGCGTAGATGCCGCGCTCGACGTGCCGTTCAAGGTCGCGCATGGCGACGTGACCGGGAACAACGTCGGTGAAGCTCGTCGCGACACCCACGAACGGGCGATCCATCTCCTCGCGAGTCAAGCCGCACGCGTAGAGCAGCGAGCGGTGCGGCGCTCGCTCCATTCCCTTCTTGATCACATCGCTGCGCATGACGCTATCCTTCCCATGTGTCCTGCCCGTCGCCGCGATCACTCACACCCCAACGGGGCTGCCTACGGTCAACCGGGCCCTGTATGATAACATAAAACGCCTCTCATCCATATTGGGACGAGAGGCGCTAGACCTGCGTGGTACCACCCAACTTGAGGCGTCAAGACAGCCGACGCCTCTTCTCGCTGCGCTCTAACGGGCGCACCCGGCGCGCCCTACGCGACCGCAGACTTAAGCGATCGCCTCGGGCGCGCGGCTCCGGGGCGACGTTCGGCGACCGCACGGGGCCGGCTTTCACCTCACCCGGCTCTCTGCACCCGGCGCTGCCGCCTACTCCTCCCCTTCCACGCCGTTTGGGAAGCCTGATTCCACGCAGATTATACCATGCCCAGTCGCATCGGGTCAAACGAGCGGCAGAGCAGCGACGGATCTCCCGGCTTTCGCAGATAACGTGCGCCGCCCGGGACTGCATAGGACCTGCGCTGCTGGCGTACCCGTTGCTGCCTGTGGTCGTAAAGAAGCTTTGCCGGAACCGGATCGCGGCAGGGGCAGCTACGCTGATGTGGAACTCGGCTTGACTAGGAGTGTGCCGGCGCGCCCGCGGGGATGACGGTCTTCCTGAGCACTGGCGCGCCCACCACGTACCAGGAGCGTGGCGCGAAAATGCGCAGATCCTTCAGCCTCCCCCAGATAGTGGGGATCGTTCAGATTTCCTCGGACGGCAGGACGAAACTGAGCAAAGCCGTCAGGCGATACCTCGGGCTGTCAGACGGCCGCAGACTCTTCCTTGACCTGGGAGACGAGATCATATTGACCGCGAGACGGGGCAAACGGAGCGAACTGCTTGTCGAGGCGGGGGACCGCATGTCCCTGCCCGAGGCGGCGTTGAGGACGCTCAGGATAGACGGCAAGTCACTTGTCGGACTGGTTGAGCGGGAGAAGGCCCTTGCCGTCAAGCGTCTTGAGATCACTGAACGAGAAGCACGAAGGGCCAGGGCGAGCGACCTTGAGACGTCCCATGAGATCGTGAGAAGGGCCGAGACCAACCCCATGCCTGATACCCTCCTGTCGGAGCTGAGGCGGCAGCACGAGGCCAGCGCGCTGAGACATCACGTGATGGACTTCCTGGCCGGCAGGCAGACGCTGGAGGCATGGAGAGCACGGAGGCTCCTCGATCGGGCTGAGCGGTCAGACGGCGCGTTGAGGAAGTCACTCCTAGAGGAGCGACTGGCTCGCCAGCACGAGAACGGATCCTGGGAGGGCCGCGTAACGGCCACGGCACGCAACCTGAGGGAACTGGCCGACCTCGGGATGACACGGAATGCCCTCGGGATACGGCGAGCCGTCGAGTGGCTGATGCGCAGGCCGGAGTCAGACCACAATCCAGGGATGTTCTTCCTGGCCGATGAACTCGTGGCGGAGCAGGCGAGCATCGTCAATCGTCGGCAGCACGGAGACAGGGTCCGGTTCAGAGAGGTCAAGGCGCGGGAGGTGAAGCTGGTCATGGTCGCCGACGACCTCCTGATGAGGCCGTGCGGGCCCCGGCTCATGTGGCCCAATGCCTTGGCTCTCGAAGCCCTTCTGCGCCTCGGGTATGAGAAGCACGAGCGCGTGCAGCGGGCCCTGGGCACTATGCTGCGGGAATGGTGCGAGTGTGGATACCAGCACGGTTTCAGCGACTGGCGGCGAAAGGATCCGCTCGATACGGAGGACATCGAGGCGGTCGAGAGGGACTGCGTCCGCGAGTTCCGCTACGGCGGCCTGAAGAGCCTAAGCGAACTCGAACACGCCGATATGTCGCACACGCCCTTCCGGTTCCCCAGGATAGCGCACAAGGCGACGGCGCGCGGCGACGAGTACCTGCTCGAAATGCCGACTCACCTGCAGGGATGCGAGGTCATCACGACGAGGGCCATGAGCTCAGTGAAGAACGTGAAGATCAGGAAGTTCGCCG